>JBFFWN010000122.1:0-10120 GCA_041570235.1 Lysobacterales bacterium | reverse complement strand
GGCATGGGTGGATGCCCACACATCCCTGCGGCCGTCATACCACCAGTCCTGCCGTAAACCATAGTACTTGCCGGTAGAGGCGATAAATTGCCATGTGCCCAGCGCACGGCCACTGGAGTATGCAAAGGGATCATAGGCGGATTCATCGATTGGCAGCAACGCGAGCTCGCCGGGCATACCGCGGGCTTCCAGTTCTTCGGCAATGAAATAAATCCATGGTTGTGCGCGTTTCATCACGCGCGCCATGTAAGCACCATGATCGGCATACCACTCTGCCCATGTGACGGAAACCTCGTGATCGGCACAACCGGGCAGCGTGAAGTTGTCTACCAACCGCGCCCAGATGTTGTCATAGTGAATCGGCTGTTCATCCTCCGTTTCAATGACTGGCTCAAGTTCGGGCACAAAAAGGTGCTCGTCAATGGACTCGCCTTCGCCTTTTGGTAAGGTCTCCTGTGCGGCAGCTACCATCGCCGGTTCAGGCTCTGTTGTAGTGCTCTTGGTGGTTGCACAGCTGGCGAGAAACAGGCAAAGCAGGCTTAAGTAAAGGCGTGAAGTCAAGATGGCTCCGTTTAATCTTATTCTGGCTGGTTATTATCCCGTTTGTGGCTTCAGGGTCAAGTGAATTGCCCCAAAACGGTCATAAAAAGCTGATGGTTGGGATACGTTAAGTCGTGCTTTTTAAGCGCTAAAATTGATCTTTCCATGCCCGGATAACCGCCATCGTGGTTTCGCCGGCCTCAGCACTCGGGTCATGGCGCCTCGCTGCTGCAATCACGCTGCTTTCACGCGTGCGCATAAACGGGTTGGTGGCAAGTTCTTCACCAATGCTGGTGGGCAGGGTGATTTTTTCATCGCTTCGAAGCTGATCAATCTCTTTGGCTCGGTCCAGCAGCGCAGTATTTTCCGGCTCGACCATCAGTGCAAATGCACAGTTGGATTGTGTGTACTCATGTGCGCAATAATTCAGGGTAGCGGGTGGCAACGCCGCCAGCTTGTCCAGCGAGGACTGCATCTGTGCTGCTGTTCCTTCAAACAGGCGGCCGCAACCCAGGCTGAACAGGGTATCGCCGGAAAACAAGGTTTTTTCGTCATGGTAAGCTATGTGGCTACGGGTATGGGCTGGTACCTCCAGTACGTTGAACTCTGCTTCAAGCTCTGCCAGTACCAGTTTGTCACCTTCCACGCATACCCGGTCGATGTGCGGGATTCGTTTGTCGTCGGGGCCAAACACCTCGGCGCCATACCTGGCTTTCAGCACTGCCACACCACCGGTGTGGTCGGGATGATGGTGGGTCAGCAGGATGTATCCCAAATGCAGGCCCTTTTGTTGCAAAACATCGATGACCGGTTGCGCATCACCGGGGTCGACCACCGCGCAGACATTGCCGCTGCCGCTCAAAAGCCAGATGTAATTATCTGAGAATGCTGAAATAGCATCTATCTTCAGCTTGTAGGTATGCATAAATTTTCCCAATTTGATGGTTGACAGGGTTCGAATTGCCCTTATGCTTACGGCTGTTTATAAGCGAGTCAATTGTTACGCCATGGTCGTTGATTATAGCAATTATCCAACTGCCCCATCAGCCCAACAGGCATTGGCGGAGCAATTATTGCGGCCTTTGCTGGCGAGGCGACGGCCGGAGAATATCCTGGTATTGAAACATGCTGCGGCCAAGGATTTGCAACTCGAGGCGCCAGTCAATGCACGGATCGTGCGGTTGAGTACCGATGAAAACTCCCGGCAGGCCATGCTCAAATGCCGCCTGGATGCACTGCCGTTCGAAGAGGCAACTTTCGACATGGTGATATTGCATCACCTGGTGTGCGATGGCAGCGAACCGTTTGTCGCGGAGGCTTTTCGGGTTTTGATAGAAGGCGGTGATGTGGTCATTAGCGGCCTGAATTCATCAGGGCTGCGCAACAGGATATTTAACCGTAAACGAGAATTGGCGGCGCTCAAGCTGGACAAGGTATATGCTATTTTGAAATCTAAGTCGTTTAAAGTTGAACAATGTCTGCTGATGGGTTGGGGCGGTTTTTCCCGGCCTGCACCAAAGGCCACCTGGCATGGTGTAGGTTTTCCTTTTGCCGACCGGGTCATCTTACATGGTCATCACCAGTCTAATATCGCCAACGGCAGTATCCTGAGGTTCAAACCACTCAAGGCAACAGCGGTTACCAATGCAGTATTGGATGGCTGTAGCAGCCTGGAAATTGCCTCATGAGTGTCACCATGTATACCGATGGCGCCTGTAGCGGTAATCCGGGCCCGGGCGGCTGGGGTACGGTTCTGATTTCCGGCAAGCACCGCAAGGAGCTATACGGCGGTGAGGCTGAAACCACCAATAACCGCATGGAACTGATGGCCGTGATCAAGGGAGCCGAGGCCCTGAAGCGGGCCTCGAAAGTCGAGATTTACACTGATTCGACCTATGTTATGAAAGGTATGACCGAGTGGCTCGAGGGCTGGAAAAAGCGAGGCTGGAAGACGGCTGGGAGACAACCGGTCAAGAATATCGACCTTTGGCAGCGGTTGGAAAAGTCATTGGAGCGGCACCAGGTAAAGTGGATCTGGGTGAGGGGGCACACAGGGGTTCCTGAGAATGAGCGGGCGGATGAATTGGCCAGGAACGGGATTCCTTGAAATTTTGGCAGCATTGAAAATGAAGCCTGAAGCCTGGATGCCGTGCCAGGGAAGCAACGCCCCTCCACAGCCTTAGAAGTTGGTGTGCGAGATTTTTAGATGATGTTTGTGGTAGTCATGTAAGCAACACCCCGCCACAGCCTTATAGGTTTGGTTACGAGATTTTATAGAGGAAGCTTGATGCGACAGATTGTTCTTGATACTGAAACCACGGGACTGGAACCACGCCAGGGACACCGGATTATTGAGATCGGTGCACTTGAACTGGTCGACCGGCAACTGAGCGGGCGCCAGTTTCATGTGTATATCAACCCGGAGCGCGAAATCGACCAGGGTGCGCTGGAAGTTCATGGCATTACCGAGGAATTTTTGAGCGACAAACCCCGTTTTGACGAGATTGCAGATGATCTGATGGCTTTCGTAGATGGCGCTGAACTGGTTATCCACAATGCGCCGTTTGATATCGGTTTTATCGACAATGAGTTGATGCTGACCGGGTATAAGAATGCTTCCATTACCGAGGTTGCGTCGGTGTTGGATACGCTGGAGCTGGCCAAGGAACTGCACCCAGGCCAGCGCAACAACCTTGATGCGCTGTGCAAGCGTTATGAGGTAGATAATACCAGTCGCACCCTGCACGGAGCGCTGCTGGATGCGGAAATCCTCGCTGATGTGTACCTGGCGATGACCGGCGGTCAGGTGGACCTGGGCTTGAGCCTGGAAAGCCGAACCGTATCCTCCGTGGACGACGACGTTCTCTTGCATGCGCAAAAACCTGCATTGTTTATATTGAAAGCAACCGAATTGGAGCTGCAAGAGCACCAGGCGCGGTTGGAGGATATCGAAAAGCAATCAGGTGAGTGTCTATACCTGGGGAAGCAGCAAGTTACCTCTGCGTGATCAGCATGGGATGGGCGCGGGTTTCCATCCAAACCAGGCTGTCGAAATAACTGCGGATATTATTTACATATTGCTGCGCCCCCAAACCCTGGGCGTAGCCATAACGCGTCTGGCGGTAATATTTTTCCTGGTTCAGCATCGGCAAACGTTCGGATATATCCAGCCAGCGGTCGGGGTTGCCACCCTGTTTTTGTGTCAGTATTCGGGCGTCCTCAAGGTGGCCATATCCCATGTTATAGGCGGCCAGGGCCATCCAGGTTCGATCGGGTTCCGGAATTCTTTCGGGAACACGGTTGCGCATGCGCAGGAAATAACGCGCACCACCTTCGATGCTCTGCCTGGGGTCAAGGCGGTCATTGATACCAAGCTGGCTTGCAGTTCTGAGGGTCAGCATCATGATTCCACGCACGCCGGTCCTCGATGTTGCCTGCGGGTCCCAGTGCGACTCCTGGTAACCCATTGCGGCGATCAGTCGCCAGTCCAGGTCATGGGTCGCCGCCACCTCCTGAAACAGGGGTAACAAAGGCGGCAGACGTTTCCTGACCTGTTTCATAAATTGGAACATGCCAACGCGATCCAGGTCATGATCTTTAGCAGAATAGCTGGCCTGTAATTGGGCCAGGATGCCGTTTTCTTTGGCGGCTGCAAAAAATGCTTTTGATTGTTCCACCAGGGAGAGGTCATTGCCGCCTTCAAATGCCCAGGCCTGTGGCTGATTGCCTTCCAGTGTAAAGCCGACTTTCAAACGCGGATAAAACGGACTGTTGAGTTTGAAAATATTGGAGTCCACCAATGTTGCATCCAGTTCTCCGTCGGCGATGGCGAGTAGTAGACCCTCGATACCGATGTCCTTGGCAGCAGTCCATTCCAGGCCTGGCAGTGTCTCCTGGGCTTTTTTAAGCATCAGTTCGTAACTGGAGCCCGCGATGACGGCTATGCGCATGCCTTCCAGGTCCGGCAGCTTGCGTGGCCGCTTATTACCGCGCTTATAGACCACAACTGTTCGTGTCTCGGCATAATCCGGTCCGAAATTGAAGATTTTCTCGCGTTCAGGTGTGCGGGTCAGGTTGGCGGCGATCAGTTCGCCCTGCCTGCTGTTCAATAACTTCCCCAGGTCACCGAACTCATCGGCAATCTTTACCTCGAGTGTAAGCCCCAGGAAATCCGCGAATGCGGCTGCAAGGTCATACTCCGGTCCGGTGGCGCCTTCGGGGCCAATAAAGTAACTGCTGGCGCCGTTGCGGGTTAACAGGGTGATGCTGCCGCGTCTTTCGGCTTGTTCAAGAAGCGATGCGTCATCATGACCGGAGTATAGAAAAGGCAACAATAGAATGAAGGCCAACCCGAGACTGGCCTTTTGTTTCCATTGTTTAAAAGCTGCAATTTCCAAAGGCCAAAACCAGTTACTTTTCGAATCATTATAGCAAAGCTGGTGTTATATGGTGAAAGTTAGCATAAGTATATGTAATTTAGCGGAAAAATATCGCAGGAGTGGGTTTCCACGGGGAGTCCTGACGGTGCATCTGGTTTCAGATCCCATTTCTCGCACACTTGATAAGCATACCCTTGTCAGGGCATGCGATGTACAATTCACGCCCTGTTGAATTGATATTGAGCAATCTTTTTGTAATGACTATAAAAACCCGATTTGCACCCAGCCCAACGGGCTTTCTTCATGTGGGTGGCGCACGCACTGCACTTTTCTGCTACTTACAGGCCAGAGCGGCCGGAGGTGTCTTTGTGTTGCGTATCGAAGATACCGACCTGGAGCGCTCCACACCAGAATCGGTTCAGGCCATACTGGATGGCATGGAATGGCTTGGCCTGGATTATGACGAGGGCCCTTATTACCAGACTGACCGGTTTGCGCGCTATGCCGAACTCACACAGCAGTTACTCGACGAGGACAAGGCCTACTATTGCTACTGTAGCAAGGACCGCCTTGAAAAGCTGCGTGAACAGCAGATGAAAGAGGGCATCAAGCCCCGCTATGATGGCCGGTGCCGTCATCTTGAAACCGCACCCGAGGGTATCAAGCCCGTGGTTCGCTTTCACAATCCGCAAACAGGTGACGTGGTTTTTGATGACCTGGTTCGCGGACGTATCAGCATTTCCAATGAAGAACTGGATGACCTGATTATTGCGCGTCCGGACGGTTCACCAACGTATAACTTTACCGTTGTCGTTGATGACATGGATATGCAGATCAGCCAGGTGATTCGTGGTGATGACCATATCAACAACACTCCGCGCCAGATTAATATCTACCGCGCCCTGGGCGCTGAGCCCCCTGTGTTCGCGCATGTTCCGATGATCCTGGGTGACGATGGAGCGCGCCTTTCCAAGCGTCATGGCGCCGTGGGTGTCATGCAGTATCGCGATGATGGCTACCTGCCTCAGGCGCTGTTGAATTACCTGGTGCGACTGGGTTGGTCGCATGGGGACCAGGAGGTCTTCAGTGTCGCGGAAATGATCGATCTTTTTGATATCAGGGATGTCAACCGCAAGGCTTCTGCGTTCAATACCGATAAGCTCGACTGGCTGAACCAGCATTACATGAAAACGTTGCCGGCAGGGGAGGTTGCACGCCACCTGGAATGGCATTTCAATGACCAGCGCATTGACACCAGCAATGGTCCATCACTTGAGGATATTGTCAGTGTACAGTCTGAAAGGGTGAAAACCCTGAAGGAAATGGCATCTCAAAGCCGTGTCTTTTTCGAAGGCTACCAGGAACTGGACGAAAACGCGGCCAAGAAACATTTGCGCCCGGTTGCACAACGCCCGCTGGAACTGTTGCTGGAGAAGCTTGAGGCCCAGGATGACTGGACACCGGATGCACTGAACGGTGTCATCAACGCCGTGGCTGCGGAACTTGATGTGGGTATGGGTAAGGTAGCCCAGCCTTTGAGGGTGGCTTTGACCGGTTCCGGAGTTTCTCCCTCGATTGATAAAACCCTGTGGTTGATGGGCAAGCAGCGTAGTATTGAAGGTATCAAAAAAGCGCTGGCGTATATCGCCGCCCGAGTGGCAGCAATGTAGCACCGAACATGTCGAAAGTTGAACGCTTATACCATCTGCACAATATATTGAGCCAACGGCGTACGCCGATCTCGCGGCAGGATTTAATGGAGCGCCTGGAGTGTTCGCAAGCCACACTTTACCGCCTGATAGCAGAACTGCGTGATTACCTGGGTGCTCCCCTTGAGCAGGACTCGGAAAACCGCGGGTTTTTCTATGACAGAAGTTACCAGCAACCTTTTGAATTACCGGGTATATGGATCAGCCCGGCTGAATTACAGGCCTTGCTGACGGCCCGACAGGTGCTGGGTAATGTGCAGCCGGGCCTGCTGGAAGGCGAATTGCAGGCGCTGCAGGGGCGTATTTCATCACTGCTGCAACAAAAGGGTGTTGATGCCCAGGAAAGTCAATCACGTATCCATATCCAGTCAGTGGCCGGCAGGGCCGTCCCCGAGCACCTTTTTCAGGATGTGATGGGAGCATTGATCGGCCGTCATCAATTGCATATCTCATATCATGGGCGGCGCAAGGATGACGTCAGCGAGCGGGACATATCACCGCAAAGGCTAACCCAGTACCGCAATTCCTGGTACCTGGATGCCTGGTGCCACAAGGCTGAAGGGCTTCGCAGTTTTTCATTGGAGCGGATCAGCGGCCAGGCGCTATTGGATAAAAAGGCCAAAGAGGTTACAGCCAAGGTTCTGAAAGGTCATTTTGACAGTTCCTATGGCATCTTTTCGGGTCCGGCCGTGCACCGGGCAGTATTGAAGTTCACTCCTGAAATGTCCCGCTGGATCGCCGATGAGCAATGGCATCCCGACCAACAGGGCAGCTTTGATGAGGACGGCGCGTGGACCCTGGAACTGCCGTTTTCAAGCGCCCGTGAACTGGTCATGGATATCATGCGCTATGGTCCGGAAGTGGAAGTGATTTCGCCGGATTCATTACGCCAGGCCGTGGCGGAGGCGGCCGCTAAAACGGTTGAGATTTATCACTCATAGAGCAGGCTGATCCACCACCGGATCACGGATACCCGCTGCGCATTCTCCCGACGTCGTTTCGGTATTTCCCTCCGAAAAGCTACCTTCTCATGATTTGAGAAACACCTGTGTTTTCCTGTATTCCAACAAACAGGAGAAGCACATATGCAAATGGCAATCTATCAACCTGCCTCACGCGTAACAAACCAGGCCAGGTATTTACCGGGACATGAAGCCGGAGTCGAAGAAAACGCTGCTAACGATCATTCTTTTGAGGATGAGGCGTCTTTGCTTAAATTCGTATTGTCGGTGCTGATCAACGTGATCGGGGGGAGTGTGCTGCTCTCAGCCATGTTTTTCATGCCGCACATCATTGCGCGCATGTTCATGTAAAAACCACCGTGGGTTTCCGCGACCGGGTTGGCCTCTCCGCCTGGTCGCGGTTTTTCTGAATGTTATGCTTTAACGTGTTTGCCGCCGGTCCAACCACCACTGGCGAGAACATCTTCTCCCATTTTACGTGGTGCTTCTTCAAGATCAGTGGCCATTGAATCGTTCCAGCGGTTCAGGAACCCGTACAGGCAGACAGCGCCAAGTATCTGCACGATCTGGTCTTCTGACCAATGCGCTTTCATACGCGAAAAAAGCGTCGCATCAACCGCATTGGGTACCGAGCCCGCTGCTAGGGCAAAATCCAGCGCAACGCGTTCAGCTTCAGAATACAACGGGCTGGTCTGGTAATCCCAGATGGCATCCAGCTTTTCCTGGGGTATATCATGAATTTTGGCGGCTACCAGCGAATGTGCCTCGCAGTACTGACAACCGGCCGCCCGGCTTGAGAAATGCGCGATCAAACGCATCAGGCCGAGGTCTACTGAACCCTCAGGGTCCATGACAGCCTTGGTCAATTCACCAAAGCCCGTCACCATTTTTGGCCTGCGCTGCATCGTCAGCAGGCTGTTTGGCACAAAGCCGAGAATTTTATCAAAGATCTCAAAATCATCTTTGAGCTCTGGTGAGGTCTCGGCGGGCAATGGTTTCATATGGGCCATAACTGTATTCCCGGTACTGTCCAGCTGTCTTAAAACCTGCTAATTCAGGCTGCTGCGCTGGTTGTCCTGTTTGGTTCAACCGCCACTTTCACCGGGCCATTGAGCAGTGCATCACGAGTAACGGAGATGATCAGGTCAACTTCTTCACTGGTGATATCAAACGATGGTGTGTAGCGCAGCGCATTGATACCGCCATGGATGACGTTGATACCTGCCTTACGCATGAATTCCTCGGTTGAGTTGGCGCCGTAGCTACTGAATTTCGAACTATCCAGCTCGGCACTGGCAAGCAGGCCGGTTCCCTGGACCTTGGTAATCAGTCCACCCAGCTCGTTTTGCAAATCTATGAGTTTTTCATACAGTTCCCGGCCGCGCTCGCGGATATTGCTGCGCAATTCGGGTGTGACATTGGCCAGCACAGTCACCGCGATATCCAGTGCCCGCGGATTTGTCGTCATGGTATTGCCATAAACGCCTGCACGATACAATTGAGAGGCGCTGGCATTGAGTGCCAGTACAGAAAGCGGGTACTGGCCGCCGTTCAGGGCTTTTGAGTAGGTTTCCATATCCGGTGCAGGAAGGTTTTCAAAACCGGGGTAATCACAGATCGATAACACGCCCTGGGCGCGCAAACCTGCCTGGATGGAGTCCACCAGCAACAATGAGCCATGGTCTTCTGTCAATTCCCTGGCGCGTGCATAAAACTCCGGGGTCACCGCCTGTCCCGGGCTGCCTTCACCCATAACGGGCTCAATGAAAAAGGCCTCGATAAACAGCTTGTTTTTTTCTGCGTATTCATAGACCTGTTCAAGCTGATTGATGTTATTGGGTTCAACGGTCAACAGGTTGTCGTAATCACGGAAGCTGGCGAGATATTTGCAATAGTTCGCGCGGGTCGAATCGGAGAAACGGGCAGGCCGGTCGGTGCGGCCGTGAAATGCGTGTTTCAGGCTCAGAATCCGGATTTTCTTGTTGGCGTGACGGCCGCCGGGATCGGTCATGATCCGGGCATTGATGTCAGATATGCGGGCTCCCAGTGTCACGGATTCGGAACCGCTGTTCAGGCAGAAGAAGCGGTCATAAGGGCAGCCTCCCCGGGTGTGGCCAATTTCCCTGCGCAAGGCATCCACCAGGCGTTTCTGGCTGAATGACGGGGTCATGACATTGGCCATGACGTGCGGTTGATTCATCGCCTCCAGCAGGTCATCGGGCGCGTGTCCCAGGCCGAGCATACCGTAGCCACCGCATTCGTAAAGAACTGCACCACGGGAGGTGATGATCCATGGGCCTTTGGCGGCCAACGCCACATAGGGGTTGATGGCGTCATAGCGATAGAAGTTCAGAATGCCTCTCTGTACTTCGGTAGCCAGTTCTTTTTCCGGCAAAGCCATCAGCTCGGCCTCCTGTTCCACCAGGCTCAGAAAACTGTCGTATGCAATATCCACGGCGACTTCAATCCTGGAGTCTTTTTCAGCGAAGCGGAGAAGCGTCGCATCATCCAGGCCATGGGTTTGAATCTC
>JBFFWN010000121.1:0-10154 GCA_041570235.1 Lysobacterales bacterium | reverse complement strand
TTTCAGGCAGTGGCAATCGCTTTTTACCAGCCAAATTCGACTACGGCTCCTACGCCAGTGTTTGGCCAGCCACATTGGCCGGCTGAATTTGAAACGCCCAGCATCACCAACGGCGGTAAGACACTGACATTCATTGACAAGGATGATGACAGTGCTACCTACGAATATTCCATTGCCATCAAAAAGCCAGGTGGTGCAACGGTTGTGCTTGATCCAAAAATCAAAAACGGTGGACAGGACTAGCCCAAAAGTTTCACCAGGGCGGACCGAATACTGAGAATCACCTGCACTGTAAATTCCGAGTCCTTGGTGAATTATCCGGGCCAGGGCTCCCGGTTTGATCGGGGGTCAATTGGGGTCAGAGTGACCTGACCCCTTTTTATTGATCACGAACGGGGTAATGCCAGGGCGGCCAGCGCATACAGCACTGCCGCCGTCGTCACGACGATCAGGAATCCAAAATGGATGGCCAGCAAGGTCGCCAGGATGGCTCCTGCAACCGATGCGCAGCCGTTGATAGCCCAGGCCCATGGAATGAATACCGGCAATTTTTTTGACACCACATCGAGCCCCAGTGGAAATGGCGCACCCATCAGGAACGCGAGTGGTGCAATCAATACCACCGCTATCGGTATTTTAAATACGACCGGTATCGTCACCAGGCTGTCGAATATTAGCGGAAGCAAAAACAGGTATAGCAGCGAAAGCCCGCCGATGACGAGGCCGGCGCCGCGTATGGTCGTTTGTTTGCGCCAACGGGATGACGCCTTGCTGCCCATTCCGGCAAACACCAGGAATGCACATAACACCACCGATGCCGCATAGAGCGGGTGATGCAAAAACAGTAAGAATTTCTGGATAAAGGCGATCTCGATAAACATGAACGCCGTTCCAATGGCTGCAAAGTAAATAATGATCCGCCAGTTTTGTCCCCCTGACCACAGGCCATTACTGCGGCCCGGTATCAATGGCAGCAAAACCAGCAGGAAACTCACCACCAGGGCCACCGCCAGGGTCACGATCAAAACCAGGTAACCCCATTCCAGCAAAGGCATGCCGCCGCGCTGACTCAATTCCAGCAGTTCGGGTAAAGTCCGCCATTTCAGGAAATGTGAAAAGTATGGACGGTCGTCGGTGGCCGGGTGGATATTGAATTTATAGTCATCCATGAACGCGGCACTTTGAGGCCCCAGCAACTGTTGCGCGCCATCAAAAAACCATGGCTCCTGCAGCTGGTTGTAACGGTTTGCCTCTTGCCTGGTGATGCCCGGGTAATACACGAGGTCAAAGGAACGCAGGCGGCAAAAGGATTTCAGCTTGTCAATGGCGTGATCGTCAAAGGCTCCTCTTTTAAGCAGTAATGTGCTCGTGTTCCAGCTTCTGATCATGGCCATGTGTTGTTCCGGATCTGTCACTCCGGATGCCTCCAGGGCCGCTATCGCGGTGGCGAAGGTTTTCAGGCCATCACGCGGTGGTGTTTTGGTCCAGCGCGTGATGCTGAGAACCCCTTCGGGCAGAAGGTGATGCAGGAATTGGGAAAATGCCTCCACCGTGTAGAGGTAGTTTTCACTGAGCGCATAAAGACCTGCTGAAGAGGCGCTGAAAGAATCCAGCAGGGCCACCTGGATAAGGTCGTAGT
Source organism: Lysobacterales bacterium (assembly GCA_041570235.1). GTDB lineage: Bacteria > Pseudomonadota > Gammaproteobacteria > Xanthomonadales > SZUA-36 > SZUA-36. The sequence continues at coordinate 8,515 of JBFFWN010000121.1, read as the reverse complement.
GGTCTCTGCTGGCGGTAACAAACCCCCTGGCCTCGCTTTTGAAGACACTTACCCGGGGCTGCAGGTACAAATCACCGGCGAAATCTGCAAACCTTTCCTGCACCAGGTCCACAACCTGCGGGTTGATTTCCACGGCGTCAATACGGTTCGAGCGGTGATACAGTGCCTGCAGCACATCTGCGCCACCACCAGCACCGAGCACCATCACTTCGGGGTGATCAAGCAGATGATAGGGCAGGGCTGATGTCTGAAAATCCAGGTAGGCCATCTTATGCAGACTGCCCTCGTACCGGGTGATCATGTTGACTGAATCAGCATCGGTAAAAATGGCCAGTTGCTCGGGTATGGATCCCGGGCTATTCAGGCTCAAGCCTGGCGCGTGCCGGAATGGCACCGATGGGCTGGCGACAGTCGTAAGCCATCCAAGCGGGCTGGATCGCTGATCGAGCTTTTCGGTGTTCAGCACCTGCAATGCCTGGTTCAAGCCCTTGAACTGGGAGACCTGTAACGAAAAACCGGCTACCGGGGAAAGCATGACGATCGTTGCTATCGAGAGCACCAGTGCCTGCCATTGCGACCTGGCGCCGTATTCCAGCCAGGCGACGGCTGCCGACAGCAGGCCCATTGCCGCGATCACCTGCAGCGCAGTGTTTGGCGGGACGATAAATAACAGCCCGATAATAGATAGTGCGCCGATGCCGGCGCCAATGAGGTCGAAACTGTAAATCCGGTGCAGTTGCCCGCTGAATTTTGAAAAAGCCGAGCAAATACAGTTTGCCACGCAGAAAAACGGCATGAACAGCAGCATAAAAATCAGCAGAAGCCACAATGGCTGGCGGGTATCCCAGAGCACCTCCAGAGCATTGAACGGAACTGCCTGTGCGAGACGGAAACAAACGATTGCACCGATACCGAATAAAATGGCATTGGTGATAAAGAATGCAAAAAAATGCTTTTGCACCCAGCGCTGCGCCAAGGCAAGCATGGTGCCGCTGGCGCCATAACCCAGCAAGGCCAGGCTGATCATCATGTAGGCGAAATGGTGCCATTGAATAATTGAGAACAGCCGCATCAGCAGTATTTCGTATGCCAATGCGGCGCCCGAAAGTATGGCGATGGAAAATAGCGGCGGCCCGCGGTCGAACATTATCCCTTGCTGGCTAGTGTTCACCAGTGAAGGGCACAAAACTGACGGGCATTAACTGGCGGATGGTGATTTCACCCTCGGCATTTTTTCTTACCATGCTCAATTGCTGAACCTGGAAAGCGGGACCCACCGGGATCATCAGCACACCACCGGGTTTTAGCTGCTGCACCAGTGGCGGTGGGATATGACTGCTCGCAGCGGTGACGATGATGGCATCAAACGGGGCATGCTCCGGCCAGCCGTAGTAGCCATCGGCGTTTTTAACCTCGACGTTATCAAAACCGAGCTGATGCAGACGCTCTGTTGCCGAAGTTGCCAATTCGGGAATGATTTCTATGGAGTACACCTGTTTGACCAGTCTTGACAGGATGGCGGCCTGGTAACCTGAACCGGTGCCGATCTCGAGCACGACATCATCCGGTCCGGGTTCGAGCAAATCGGTCATCAGGGCCACGATATAGGGTTGGGAAATCGTCTGGCCGTGACCGATCGGCAGGGGGCGGTTTTCGTAGGCCAGGTATTGCAATTCGGGTGGTACAAATTGATGCCGTGCGACCGTTCCAAGTACCCGCATGACACGTTCATCCAGCGTATCCTTTCCGATATACCCGCTGGTTTGAGCCACATCTCCGGCAACCTCAAGAACGAGGCGTTGCCGCATCTGCTGGTAACTGTCGGTGGCCGTGACCTGGGGAGTGATCAAAAAAAGCCCCAGTATGCCAAGGTGGAAAACCCGGCAAAATTGAGAAGACAGCGTGGTTAAACCATTCATCCTGCTCACATTTGGGGTATTACAGCATCAATATTCTAGCATAAAGAGCGCATGTATTGGGCTGTTTTCATGCCAGGTAAACAGAATGCGCAGCGGGAATGCATTATGTCCGCCGCTGCATCCCGGTTGGTGTTTGTCTTATCGGTATAATCGTTTCTGTCTGGTTCAGAAGGATGACCTCGATCTCCTCGATGATCTCTCCCTGGCGTAAACTGTTGCATTGTCGCTGCAGTTCGCCCGAAGCATCATCGAGGTGCTTGACCGCACCTTCGAGGTGTAGCACTCGTCGATGATTTTCGGCCATGAGCGAGGTGTACAGAACTTCGTGAAGCGCTGCAAGAAGATAGTGATCCACGAGTCCGCCAAGGCAATCCTGTGGTGATTGGTTCAGAACCGGCGGGTGGGGGAAGCGCGGCGCCCGGTCAATATAATTCTGGAAAGGAGGCAAGAGCTTTCGGACGCCGATGTCACCCTCATCGTCATGGTAGATGGCATGTACGGACGGCAACCGAAAATTCTCCTGAAACGAATTTAGTTCGCTTACCAACTGACCAAGCACAGAGGGCACCTCCCCGGAGGCATTGGCACCGTCCAGCCTGGTTACTACCCGTTCATCCGCTTCGACCAGCGTACACAATTTATGCCCCACAACCATCAGCTGAGGACTGTTTTGAGAGGGGTCTTCCAGGATGGACTCCAGTTGTTCAAGTAAGGCGTGATTGAAATTGCCGCAAAAACCGCGCTGGGTTCCAATCACGATATAGACCGGTATTGAACCGGGCACCTCGGGCAGGGTTTCCGGGTAGGAGGCAAGAAGATCGGCGGCAACGTTTTCAATGCTTCGTACCACGGTATGTTGTGCGTCCATAAAGCGGGCCAGTTTACGGGTTTCCGTATAGGCCAGGGTTTTCATGGAATTCATGATGCCCCGGATTTCTTCCAGGCTTTGAAGGTGACTCTGCAGATTTCGTCTGCGGCTCATGCCGGCTTGTCCCGGTTGGGTCCGGATAGCCAGCCGGTGACCGCCGCACTCCATTCCTCTCGAGGCGTATCCAGGTTTAACGTGGTCAGGCTGGCCGATTTCTCGAGCAAACTGAGTAAGGCCGGAATGTCATCGGGCTGCGCATGGTCGAACAGACCATCATTGAAAGCTACCAGCCACGCCATATGGAATACCGCCGGTAGCGGCGAGAGTCGATCCTGTTTGAGTATCTCGCGCAGCAGGCGTCCACGTTGGATGCTGACTTCCATGGCGCCTTCAAGGCGTGCACCGAAGCGGGTGAAGACCTCCAGCTCCAGGAACTGCAGATAGTCCAGCTTCATTCGCCCGGCTTCTTCCTTGATTCGGGCTGGTTGCGCCTGGCCGCCCACCCGGGATACGGAAAGCGCAATGTCTACCGCGGGCCGGAAACCGCTGATGAACAGCCTGCGGTCCAGGTAAAGCTGGCCATCGGTGATGGAGATCAGGTTGGTGGGTATGTAAGCAGCGATTTCGCCGAGTTGTGTTTCGACGATGGGAAGTGCCGTCATGCTACCGCCGCCATGGGTGGCATTCAGGCAGGTAGCCCGCTCCAGCAAACGCGCATGAATGGAAAAAATGTCGCCGGGATAGGCTTCGCGGCCCGGTGGACGGCGCAGTAGCAGTGACAGCTCTCGATAGGTCCTGGCGTGGGTGGAAAGGTCATCGTAGATAACCAGGACATCCTTGCCCTGCTGCACCCAGAATTCCCCGACAGCACAGCCGGCGAATGGCGCCAGGTGTTGCAGGCCGGGCAGACTTGTTGCTTCAGCCACCACCACGGTCGTGAATTCCAGTGCGCCATAATCACGCAGCGTGTCAATGGTGCTAACTACGGTGGAGCGTTTTTGACCGATCAGCACATACACGCAGTAGACACCGAGACCTTGCTGGTTTATCACGGTGTCAAGCGCAATGGAGCTGCGTCCAAGGCCCTCGTCACCAATGATTAATTGCCGTTGACCCTTGCCGATTGGGATCAGGGTGTCGACAATTTTAATGCCGGTGTGCAGCGGTTTATGGACGAAATCGCGGGCAACTATAGGGGGTGATCGGGGTTCCAGCTTTTGCCAACGTATATGGGCAGGGGGTGGCCCTCCATCGAGTGGTGTTCCCAGTGGATCGATAACGCGGCCCAGCATGGCGTCACCTGCCGGTACCATTAAGGTTTGCCCCGTTCGTTGTACGATTATTCCAGATGTCAGGCCTGGTGTGTCATGTAGTAGCACAGCACCGACCAGCTTTTCGGTCAGATCGAATACGATTGCCTGACTGCCGTCGGCAAAAACCAGTAATTCGTCCATGCCGGCTGAAGGCAGACCGCTGATCCAGGCGATGCCGTCGCCGACTGAAACGAGGTTGCCCTGCTCATTGATACGAAGCCCGGGCCGGTAGCGCTCAAGCCATAACGCCTGCCGCTCAAGCAGGCCTGTTCCCGACTCTGAATCACCAACCATAATGGTCTATTTCCATGAAGCCTTTTAGTTCATCCTGCAGGTTCGCGCCCAGCACCCAGGCGCCGATGGTGATTTGAATACCGGCTTTTAGGTCTTTATCGAGTTCGAAACGCAGTGATGTACCCTGCCCCGTGATGCTTGCCAGCGCCTGTTCAAGACCCTGTCGTTGCTGATCGGCCAGCGGATATGCGCTGACGACTTTGACCGTTACCGGGGTCTCGCCGTAGCTGTTGCGCAAGTTCGTGATCTGTTCGTCTGAAAGCCGGGACAGGTCAGCGATGACCAGGTCAACCAGGCGTGACTCTGTGTCCGGCCCCGATGCCTGTTCCAGAAGGCGGCTTGCGAAACGCGCACCCTGTATCAGTGCCGTCTCTTCCATTTTATGTTTTACATCAGCTTGATGACGTGCTTCGGTTACCCTTGATTTTTCCCGTTCCTGATCGAGGGCGCTCTGCAACTCAGCCATCTTGCGGATACGCTCTTCTGCAACCTCCTGGGCAAGAACTTCGCGTGCCTGCTGCCGTTCCCTGTTCCAGTCGCTAAGCCGGCCCTCGTATTGCTCCTGCAGTTTTTCGGCATCTTGGTGCAGGTTTTCTGCATCATTGAGGTTTTTTTCGATCCCGGCCCGGCGGCGCGCGATCACATCCAGTACCGGTTTGTAAAGAAAGCGCTTGAGAATCCATACCAGCACCAGGAAGTTGAAGATCTCAAGCACAAAGGTCGACCAGTTCAGTTCCATGTTGACTTACCTCCCGTCGAAAAAGAGATCATTGTTTGACCGGCTATTTCAGAAGGTATTCAAGCATCGGGTTACGGAACAACACGATGAGTACGATAACCAGTACATAAATGGCCAGTGACTCGATCATGGCGAGGCCGATGAACAGCGTGCGCATGATGGAACGTTCCGCTTCAGGTTGTCGTGACAGGGCTTCCAGGGCCTGGCTGATGGCCCTGCCCATTGCAAAGGCGGGAAACATCACGCCAATTGAGATACCGAGGATTGAAGCGATTGTCGATGCCAGGGTGAATGTCGCTAAATCAGGCATGAGCTACTCCTTTTTTTGCTGTCGAAGTTGTTGGGATTGCAGGCCGCCGGCGACGTAGATCAGCGCCAGCATGCCGAAGATATAGGCCTGTACCAGGGCCTCGATGATGTGAAGCATCAGGATCGGGACGGGTGCAAGAAAGCCCGCCACCAACAGAACCAGCAGGGCCGCCATCTCGAGACTCATCATGTTGCCGAACAGACGGACGGCCAATGCCACGGTACGGGTTATCTCGCTGATGAGATGAAATGGCAGCAGGATTGGACTGGGTGCCAGGTAATGACGCAGGTAGGCTTTCAAGCCCTGAATACGAATCCCGAACCAGTGTGTCGACAGGAACACGGTGATAGCCAAGGCGCCGGTGGCGGAAAGGTCCCGGGTGGGCGAGTGCACGCCGGGGATCACACTGCTGAGGTTGGCCACGACCAGGAAAATCCAGAGGCTGCCGATAAAAGGAAAAATCTGCCCGGCATGACCCGGAGCCACCGCGGTGACCGCTTCCTCGATGCTGGAGACGATCCCCTCAACCGCTGTCTGCAGGGGCCCGGGCTTGATACGCAGGTTTCGTGATACCAACCATGCGGGCAAGCAGATAACCACCATGATCACCCAGGTCGTCACCACGGTACCTGTAATCGTCACCGGTCCCAGTGTAAGCAGTGGTTCGATCAGTAGACCTTCTTCTGCCATCGCTTATTCCCTTATAAACAGGTATACGTTCAACGCGCCCACGCAGACCCCCACGAGGATCAGGCTCAGGGTCCAGCGACTGGAATAGTCTGTAGCCAGGCTGTCCAGCCATTGCCCCAGGTAGGCGCCGCCGACGACCGGTAGTACGAACAACAATCCGAGAGTGCCAATGTAGACCGTCTGTCCGATCAGGGTGGGCCGTTCACGTTCGGCCTTTTTCATACGCTGCGCCTGGCGCTCCACCTGCTTTCTCAGATCATCCAGTTGCGGCATGATGTTCAACCCCGGCCCTTGCGGCTCATTTCCCACAGGCGTTTGAGCAAGGCTTCTTCCATGTTGTGCAGGCTCACCTTGGTGGAATGCAGTTTCTCCTCCTCCGCGAGTAGCTGTTGCTGCAGGGCCTGGCTGATGCGCATATAGTCATCGTCCTTCAGGTACCTGCGTGTGCTCAGCGTCAGCACTTCTTCATGAAAATAAAGCACCGCTCCGGGAAGGGCGAGGTACTGCCAGGCTTGCTCGCCGACGCGAAACCGGGCCAGCCCAGTGACAAGAAGTGTGATCATCCGGGCGTGCCCGGCGAGGATTCCGAAACTGCCAGTGGCATCCTCACCGACAAAGGAAGTCACACCCGGAATATCCTCCGAGCGGGTCGCGTCCTGCAGGCGCAACGTAAAGGGCGTCATGTCGTTGCCTCCAGCATCGTACCGCGCATGTAACAATGATCTTCCGGAGTTTCATCGTAATGACCTGACAAAAACGCATCGCAATCTGTAAGAGCGCTGTCCAGTGGCACCGAAACACCTGTGATCCCGGTATGCATGGCGGTAGACCAAAATGGCTGGGTAAGGTAGCGCTGCAGCTTACGGGCACGCATGACTATCTTGCGATCGGCAGCAGAGAGTTCCTCTATGCCCAGCATGGAAATGATATCTTCCAGTTCCTGGTAACGGGCCAGGTGTTCCCGCACTGCTTCCGCGATTTCATAATGACGGGCGCCCAGGGTGCGGCGATCCATGAATTTACTACCCGATTGCAGTGCATCAACGGCAGGATATATTCCCTTGCCTGCCTGGCTGCGTGACAGGATCACTTTCGTATCGAGGTGGCTTTGGATGGCGCTGACGGCGGGATCGGTCATGTCATCGGCTGGCACATAGACCGCCTGAACGGAGGTTATTGCGCCATGTTTTGTGGAAAAAATACGATCCTGTAACTCCGCAACCTCGGTATTGAGGGTGGGCTGGTAACCGACTGTCGCCGGCATACGGCCGAGAAGGCTGGAAACCTCACTGCCGGCTTGTACGAAACGGAATATGTTATCGATCACGAACAATACTTCTTTTTGCCTGGTGTCGCGCAAGTACTCGGCATAGGTCAGTGCAGACAGCCCGACCCGAAAACGTACTCCCGGCGACTCGTCCATCTGGCCAAACACCATGAGCGTTTGCGGCAACACGCCGGCTTTGCGTATTTCATGCCAGAGCTCATGGCCCTCGCGTATTCTTTCACCGACGCCGGCAAATACCAGAGCGCCTTCATGCAGTGTAGCCACTGCATGCATGAATTCCATGATAAGCACGGTCTTACCGACACCGGCACCACCAAACAAGCCGGTTTTCCCGCCTTTTATGAAGGGGCAAAGCAGATCAATGACCTTGATGCCGGTGTGCAGCACCTCGCCAACGGGAATCGCTTCACGCAATGGAAGCGGACGGCTATGGATATTTCTAAACTCCTGACTCAAAAGGACCTTGCCATCATCCAGGGGTTCGCCAAAACTATTGAGCAGGCGGCCAAGACAATCGGGCGTCACCGGGATATGCAGGGGCGCCCCCGTATCAAAAACGTTCATACCTCTGTGTAGTCCACTGCATTGGTGGAGGGTGATGGCGCGAACATGGTGTTCATCGAGGTGCTGGTGGACCTCAAAGAAATAGGACTCATGATTCAGATTGGCGAACAGCGCCTGTTGTAAGGGAGGGAGGGTCGTGCAGGCGATCACGACGACCGGCCCATGAACCTCTAAAATCAGTCCTGTCGGCGTTGCATTTTTTTCATCTATTAGCATAATATATCGATAAATCAATGTATTAAATAGATATATCAATGATATTCACAGCACGGTGTAGTGGTGTCCATATGTTTGAGCTCGTCGTGCTAGCCCTTTGTTTCCAAGGTGTCTTGTTCTCCCATGTGAACGATGACGTGCCGTCCTTGCACGGCATCTACAGCAAGCCGGTTCGAGGCGATCATGTGTCCGCCTGTTTCAACCGCGCATACTCCATGGCATATGCCAAGGGGGTTTCGCACCTCCACTTTTATCGGGGCCTCATCCAGGTTGATATCAATTGAAAACCCCGGCCATGTTTTCGGAATGCAAGG
>JBFFWN010000120.1:0-10162 GCA_041570235.1 Lysobacterales bacterium | reverse complement strand
GCCATCGGGTGCAACATCACATAATCGCACAGCGACCAGCGCATCGGGCTTGTCGACCGCCAGTTCCAGATCCAGCTCGGGATTGCCCAGCATCGCAAGCGGCTCGGTGACCGGCGCGGAGTTGAAGACAAGACATTCGCCATCTGATGAACGCTGATCAGGCGGAAATTCACCTTTGCAGCCAAAATTGCCCCATTCGCCACTCTGCAGGCCATGACTCAACTGACCTGTCAGGGTCAATGTAGCGGATGAGGCTGGTGAAGCTTCCATCACTTTCGCGGTGCCATCACTATTCAAATACAGCAACTGCTCATCAATGTGGGGTGAAGGCCAGGCCGGGTCAGCAACCCAGTGGCCTTTTCGTTCCTCGTAACAGGTGGCCGGCGGCTCGCTCTCCAGGATCCATGATCGCAGCATCGGCTCTTCCATGATTCCGGTGTCCTTGCCTTTCAGCCAGTGGTCCCACCACCTCAGGCTCTCCTGGGTAAAGCCCATATTGGGCCCGGGCACGCCTTCTTCCGGGTAATTGTGCGACCAGGCGCCGATCAGCCCTTTGCATGGCACAGATAGCCCGGCGAGGATACGTGGTATCGAATTATTGTAGGCATCACCCCATCCGCCCACCGCATAGACCGGCACATTGATAGCGCTGTAATGCTCGCGTACCGAACCGTGTTTCCAATAGGCATCCCGTCTTTGATGCTGTAACCAGGCCTCGATGAAAGGCGGTGTTTTTTCCATTCGTTCCAGCCACATTTCGCGCCATTTCTCGCCCACCCAACGAGGGTCGGGTGGCTGGGCGTTCAAGCCAAACATGACCGTCGCCCATGACAACATCTGTGAGGCCAGCACGCAGCCCCCCATGTAGTGTACGTCGTCGTGGTAGCGGTCATCGGTGAAGCCGATGGTTATGATGGCTTTCAACTCAGGCGGTCGGCGCGCTGCGACCTGCAGGCTGTTGAAACCACCCCAGGATTTGCCGAACATGCCGAGACTGCCGTCACACCAGGGCTGCGCGGCGATCCAGGCCATCACTTCCAGGCAGTCGTCATGTTCCTGCTGTAGATATTCATCATACAGAATGCCGTCTGATTCACCACTGCCGCGCATGTCTACCCGCACGCAGGCGTAACCGTGGCCGGCAAGGTAGGGGTGTCGAATCGCGTCACGTACGGCCGTACCATCGTTCTTGCGATAGGGAATATATTCCAGCAGGGCAGGGAATGGTTGTGTATCCGCATCAACAGGGAGCCAGATCCGGGCAGCGAGGCGGGTGCCGTCAGCCAGCGTAATCCAGGTGTTTTCGATTTCACGGATAGCGTATGGAAAATCGGTTTTGATGCGTTGCATGGACAACTCCGGTTCTAAAACGGTAGACAGGCGTGAGCAATTGCCATTGATGGATAATAGCGTACCCGGATATGGCCAGACCAGATTCCTTTTGACTTGCTGCTGACTGTCATCAATAGTAGAAGGTAATGAATTCGAAAATACATCGCCAACCTCCCAACCAGGACCGCCGGGCGTTTCTGAAAAAGTCTGCACTGGCGTTGGTGGGAGTGGCTGGAGCCGGCATACCGGGGTTCAGTTGGGCGACCCGCGACGGCAGGTTGCACATCCGCAACTACAACGACGTTGTTTCCCTGGACCCGGTGAGTTCTGTCTCCGGCGCCGAGGGCTTTATCTTTGGCGCCATATATCAGAACATCCTCAGGTTCGCATCCGCTGACAGCTGGGACACACGGCTTGATGCCGCCGAGTGGTTTGAACAAAGGGACGCAACGCACTACGATTTTCGCCTGAAGCCCGGCCAGATGTTCAGCAATGGTTTTGGTGAAATGACCGCTGACGACGTGAAGTTCTCCTTTGAGCGCATGGTCGACCCGGCCATGTATGCCCTCAACCTGCCGGATATGGGGCCACTGGATCATGTGGAGGTGCATGACCGTTATTCAGGCACATTTGTTTTGCGCTCACCCTATGCAGCCTTCATTCCGATCGCTGTCGCCGGACCCAGCGGGGCAATCATGTCACGCAAGGCCGTCACTGCCGTCGGTGGCCGCTTCACCACAAACCCGCCGTGTGGCTCCGGGCCCTACGCATTCAAGTCGTGGCAGGCTCAGCGTAAAACCGTGCTGGAAAAGAACCCGCTGTGGACGGGTGAGGAAGCCGCTTTTTCCGAGATGCATATCTACGCGATGGGCGATGACAAGGCCGGCGAGATGGCCTTTGAAGCAGGTCAACTGGACTGCAGCCAGATTTCAGTTGAAACGGTGGGTCCATTTGAAAAAGATATGCCGCCTGACAGCAAACTCAAGGTGTTGCCATCCGGAAGAAATTACTGGCTGGGAGTAAACCGGGAAAACCCCGCCCTGAGGGATATCCGCGTACGCCGGGCGATCCAATATGCCGTGGACGTGGACGCGGTATTGGAGGCAGCCTGGTTTGGCCTGGCGAAAGTGTCCACGGGACCCGTGCCTGAAGGAATGACAGGCCATCGCGCCAACTCACTGATCCCACCAAAAGGCGATCCGGATAAGGCCCGGGCTCTGCTTCGCGAGGCCGGGGTAAAACTACCCTTGCGCTTGACCTTGGCGCTCGACAACAAGGCGCAGAGCCTGACAGCAGCACAGGTGGTGCAATGGTCGTTAAAAAAAGTCGGCATAGAGGTCGACATCCGTGCACAGGAGAACAGCACCTTTCTGACCATCGGAAGGGAGGACCTGGGTGATCAATGGCGCGACGTGCAGCTGTTTCTGCAAAATTTTATCGGCATGGCAGACCCCTATTATTCGGTAACGTGGTTTATCTCCGAACAGGCCGGCATCTGGAACTGGGAGAGGTTCAGCAATGAGGAGTTTGACAGCTTAAATGACCTGGCGCTGGCAAGCACCGATGCGAGCGAACGCGACCGGATTTATCAACGCATGCAGGATTTGATGGAGGAGTCGGGTTGTTATCGTTTCTTGACCAACGGTGTAATGCCACAAATTTATCGTAACACCATCGCACCCGCTTTCCGTCCGGACGGCTACCCCCGATACCGCGATTTTCGACCATCAGAAAGGCCTGCCTGACAGCCATGTTGAAATTTATATTCCGGCGGGGATTGTCTGCATTACTGGTACTGTTTTTGGCAGTCAGCCTGCTGTTTGGCATGATCCACATGGTTCCTGGCGATCCGGCCACCGTGATGCTCGGCCCTAAGGCGACGCCGGAGCTGAAGGCCGAGCTTTCCCAGCGCATGGGGCTGGATCAACCGTTGGTCATTCAGCTAAGCAGGTTTTATGCGGGGCTCGCTCGCGGGGATCTCGGTGTTGATCCGTTTTCCGATCGCAAAGTGACCGAGATCGTATGGGAGCAGTTGCCTTTCACGATGGTGTTGGTGCTGGTTGCGATCGGCGGAGCAAGCCTGATCGGTATTCCATTGGGCTGTTTCTCGGCCATCCGGCGGAACTCGCTGCTCGATCGTCTGACCGCCGTGATGTCGGTAGGGTTTATTGCCATTCCTTCCTTTGTTGTGGCCTTGTACCTGCTGTTATGGCTGGCTGTGAAGTGGCGCTGGTTTCCGGCCATGGGGGCTGGTGAAAGCGGAAATTACTCCGACCAGGCCTATCACCTGGTGTTGCCAGCCATTGCGCTGGGCCTTGGATGGGTGGGTTATATCGCCCGGCTGGTGCGCGCATCGATGCTGGAGGTGATGGAAGAAAACCACATACGTACGGCGCGGGCCTTTGGTTTGCCCGAGCGCACCATCATCGTCCACTATGCCTTGCGAATTGCCCTGTTGCCCACCGTCACCATTCTCGGCCTCGGAATAGGCAGCATGCTTTCCGGTGCGCTGTTTGCCGAAATCGTATTTTCGCGCCCTGGTATCGGCAAATTGTTGTACGAGGCGGTACTGATGCGAAATTACCCCATCGTGATGGGCTCGGTGCTGGTTACCACCGGGTTTTTCGTGCTGAGCACGCTGGCCTCAGACATCATCAACGCCTTCCTTGATCCGCGCTTGCGTGAGCAGAAAAAACATTGAAACCGCGTAACACTTTTTTGCGCATCTTCGCTGCCTTGAAAAAAGACCCACTGGGCATGGCCGGTTTTATCCTTGTCAGCCTGATCCTGTTCCTGACGGTTTTCGCCGCTTGGCTGGCACCTTACGACCCATTCGAGGTTGATGTTTATAACCGGCTGAGCAGCCCTTCCGCCGCGCACTGGCTGGGTACCGATCAGCTCGGCCGGGATGTTCTTTCACGCGTGTTGTTCGGTGGCCAGGTCGCACTCAAAGTGTCACTTGTCGCCATATCGGTTTCATTGTCCATAGGACTGGTGCTGGGCATGCTGGCCGGCTTTGGACCGCGCTGGCTGGACCGCGCCCTGGTGGTATCTTTTGACACGGTGCGCTCCTTTCCCACCATCATGTTTGCGCTGGCTTTCGTTGCACTGACCGGGCCATCACTCAACACGGTGATCGGTGTGATCATCATCACGTCGATCCCGGTCTATGCACGGGTGGTCCGCACCCAGACCCGGGCGCTGCGCGAACGGGATTTTATCCTGGCCGAACGCGCCATGGGTGCATCGACGGGCAGGATTCTGCGCGATCACGTGTTGCCCAATATTGCCGCGCCGCTGTTTATCCTGGCGTCCATGGATGTGCCCGCCGTGGTGGGCATGGAGGCCGCACTCAGCTTTCTTGGTCTGGGTGTCAGTCCGCCTACCCCCAGCTGGGGCAGCATTCTCAATGACGGTTATTCCTACCTTAGAAACTCTCCCTGGCCAATCATCGCCGGTGGCCTGCCACTGATAGCAGTGACACTTGGGTTCACGTTTTTCGGTGAGTCGCTGCGGGATATTTTTGACCCCAAACTGCGTAAGAAGGACCAATGAATTTACCCGTTTTGAATATCCAGGACCTGTCGATCAATTACCAGACCGAGCAGGGCCCTTTGCAGGCATTGCGGAATGTAAATCTGTTGTTACCGGCGGGGAAAATCATCGGTATTGTTGGCGAGAGCGGCTGCGGTAAATCTACCCTGATCTCGGCCATCATTCGTTTGCTGGCCCCGAATGCGCGCATAGCAGGGGGCGCTGTTGTTTTCAGGGACAGGGACCTGCTGAGCCTGTCGCAGGAACAGATGCGCTCATTGCGCGGTGATCAAATTTCCATGGTCTTCCAGGACCCTATGACCAGCCTGAACCCGGTCATGACCATTGGCCGGCAGATGTTCGATGTCCAGCACCACGGCAACGCGAGCCGTGCTGAAAAGAAAGCACGCTCATTGATGATGCTCCAGCGGGTCGGCATACCCGATGCCGAGGCCCAGCTGAAACGTTACCCGCATCATCTTTCCGGCGGCATGCGCCAGAGGGTGGCCATTGCCATGGCCCTGATGGCCGAGCCGGCCTTGCTGATTGCCGACGAGCCGACCACGGCGCTGGACGCAACGCTGGAAGTGCAGATCATTCACCGCCTGAAGGAGCTACAGCACGAATTCGGCTGTTCCATCCTGTTTATTTCGCACCACCTTGGCGTGATTGCCGAGCTGTGTGATGAGGTTGTTGTGATGTATGCCGGTGAAGTGGTTGAAACCGGCTCGCTGCGCGATGTGTTTGTTAACCCCCAACACCCATACACACAAAAATTGCTGGAGTGCGATCCTGCTCGCATCATGCATCGCACCCGCGACCTGCCGGTTATCGAAGGCAGTCTGCCCAACCTGGTAGACCTCCCGCGCGGTTGTATTTTCAGGGAGCGCTGCTCAAAAAGCCTGGCACGCTGTGCAGTCGAACGACCTTCGCTGGCCGGTGATCACCACCAGGTAGCCTGTCACCTGTTGGATACGGCATCATGAGCACCTTGCTGAGTGTTCGTGATCTGTATGTGCGCTATTCGCTTGGCGGCGGCCTGCTATCTCTGGTTGGAAAGAGCCCATCTTACGTAGATGTGGTGCATGGCGTTTCACTCGATATCAACCGCGGTGAAACCATGGGCATTGTCGGTGAAAGCGGCTCCGGAAAAACCACGTTGGCCATGGCCCTGTGCGGGCTGGCGCCAGTGTCGAATGGCGAAGTTTTTTTCAACGGCGAAAAAATGGGGCAGGGCAGGAATAATATGCTGAAGCCCGACCGTAAACGGGTGGCCCTGATGTTCCAGGATCCGGTCGGTTCGCTCAACCCCAGGATGACCGTCAGAAGGGCGCTGGCCGAGCCATTCCGGATTCACAAGACGGGCGCAAAAAGCCCTGATAAGGAAGCATTGCGCCTGTTGTCAATGGTGGGCCTGGGTGATGATTTTGCCGACCGCTTTCCACACCAGTTGAGTGGTGGCCAGGCCAGGCGGGTAGGCGTTGCACGGGCGCTGGCTTTGCGTCCGGACATCCTGGTTGCCGATGAACCCACCGCCGGACTGGATGTTTCGATACAGGGTGAAATTCTTAACCTCTTATCCCGCCTGCAACAGGAAATGGGCTTGGGGTTGTTGATCATCACCCATAACCTCAACGTAGTGCGACACGTGGCCGATCAGATGTCGATCATGTACCTGGGGCGCTTTATCGAGCAGGGCGATTCACAGCAGATTTTCAGCCAGCCCCGGCACCCCTACACCGCAGCCCTGCTATCGGCCAACCCCAGCCCCGATCCGGACGCACAATCCGACCCGATCGAGTTAATCGGGGACGCGCCGAGCCTGTTAAAAAGACCGCTGGGATGTGAATTCCATACCCGGTGCCCACGGGTCCAGTCGCAATGCAGGGAAACCTTTCCGGGTGTGACTTCGGTTACGGACAAACATGTCTTCAACTGTTATTTTCCCATGGGAAAGCCCAAAACATCCTGAAAATCATAACTGTCTGCCAGGTTCACCTGGTGCAGGTCAACAATGCGAATCACTTTTCCATTCAGTGACTACCCATATCGAGGTGATTATGCGGGCAGTCGAATTGATTCCTTACATGAATTTCATCTTTCCCATTCCCACATGACGCGATTAATCGGCTATGCTCATGGCAATGCCGGCGGCCACTCCAGTGCGGGTTGGTTTGTTGGAAGTTAACCCCATGAGATCAAATTCAGTTAACGATGTATGACAGGGGATTTACCTATGAAAACGGAAAATACCTTAAACCTGCCAGAGTTCTTATCTGAACGTTGCGTCATACATGGCAATGACAATATCCGGGCATCAGGAGAGTTTGTTCTGTACTGGGCGCACCATGCGCTGCGTGCACACGAAAACCCCGCACTTGAAACCGCAGCCGCCCTGGCACTGGAAATGGACCTGCCGCTGCTGGTTTACCAGGGGCTTGGCGGCAGACACAGGTATAACTCGGACCGTCATCACAGGTTTATTTTGGAGGCGGCGCGGGATTTTTCTGCCGATCTGAAAGAGCGCGGCCAAAGGCTTGTATTTCACCTTCCTCAAGATCCAAACAAACCGGGCCCACTGGGCCAGTTGTTGGCGCGCAGTGCGGTAACGGTCAGCGAACTCTACCCGGTGCCGCCATTTACCGGGTGGTACCAACAGCATTTGGCTGCGGACCCTGAACTCATGTTGGTGCTGGTGGATGCAAGTTGTATTCTGCCAATGCCCGTTTCCAGCAATCAACCTGTACGGGCCTACCAGTTTCGCAATAGCTACGGGCAGGAAATAGCAAAGCGGGTTGAGCAGGGTTGGCAAGACCCCGGTAAATGGCCGGCGTCGTTCACCGGTTCACCCGGCTTCGAGCCTTTTGATTTGTCGGCATCACTGCCGGAAGAAATTGCCAGGTGCCGGATTGATCACTCCATACCACCGGTGTCCGAAACCCGCGGTGGTTCGTCGGCCGGTTATGATCGCTGGCAGAGGTTTCTTTCGTCGGGATTAAAGCACTACCATCGTTTGCGTGATGACGCGACCATACCCACTGCCGTCAGCCGAATGTCGGCCTATTTGCATTATGGCTGTGTCTCCCCCTTTCGAATCGCCCGCGAGGCAACCGGGCAGGGAGGTGAGGGCGCCGACAAGTTTCTGGATGAACTGCTGACCTGGCGCGAGTTGTCTCATCACTTCTGCTTTCACTGTGATGATCCCGAATCCTTGAATGCCATCCCCCGTTGGGCCAGGGAATCGTTAAAAGAAAACGAGACCTTACCCAGGGAGGTGACGTTTGATTGGGAAACCCTCGCCAGGGGGAAAACCGGCAACCCGCTATGGGACCTGGCACAGCGATCCCTTCTGCGCCATGGTGAACTGCATAACAATTTGCGGATGACCTGGGGCAAGGCCATCCTGCCCTGGTCTCAGACAACCTCGCGCGCCTTGAAACTGATGATCGATCTGAATCACCGGTTTGCGTTTGATGGCAATGATCCGAACAGTTACGGCGGTTTGTTGTGGTGTCTGGGACAATTCGACCGCGCATTCCCACCAGGGCCGGTTTTTGGAAAGGTCCGGCAGCGATCTTTGGCGCGTCATGCAAAGCGACTCGATATCGGCCGTTACGCACAGTTGGTCAAAGCACCGGCGAGCGAAAAGTGTCTCCGCATCGCAGTGATAGGTGCCGGTATGGCGGGCCTGACAGCTGCCCGTATTCTCTCTGACCAGGGACATGATGTGGTTGTTGTTGACAAGGCACGCGGTGCGGGTGGTCGCATGAGTACCCGCAGGCAAGGTGAGCACAGTTTCGATCATGGTGCACAGTACTTCACGGCGCGCGACCCGCGCTTTTTAAGGCACGTTGTCGCCTGGCGGGAACGCGGCCTGGTGGAGAACTGGATGCCCCGTATCGCTGTTGTCGGTGGTGAAAGGCAAAACGACAGAATCCATGACACCGAGCGGTTTGTTGGCGTACCAGGCATGAATGCCATTTGCAAAGAACTGGCAGCGGAGCAGGCTGATTGCCGCTTCGGCTGGAATGTGAGGATGCTGGAACAAACCGCCGCCGGGTGGACGCTTCATTC
This sequence comes from Lysobacterales bacterium, assembly GCA_041570235.1. Classification (GTDB taxonomy): domain Bacteria; phylum Pseudomonadota; class Gammaproteobacteria; order Xanthomonadales; family SZUA-36; genus SZUA-36. The sequence goes on along the minus strand of JBFFWN010000120.1, from coordinate 1,222 downwards.
GGATCAGGGTGAAAAGTTGGATTCAGATGCATTGATTGTCACCACGCCGCCCGGGCAGGCCAGTGCATTGCTTTGCGACCCAGAGGTCGACAAAGTGCTTTCAAGTGTCGAAATGCAGCCCTGCTGGGCGCTAATGGTGGTATTGGACAGGCCCTTGCTTGCTGATCACGAGGCCGCGTTTGTCAATGAGGGCCCGCTATCCTGGGTGTCCTGCCAGGCTGGCCGTGGCGGCCGGACGCAAGCGCATACCTGGGTGTTGCATGCCAGCCCCGAGTGGTCCACTCAATACCTGGAGAGCTCTAAGGAAGACGTTATTAAAGGCTTGCTGGAAGCTGCCCAACGGCTACCGATTGCACAGAGTTTTATCGTCAAGGAAGCGTTTGCCCACCGTTGGCGCTATGCGCTCGCCCGAGAACCACTCAACGCCGGGGCACTGTGGTTTGAATCAAAAAACCTGGCTCTGGCGGGTGACTGGTGTTACGGCTCCAGGGTTGAAGGTGCTTTTCTCAGCGGTGCGGCGGCAGCTGGGCAAATTATGGGTAGTGATAAATAATTGTGCCGGTTGTCATATATTTTCCAGAAAGACCCGGGGAAGCGGACTGAAAATCCACCTTCCCGGGTCTGTTTTTTATTCGTAACGCAGGGCAATAATCGGGTTGGAACGCGAGATGCGGATGGCGTGCCCTGCCACCGTGCCCCAGGCCAGCATTACCGAGACAAACCCTGAGACCAGCAGGATGATCATTTGTGTATCAATGCGGTCGGCGAAGAACCCCAGGTAGACCTTGGAGGCGAAAAATGCCGCCGGCAATGCTGCCAGCAGAGCCCACATCACCGGCTTGGAAAATTGCCATACCAGCAGGCGCGCTATCTGGAATGAATTTGCGCCCAACACTTTACGAACCCCGATTTCCCTGGTCCGTTGGGTTGCCATGAATGCAGCGAGACCAAACAGACCGAACATGGCCAGGGAAAGTGCTACAAATGCGAACCCGGCAAGCGCCATGTTCATGTATTTCAATATCTTGTAGACATCGTTGAATACATCATCCAAAAATCGGCCCTGGATCGGGTATTCCGGTATGACGCGTTTCCAGGCACTTTCGATCTGATCAACCGCCTTCATCGGATCAGAACCCGTGAAGCGCACCGAGCCGATACGCAGGCTTGAGGGTTGATACATGAAGATCCAGGGTTTTTCCGTATTAAACAATCCAATGAT
>JBFFWN010000119.1:0-10231 GCA_041570235.1 Lysobacterales bacterium | reverse complement strand
CAGGAGGAATTCAGCCGCTTCTGGGACAACGGTGATACAGTTGCCTTTGATAACTTCTTTGAGAGCATGAACTACTACGGACGGACCGTAACCATTGGCTTGCGGTTGCGCTACTGACCATACCTCCCTGAAAAAGCCCTGCCATGGTGGTATGGGGTGCAAGTGCCGGTCATCTGTTTACCATCAAATCAGTCATTTTTGTCCAATTGTTTGACTGTCTCGGCAAACATTATGCCCAGGTCAATATAACCCCTGCTATCGTAATGGTAGGGATCCGAGTATTGAAGACTCCTTGTATTTCGCACCATGGCTGCATTTCTGTCTTTTCTCACGTACTCCTCTTGAGCATGCTGAACCAGTTCACCGTAGATCCAGACCTTTCCATTATTCTCCAACCCTGAATCAGATATCTTGCCAATCACCACGGCAAGATCACCGTCACGAAAAGTCGCGCGAATCAGATTCATCAGTCTCTTAAGATTGGCGTAATAACGCCTGGCGATATCTTCTGTCAGGGTCGCATCGCTCTCACCCTGCATCCAGATGATCCCGCTCGGAACCAGGTCATCCTCTATACCATCACCATCGATGTCCCTGGTCGCCAGTGCGCCATCGACCGTTTTCAGAAAATGATCGAACTGGTTAACACCCGCTTTGCCCTGGTAATCCATTTCCCAGTACCCGTATTCACGCGCCGCCATGGCGTCAATCGAGGATCCCCCCCTGGCATATTTAACCAATGCGATTTTTTCACCTGGATAGAGCTCACTGATTCTCTGGCCAAAGGACAACTCAGGGCCAAATTTACGCGAGAGATTGTTGCTACCGCCATCCGATATAAACCCTGCGCCGTGTCCTGGCTTTAGTTTTTCCCAAAGCCCCAGGCCGCCTGTCTCGTCTTTATCTGCTGTCGGGTTACCATGATAAATCCACACGTTTTCACTGGTTGCCGAAAGTGAATCAGGCAATTCAGCATTCAAACCATGACCTTCCATGTTTGATTGACCTCCCAGGAAGAACAGCCTGATTGTCGAATTCTCAATATCCTGGTCCGCCTCAACCGATGAAACGTAGCTGACAAGCAATAACAAAAGTAATCCAAGTCGCATAACACATCCCTGCTTTTTATCCTTTCTGATCTAATAGACCTCCGATCAAGAGAAATCCACAACAATCCGTGTTGATTTCCAGGCGTAAACTTGAGCGCCATCAAACAAACATCACCGTCAGAAATAAAAAAAGCTCCGCCAATAGCGAAATCCCGATGAGCAGGTGGATGAGGTAAAGCCAATAGGGTGCATCGGGCGATGCATTGGACGAACTTGCTTGGCCTGGCGAGTGACCGGGGCTGCATCAACATCAAACCTTTCTACCGTGAACCGGTCGTTTGCCGTAATCCTGGGTGTAATGGCGGAGAACCTTGTATCTCTGATTATTTAACGCCAGTCAGAACGTATAAAAGTTCAACCTAGGGCAAAAACGGCTCGATCAGTTCCCGCACATTGATGCGTGCGCCGATGCGGGAGCACAGCATGAATGAACCAACGATTTTGCGATGTAGAAACATCGTCTCGGGTGGCGGCACCCGGTACTCGCTCATATCATTGAATATCATTTCGAGGCCTGCATCGCGGCCACGTGCAAATACGTCGGATGCAGCAAAATCGTAAACGCCGCCCTGTGTGACGGGTTCTGAAACCAGGCGAATGATATCCAGCACTCTTTCCACGTACTCCTCGCTGTTGTCCGGTCTCAGGTAGCCCATCTGCTCAGCCAGTCGTCTCAGGGCCACATCATCGCCATCAATCAGGGCGCGGGCAATTTTTGCATAACGCCTGGTGAATACTTCATCAAACGTCACCGTGGAGCCAAAGTCCAGCAATACGATACGACCGGTGTCAGGCTGGTACAGGTAATTGGCAAAATTGGGATCCGACTGCATGGTCCGGAATTCAAACAGTTCACGAAACAGCAAGTGCTCGAGCAGGCTGCCGATACTGTCTTTCAGCTCCTGCGAAACCTCATCGCCAGCAAGCGATTCGAGGGCTTCACCCTCGACATAATCCATCGCAAGGATACGCGTGGTGGTCAGGTCATCGTGCACCCTTGGCACCACGAAGCGCGGCTCATCCTCCACCAGTTTCCGATAGTCCTTCAGGTACTGTGACTCGACGGTATAGTCCGCCTCCTGGTGAAGTTGGCGCTTGGCTTCTTTCACAATTCCAGAAATATCGATTTCAACGGGCAATAGGTTGATCATACGCATCAACATTGCCATGTTGTCGACGTCACTGTTAATGCTTTTGGCCACGCCCGGGTACTGGATCTTAAGCGCCAGTTCACGACCATCCCAGGTAACCACACGGTGCACCTGCCCTATCGAGGCTGCCGCAATCGGTTCGAAATTGAAATCGAGGAAGCGGCTCTGCCAGCCCTTGCCATACTCGCGCCCCAGGATACGTTTGATCTGTGAAAGCGGCATGGTATCGGCCGAACCCCGCAAAATGGCCAGGGCATCAGCAAATTCGCGCGGCAGAAAGTCAGCGCTCTCCATCGACAGCATCTGCCCCATCTTCATGGCGGCGCCGCGCATACCCGCGAGGCGACTGGCCAGTTTCCTGGCATTGCTGGTGGTCAGAAAAACGCTGGATATATCCGCAGACCCGGAACCGGCAAAACGGCGCATCTGCTCTGCCATCCCACCAACAGCCAACTCGCCCGCAGTAAAACCCAAACGCGCCAGGCGGCCAAAACGGGTAGTGGGTACACGTGACTTCTTCATTCCCATGCGCCTTAGCTAATCGGCTTTGGGTCTGAACAACTGAAACCTGTTTGCCTCTGAAATGCCGAAGTAGTCCGCCGGGCCGCCCCCACGCAAAACCGGTTCTGCCTTAACGGTTTGGTAAACTCCATCCTGGATGAAATCCTCGATGATATGCACTCCCACGACCTCACCAAGCACAAGCCAGGTTTCACACTTTTCGCCCCCAGCCGACTGCAGTTGGATGATCTGCGTTGTTTTGCACTCCATGACAACCGGGCAGTCTGCCACATGAGGCGGCCTTACGATGGTTGATTCGCGTTTACCCAGGCCCGCCAGTTCAAACTCGTCTATATCACTGGCAACCGCAGCACTTGTCTGATTCATCGCTTCCGCATGCGAGCGCGACACCAGGTTCCAGCAAAACTCGCCACTCTGCTGTGCATTTCTCACGCTGTCTTTGAACCCGATACTGGAGAAACCAATAATCGGCGGTTTATAGTTAAATGCATTGAAAAAACTGTATGGGGCCAGGTTAAGCTGCCCATTGGAGCTTATGGTTGAAACCCAGCCAATCGGCCTTGGCGCGATAATGGCATTAAACGGATCATGCGCGAGCCGATGCCCTTCCCCAGGTTGATAAAAATGAATATTTGTGGCCAAGACCCTGTTCCTTTCATGAACCTTGATGTAACTGGGCATTTGCCGGTTTCTTTTTACGCTGCGTACCGTAAAACAAAACCGGGATCACCAGCAGGGTCAGCAGCGTCGACACCAGGATGCCGAAGATCAATGAAATTGCGAGGCCATTGAATATCGGGTCATCCAGTATGAAAAATGCGCCCATCATCGCTGCCAGTGCGGTCAGTATGATCGGCTTGGCGCGCACCGCGGTGGCGGCGACAACGGCATCCTCCAGCCGTGTACCGGCGGCCTGTTCCTGCTGGATAAAATCGACCAGCAATATTGAATTGCGTACGATGATACCGGCCAGCGCGATCATGCCGATCATCGAGGTAGCGGTGAATTGCGCGCCCAATAATGCATGACCGGGCAACACGCCGATGATGGTCATCGGAATCGGCGCCATGATCACCAGCGGTAACAGGTAGGAGCGGAACTGCGCAACCACCAGCAGAAAAATCAATATCAGGCCAACGGCGTAGGCAATACCCATATCACGGAAAGTTTCGTAGGTAACCTGCCATTCACCGTCCCATTTCATCGAAAAATAATACGGATTATCCGGCTGGCTGATATAGCGCTGTTCGATCCCCTGGCCGGAATACTCGGTATTATTGATGGCATCTCCAAGATCGAACATACCATAAAGTGGACTGTCCAGGTCACCGGTCATATCGGCAGTGACAAACACCACCGGTAGCAGGTCCTTGTGGATTATCGCATCGTCCCATGGCGCCTCAACAACTTCCGAAAATTGTGAGATCGGCACCGGTACACCATCCCTGCTACGAACCTTAAGGGCCAGCACACTGCTGATATCCGCCTTGTCGGCGACCGCCACCTCGAGTCGCACCGGCACCGGTTCTTTTTCATGCCCCATGTGAATGTAGGTCACATCCTCACCGCCAAGCGCCATTGACACTGAACCGCTGACCTGGGACTGCGAGACACCCAGCAGCGCGGCACGCTGGCGATCAACCCTGATCACGTAACGGCGCGCATCCGACTCGACACTGCTGTCGATATCACTGATATCCGCGGTGTCCTTGAAAACCTGTTCAATTTGACGCCCAAGCAGTTTCTGGTCTTCGTAATTCGGCCCGTAAACCTCGGCAACAATCGGCGACATGACCGGCGGACCCGGCGGAACCTCTACAACCTTCACAGAGGCGCCATGCCTCACGGCAGTCGCGGTGAGCGCAGTGCGCACCACTGAAGCGATTTCATGGCTCGAGCGGTCACGCTGGTGTTTGTCCTGCAGGTTAACCTGTATATCGCCCATATTGGCCGCCTCACGCAGGTAGTACTGACGTACAAGGCCATTGAAATTAATGGGTGCTGCGGTACCAACGTAGACCTGGTAATTGATTACTTCGGGAACGGTTTCAATGATGGCGGCCAGTTCATCCAGCACCGCCGCGGTGCCTTCCACCGGTGTACCCTCGGGCATGTCGACGACCACCTGGAATTCGGACTTGTTGTCAAACGGCAGCATTTTCAGCACCACCGACTGGGTTAACACCAGGACGCTTGCCAAACCGATCAAAACGATCAGGCCTGCGTAAAGCAATGCGCGCGCCCTTCTGCCACCGGCATTTTCCAGGAAGGGCCCCATCAGTCGCCTGACCAGCCTGTGTAGCGAACTGCTGCCGGACTCGGTAGTGGTATGCGCCGGCAGATGTGCGAGCATACGATTACTGAGCCACGGGGTGAGCACCAGTGCAATAGCCAATGAGAACAGCATACCCAGGGACGCGTTGATGGGAATCGGGCTCATGTATGGACCCATCAGGCCGGTCACAAAGGCCATCGGCAGCAACGCGGCAATCACGGTGAAGGTGGCCAGGATCGTCGGGCCGCCCACTTCGTCTACAGCACCCGGTATCAGGCCGGCCAGTGGCCCGCTATGTAACGACCGGTGGCGATGGATATTTTCGACCACCACGATGGCATCGTCGACCAGGATACCGATGGAGAAAATCAGCGCGAAAAGGGATACCCGGTTAATGGTAAAACCCCAGGCCCAGGATGCAAACAGGGTTACCATCAACGTGATAATTACCGCCGTGCCGACGATCACGGCCTCACGCCAGCCTATGGTCAGCAGCACCAGCAACACCACCGATGCCGTGGCAAATGCAAGCTTGCTGATCAGCTTGGTGGCCTTGTCGTTGGCGGTCTGTCCATAATTGCGGGTGACCGTGGTCTCGACGCCCTCGGGTATATGGGTTGATTTGAGTTGTTCGATCCGTTCAATAACCGCATTGGCGATGCGCGTGGCATTGGTGCCTGGCTTCTTGGAAACCGCCAGTGTAACCGCCGGCGAATAACTGACCTGTTGGTGTCCGGCATCGTCGTGGGCCGGACCGCTGGCGAACCAGCTGTATGATTCCGGCTGGTCGCTGCCCTGTTTCACATTGCCGACATCACCCAAAAAAACCGCACGGCCATTAAAAACGCCAACCACCAGTTCGGCAACGTCTTGCGGGCCCGACAGAAACATGCCTGTCTGCACCGGTATCTCTTCACCAGCTGCCACCAGCGACCCTGCCTGCCGGACATCGTTACCCGCGTTCAGCGCCATGCGTAAGTCTTCCATGGTCAGGCCGAAACCGGCAACGCGTTCGGGGTCCAGTTCCACGTGCACGATATCCCTGGCGCCACCGATCGAGTAAACATCACGGGTACCCTGCACGCGTTTGAGTTCGGCCTCCAGCGTATGGGCCACCTTCAACAATTCATGCCCGCCGCGCTCCTCATCCAAGGTCCACAGGGTCACAGCGATAATCTGTACGTCATCAATACCCTTGGGTTTGACCATCGGTGAGCCTATGCCAAGATTGGCCGGTCTCCAGTCCTGGTTTGAATAGATGGCGTTGTAGAGCTTCACCAGGGATTCGGTGCGGTCCTCTCCTACTTCGAACTGCACGGTAAGAACCGACATGCCGGGGCGGGAGACCGAGTAGACATGCTCAACATTCTCGATCTCGGCCAGTACCTGCTCCATCGGAACCGATACCAGGTTTTCAACCTCGACCGCACCGGCCCCGGGAAAGGGCACAAAAACGTTGGCAAAGGTCACATCGATCTGGGGTTCTTCCTCGCGTGGCGTAACAAACACGGCAAACAGGCCCAGCAACAGGGCAGCCAGCGCCAACAGCGGTGTTAACTGGTTATCCTGGAACGCGCTGGCAATTCGCCCGGAGATACCAAGGTGCTCAGTCATGACGGGATTCCGTTCCCAACTTTGCAGCCATACCTGCGCGTACCGGGTCGAGCGCCACATCCTCGCCGGCAACCAGGCCGGAAAGAATTTCAATACCCTCGCCAAACTGCTGACCGGTGCGGACCTGGCGCAGGCGCACACCTGTCTCACCCACCACGTAGACGGCCGTCACTTCGCTGCGGTGCAAGACGGCCTTTGTTGGTATCAGCAATCGTTCGGCATTGCCGATGGCAAAAACCGCTTTCACAAACATGCCGGGGTAAAGCCCAAACTGACCATCGGGCAGGTCAAGGCGAACCCGGAAAGTATTGGTTACCGGATCGGCGGTGGGGAACAGGGTGATATCCGCGGTCTCAACGCGTCCTTCGGCAGTAATAACCGCAGCCTTGGGGTTCTTGCGGACTTCAGCCGCCACCGTTTGTGGCAGATCGACCACAACCCGCAGCTTTTCCAGCGATAAGCCTGAAAACAATGGTTGGCCGGGTGTTACAGTTTCACCTCTCTCCACGAAACGCTTGGTAACAATTCCCGAGTAAGGTGCCTTGATCGTGGTGTAATCCAGTTGCTGCTGAGCCGCCTCAACAGCCGATTCCGCTGCAGCAACCCGGGCTATGGCTGACTCACGGCTTGCCAATGCCCTGTCCAGGTCTCTTTGCGACCCAAGCCCCCTTTCCTGAAGGTTCTCCGCGCGTTTGTATTCTTCCTCGGCCTCGGTTTTCCGCGCCCTGGCCTCAGCCAGTTGCGCCTGGGCCTGCCGCAGAGCGGTGCTTTGTTCGACATCGGTAAAACGAACCAGTACGGAGCCCGCCTCGACAAAATCATCGACATCGTAATTAAGTTCGGCAATACGCCCACCGGTCTGGGCCGATACGGTCGCCTGGTGCAGGGCCTCGACGGTTCCGTCAAAAACCCTCTCGATGGGGGCAATTTCATATCTGGCAGGGGCAGTCTGCAACGATCCGGCCGCATCAGAATCCGCCATCGCCGAAAGGCAGGAAACAAATGCAAGACCGACAGCGGTCAGCATTCTCAAGGTGACTTTGTGTCGGATGGGCGTCATGACTTTTACTCCGTGACAACCGGGCAATGTGACGTGCCTGGCTGGCTTAATTCCCAGGTTTAGGACAATGTGCAGGCTGGGGTAATTATATCAAGATCACCCTGGTAATTGCTAAATTACACTGCCGGAAATCACGTCTTAATGGGATGGGTAAGAACTGTCAGCCGCCCTGGCCTCCATAGAGACAACGGTTTCGCTCAACACGGTCTCCAATCCTTGCGCATTCTGATACACGCTGCTGAAAAGGCGGCTCAAGGGATTGGTCATCACTGAGTTCGCGCTCGGTGGCGCAGGCCGCCAAAAGCATCGAAACCATCAATAATGGGATGGCCTTGCGGATAGCTCTGAAGGTCATATGCTTCGAACCTCTGTATGAAGTTCCAGATTAGCCTGGCTGGTGATATGATTCAAATTTCATGCTTCATTAACTCAATTTTCAGATTCCCGCAGGAGCCTTTCTTCATGACCCCGGAACATTTTGTAAAGCAGTTTGGCATGTCAAAGGCCAGCGCAATTTTGCGCACCGATGACCAGGAAAAAGCTGCCATGGCCATGGAGGCTGCCATTCGCGGGGGCTTCACCATCTGCGAGTTCACATTAAGCGTTCCCGGCGCATATGACCTGGTGAAAGATTTCTCACGCAGAGAAAACCTGATCGTCGGCACCGGTACGGTCATGGATGTAAAAGATGCTCAACGGTCCGTTGAGGCCGGCGCAAAGTTCCTGGTTTCACCGGTGATGGATGTGGATGTGATCGCCGCAGCCAATGAACTGGATGTGGCCAGCATGCCCGGCACCCACACACCGACAGAAATGCTGCAGGCCCAGCGTGCCGGTGCCCAGCTTTGTAAACTATTCCCCGCTCCGCATGGTGGACCTGCGTGGGTAAGCGCTGTACTGGGCCCCATGCCAAGCCTGAAAATCGTCCCCACCAATGGCGTGGACGAACACAATGCGGGTGACTGGATTGCAGCCGGCGCCTATGCCGTGGGTTATGTGGCAACCCTGTTCAATCCTGGAGATATCAAATCGGGTAACTGGGATGCTATCGAGGAGCGCGCCAGGCGGTGCCTGGCAGCGGCGCAGATTCGATGAATATCCTGTACCTGTGCACCGGCAACTCCTGTCGCTCGCAGATCGCCGAGGGCTGGACCCGTCACCTGGGTGGTGACAATATCTCGGTTGAATCGGCCGGCATCGAAGCCCATGGGAAAAACCCGCGCGCCATAGCCATTATGAAGGAGGCAGGCATTGATATTTCCGGGCAGGAATCCACCATCGTCGATCAGATGATGCTGGATCGCGCAGATGTCGTGGTCACCGTTTGTGGTCACGCGGATGAGCAATGCCCGGTGTTACCACCGGAAGTCAAAAAAATTCACTGGCCGCTGACTGACCCGGCAAAGGCAGTAGGCACAGAAGCGGAAATCATGGCTGAGTTCAGGGCAACACGCGATGATATAGAAAACCGTGTACGGGATTTATTGCATTTGCGGTAAAAAGTGGCTGAAAAGCGATAGTCATTTTGACGTTTCCACCCAAGAGTCTGAAAACGGCTTATCATTCTATATATGAAAAAGCCGGTGGCTCAAAACCTCATACGAATCGCCACTTGCCTGTGTGTGGCCGGTTTTCTGACTGCTCTTTCGGCAGTTTCTGCAGTAGCTCAGGACCACCCTGGCAGCGGTGAACTTTCCATTGAACTGACCCTCACCGAGCTACTGGGAGAACAGCAGGCAAAGCTATACGACGAGATCGTGCCGGGCGACGAGGTCATCTCCTGGCAGGTTTATCTTCCAGACAACAACATGGAGCAATTGCCTGGCTTGTTTGTCTATGTCAGCCCTCACCGTTCGGGCCGGATCGATCCACGCTGGAAAGCCGTGATGGATCAGCAAAACCTGATTTACATCGCGGCGGATTATTCCGGCAACAGGAAACCGGTCAACCGCAGGATGGTGTTGGCGACACAGGCGGTCAGAGTGGCTGCGCAACGCTGGGCATTCGATAACAGACGCATCATGGTCTCCGGTTTCTCGGGAGGCGGAAGGGTGGCCAGCATACTCGCAACCCAGTACCCGGATGCCTTTACCGGGGCACTTTATATCTGTGGTGTGGATTTCTGGAAAAAAAGCCAGGCTCCCAGGGTTGAACGGATTATTCAAAATCGCTTTGTGTTTCTGACCGGTAAAGATGACTTCAACCGCAATGAAACCCGCCAGGTCTATCGCAAGTATCTGAAAGCCGGCGCCGAGCACAGCAAGCTGATGGAAGTGTCAAACTTATCGCATGATTTACCGGGCGCCAGGGCACTGGGTGAAGCACTGGATTTCCTCAGTGGTAAAGCCCAACCCTGAGCTCTTTTCACTTGATACCGGCTTGCTGTTTGAATTTCACCGTACCGGTGACACACGTGTACTATATCGCCATGGGTTTATGGCATGGGGTTCTGTTATGAAAACACGGGTGTTACGGCAGCTATGGATGCTCGCTGTCATTT
>JBFFWN010000118.1:0-10283 GCA_041570235.1 Lysobacterales bacterium | reverse complement strand
GGTTGTATTTAAACCCGCCGTTATCAGGTGGGTTGTGGGAAGGTGTGATAACAACACCATCGGCAAGCCCTTCGGCCCTGCCCTTGTTATAGGACAGAATTGCATGCGAGATCACAGGTGTTGGTGTGTATCCGCCATCCTTATCGATCATCACGGTAAGGCCATTGGCGGCAAACACTCGCAACGCGGTTTTTTCTGCCGGGTTCGACAGGGCATGCGTATCCTTACCCATAAAAAGCGGACCGCTGTAACCTTGCTTCAAGCGGTATTCGCAAATCGCCTGTGCGATGGCCATGATGTGGTCTTCGTTAAAGCTGTTGTTCAGCGAGCTGCCACGGTGACCTGAGGTTCCAAATGCGACTTTTTCATCCGGGTTTGAAACATCGGGCCTGGTTTCGTAGTAGAGACTGATCAATTCGGCGATATCAGTCAGCTTGTCTTTTGCAACGGGCTTGCCCGCATCCGGATGAATAGCCATTTTGTTATTCCTGTCAGTAAATTTTGTCTTTTCGGGAACCCCTGGGGGAGCCGATGGTGGCGAATTGGCCCTCTCCCTCTGCGATCTAACTGGAAAAAGGTGTTTTTCCGCAACCTTGTTACAATAGCACTATCAAAAACCCAAAAATGAAGCTTAATATGATGAATCAACTTGAACAACTGCAACAGTTTACCACCCTGGTCGCCGACACCGGTGATATCGAATCCATTCGAAGCTATAAGCCCGAGGATGCAACCACCAATCCATCCTTGCTGCTAAAGGCCGTTGGCCTTCCGCACTACAAGGCATTACTGCAACAGGCACGGGATCATGCGGCTGCCAAAGGCGGCGACTCACAGACCCGGCTTGATAATGCCACCGACAAGCTGGCGGTGCTTATCGGAAAAGAGATTCTGAATATCGTACCCGGCCGGGTTTCAACCGAAGTCGATGCACGCTTGTCTTTCGACACACAGGCCAGCATCGCCCGGGCGAGAAAACTGATCGACCTGTACGAGAAAAGCGGTATTGAACGCAACCGCATCCTGATCAAGCTGGCATCCACCTGGGAAGGTATCCAGGCCGCTGCCGAGCTGGAAAAGGAAAGCATCAATTGCAACCTGACCCTGTTATTCAGCTTCGCTCAGGCACAGGCCTGCGCCGATGCCGGGGTGTTTTTGATCTCACCCTTCGTCGGGCGGATTTTCGACTGGTATAAAAAGCACGACGGCGTGGACGCCTATGCGCCCGCAGACGACCCAGGCGTGCAATCGGTACAGCGTATTTTCGCCTATTACAAGGAACATGGCTTTAACACCATTGTCATGGGCGCCAGCTTCCGTAACAGCGACCAGATACGTCAACTGGCCGGTTGCGACCGCCTGACCATCAGCCCTGGACTGATGCAGGAACTGGCGGATAGTGATGCAACATTGGCAAGAGTCCTTGATGCGGATGCGGCCTCATCTGCAGATGCCAGGCATACGCTCAGCGAAGATACCTTCCGCTGGGGCCATAACGAAGATGCCATGGCCACCGAAAAGCTGGCCGAAGGGATACGTTTGTTTGCCGCTGACCAGGTGAAACTTGAGAATGTGCTGAAAGCCTGAAACAGCAGATGATGTTTGCGTTCAGGCTGTCTCCCGGGCCTTGGCATAAACAGACCTTAGTAACGCAACATCGGCAAATCTGGCGCCACCGGCATCTCCGGCCAGTACATTGAATTCGCTATGGGGTTCTCCCAGCTGATCCAGTACGATGGCCGCGCCGGTGAAATCCTGGTTCCGGGTTGCGTCATTCACCGTGATCACCGTTGTCAAGCCCGCTGCCCGGGCCGACTGAAGACCGGCTTCGGTATCTTCAATGACCAGGCATTCGCTGGCATCAAGTCGCAGTTGATCGAGGGTATACAGGTAGATATCCGGCGCCGGCTTCTTGTTCACAACGACATCGCCACAGGCGATCACATCAAACCACTCGGGACTGTTCTCGCCGAGCGACATTTTTATCAATAAAATGGCATTTTCCAGTGTCGTGGTGCTGGCAATGGCAAGCTTGATACCGGCCGACCTGGCCTCTTCAATCAACCGTTTAACACCGGGACGCAGCGGCAGGGCGCCCGATTTCAACAACGCGAGGTATTGTTCGGTTTTTATGCTGTGCAATTGACGAATAAACCCATCGAGGTCTTCAGGCACGGGGAAATCTGTCAGGAAATCTTCGATGTAATAACGGATGCGCTCTTTTCCACCAAATACCTCCAACAGGCGATCATAGGTTTCCACATCCCAGTGCCAGTCGAGCCCGGCAGCTTCAAATGCCCGGTTGAAGGCCACCCTGTGACCGTCACGTTCGTTATCTGTCAGCGTCCCGTCCACGTCAAAAATCAGGGCTTTGAGTTCTTTTACACTCATATGGGCATTATAAACATTGGATTAGATCATCCGGCAAATTTTGGTTCTCAATGAAATATGCGGCAAGGTCGTCTATCTTTAATCTATAAATTACAAAAATGGAGAGTTCCCGAATGAAACGACGTCTTTTCCTGCAATCTTCTGCAGCGATGGCTGCGGCCGTCTCACTGCCAACATCCAGCGCCATGGCTGCTGCCATTGCAACGCTCAGCGAGGTCAACACCGACATCAACGCGGTTACCGGCAATGGCAGCCCTATCCTGTTGGAGCAGTCGGCACTAAAGGAACTGAAGGGAAGTCTTCGTGGACGACTGCTGCTGGCGGGTAACGAAGGTTATGATGTCGCCAGGCGGGTTCTGAACCCGACCATCAACAAGCACCCTGCCCTGATCATTCAGCCCAGTGGTGCGGCGGATATCATGAACGCCGTCAGGTTTGCCCGCGATCGAGACATGCTGGTTGCCGTCAAATGTGGCGGACATAGTTTTTCCGGCAAATCGACCTGCGAAGGCGGTATGCAGATCGATCTTTCCTCGTTCCGCAGCGCCAGGATTGATGCCGAGTCCAGAACGGCCTATATCGCCGGCGGCAGCCTGTTGGGGGAACTCGATCACGAAGCCATGGCCCAGGGCTTGGTGACAACCGCGGGCACCGTTTCCCATACCGGTGTCGGAGGCCTGACACTGGGTGGCGGTTTCGGGCGCCTGGCGCGCCGCTACGGGCTTGCGCTGGATAATGTCACCGGCGTGGATATCGTCACGGCCGATGGCCAGCTTTTGCATGCTGACGCCGACAATCACCCGGATCTTTTCTGGGGTGTACGTGGCGGTGGCGGCAATTTCGGTATCGTGACCTCGTTTGAATTCAGACTGCACCCCATGCAACGCAACGTTATTGGGGGTGACGTGGTCTTTCCATTGAAAGAACTTCCCGGTGTATTGAAGGCCTATGCCGACTATGCGCCTGTCGCACCCGATGACCTGTATCTGGATTTTGCCGTGGCGTCCCAAACCGGAACCACTGATGGTGTGTGCCTGTTACACGCATGCTATTCAGGCCCCCCGGAGCAGGCAGATAAAGTATTGGCGCCGATTTACAAGGCGGGCACACCCATCGCAGACGGCATAAAGACCGTTGATTACGTCGCCATACAACGCGCCTGGGACGACACCGATCCACGATCAACCGGAAGCTATCTGAAGTCGGGTTTCGTCGATGAAATACCTGACAAGCTGGTCAGCACCATCAGCCAGAACTACAAGGCATTCAACGAGCGCGGAACCACGATGTTCTTCCAGCATTCCGGTGGCGCCATTGGGCGTGTTTCAGCCGATGCCACCGCGTTTGCACACCGCAAGTCGGTTGCCAACATGTTTGCCGTGGTCGAGTGGCCGCTTGCTGAGTCACGAGACTCGCATGTCCGCTACATCAAGGAGTACTGGAAAGACTTTGAACCCTTCACCGACGGCTGGTACACCAACGAGGTTGACGATCACAGCGATAAAACCGTTAACAGAAATTACCAGGGCAACTACGAGCGCCTGCTCAAGGTGAAAAACAAATACGACCCGACCAATTTGTTCCGCTTGAACGCCAATGTAAAACCAACGGTTTGAACGGGCGCCTGGCCCTTATTGGTAAAAGACTTCGAGCAATTCGTGGAAGCTGTCCAGCGTCGTATAGGGCTGCAGATCGCTGGTGTCGGAAACATGCTCATGTTCCCAGGTCGTGTGATAGGCAATATGGATGGCGTCTGAGCCGATATCCAGCACCGGAATCACATCAGACTTCAGCGAGTTGCCGATCATCAGGAACTCCTGCGGCTGGATATCCAGGTGCCGTATCAGTTTTTGGTAACTCGCCGGGTTTTTGTCACTCATGATTTCAACGTGATGAAAATATTGCTCCAGGTTTGAGTTCTGCAGCTTACGCTCCTGGTCTAGCAAATCGCCCTTGGTGGCGACAATCAGTTTGTAGTCCTGGTGCAATTGCCCCAGCACCTGGTCGACATTATCCAGCAACTCCATCGGCGCGTTGATCAGCGACTTGCCAATATCTATCAGCTGTTCGATCACATCACCGCCAACCTGGCCATTGGAAATGTTGATAGCTGAGGCGATCGTCGCCAGCGTAAAACCCTTGGCGCCGTAGCCATACAGGCTCAGCGTTTGCATTTCGTGACGAAACAACTCCTTCGTTGCTTCACGTTCGGTTACCCAGGGGGTCATCAACGCTGCGAATTGCTTTTCAGCGTTTCGATAATGCATTTCGTTGTGCCACAGGGTGTCATCGGCATCAAATCCGATAACCTTGATATGGGGTTTTGATTTAACCATGACGTTTCCGAAGCTTTCGACCAACAAACTATGTTATCAGGTCCGGTATGCAATACACACCGGTACTGCCTGCTGGGTACCGGTCTTCTATTGACCCACTTGGTCTAAACCCCAAGTGCCAAAGTGAAGGTAAATCCCGGGGTCGCGCGCCACTAGCTTGATTTGGACTTCAACTTGTTATCTGTGGGGACCGCCGAGGGGGCACAGTACCTTTATTCAGAACACGCCATCAACACATCCGTGTGGGCTCGGGCGCGACATCCCTGTCGCTCACGGTTCTGAATAAAGGTACTGCACCCCCTCGGCTATGTGGCTGCTGAAACATCAATGGTTTCGCTTGACGCTGCCGACGCTGTGTGAGAGCCGGGGTGGGTAGTTACTGCCAGGACCGTTATGTTCAGGATGAACGGTACTTCGCGATAGAGCACAGGGATGTGCGGCGCGAAGCCTTTCAGAGACCACCTACGTGTCCGTCCGTGTCCTGGCAGTAACTACCCGCCGCGGCTCCTTCCCCCGAGTTGCGGCTCTTTCCCCAGAGTTTAAGTCGGACAGTAGTGACACCAGTCCGGTTATTTAAATTACAAGCACTTGACCTCGGCATGGCGAAAACACCCGGTTTCGTGATCATTGACCATGCCGGTTGCCTGCATGAATGCGTAGCAGATTGTCGTGCCGACAAAATTGAAGCCGCGCTTTTTCAGGTCCTTGCTCATCCTGTCGGATATGTCTGTATTTGCCGGAAGCGCCGCCATGGACTTCCACGCGTTTTGCAGCGGCGTGCCTCCAACATAATCCCAGAGATATTCATCAAAGGAACCAAACTCCTGCTGGATGCCGATCACGCCCCTCGCATTTTTGATGGCCGATGCAATCTTCAGACGATTGCGTACGATGCCGGCATCGTCGAGTAGCCGCTCGACATCTGCCTCGGTGTAATTTGCAACGCGATGAATGTCGAATTCATCGAAGGCCTTTCTGTAGTTCTGTCTTTTTTTAAGAATGGTCAGCCAACTCAAACCGGCCTGCGCACCTTCCAGGATCAGAAACTCGAACAGCAACTGGTCGTCATGAACGGGAACACCCCATTCGTCATCGTGATAAGCCACGTACAAAGGATCGGTTCCACACCATTTACATCTTTTTTTCATTGGTCACCTGCTTGTTCCTGGCTGCTTGATATTGAAAAAGCCCGCTAGATGGGGCTATCAGCCATACCTGGTAGCTTAAATATAGCACTGGCTGAGCATTAGGAAGGCCTGCAATATTGATTTTCTGACGCCCGCCCATTGCCTCGTTTGGTCTGATTTCGGCATTCTGAATACCCCTGGCCGAATCAACGGGCGAAGTCTGGGCTATAATACTTATCCACACCAGGATTCGCTCTATGCCCACAATTACCATCCCGAAGCCCTCAACCGAATTGTTCGCTCACCCCAAATACTGGGCGGAGTGTTTCGGAACCGCCCCATTTCTGCCGATGAGCCGGGCGGAAATGGATGCGCTTGAATGGGATTCCTGCGACATCATCATCGTCACCGGTGATGCCTACGTGGATCATCCCTCGTTCGGTATGGCCATCATCGGACGGCTACTGGAGGCGCAGGGATTCCGTGTTGGCATCATCGCCCAGCCCGACTGGCAATCGGCCGACGCATTCAAGGTATTGGGCGAGCCGAACCTGTTTTTTGGTGTAACCGCCGGCAACATGGACTCGATGATCAACCGTTATACCGCAGATCGCAAAATGCGTTCCGATGACGCCTATACCGCGGGTGGCAAAGGCGGCAAACGCCCGGACCGTTGTTCACTGGTCTACAGCCAGCGTTGCAAGGAAGCCTGGCCCGATGTGCCCGTTATCCTGGGTGGCATCGAGGCCTCTCTGCGTCGTATCGCCCATTACGATTACTGGCAGGACAGCGTACGCCGCTCAATCCTGCTGGATGCCACCGCCGACCTGCTGCTGTATGGAAACGCCGAGAGGGCGCTGGTCGAAGTCGCCCACCGCTTGTCGCGTGGCGAGGAAATTGCACAGATCACGGATGTACGCGGCACGGCACTGGTACGCAAGGATACCCCGGCAAATTGGCTGGAGGTCGATTCCACCCGAATCGACCGGCCCGGCAAGATCGATCGCGTGGTAAATCCCTACATCAACGTACGTGATCTGGATGCCGGGGAAACCCAGCGACGGGAAGATGCTCTGTATGGCGTAACTGACCCGGCAACGGGAGAGGCGGTCACACAGCAAAAGGTCCACCCACAACGCGACCGCGACCTTACAGTGATACGCCTGCCCTCTTTTGAAAAGGTCCGCAACGACCCGGTGCTTTATGCCCATGCCAACCGGATATTGCACATGGAAACCAACCCCGGAAACGCCAGGGCCCTGGTTCAAAAACATGAAAACCTCGATCTGTGGGTCAATGCACCCCCTATCCCGCTGTCTACCGCTGAAATGGATTACGTTTTTGGCATGCCCTTTGCGCGTGTGCCACACCCGTCATATTCGGATGCAAAAATTCCCGCCTATGAAATGATCCGGTTCTCGGTAAACATCATGCGCGGTTGCTTTGGTGGCTGTACCTTTTGCTCGATCACCGAGCACGAGGGCCGCATCATCCAGAACAGGTCGCAGCAATCCATCCTCGATGAGGTGGAGCAAATACGGGACAAGGTGCCCGGATTTACCGGCGTCATTTCCGATCTTGGCGGACCGACGGCCAATATGTACCGCATCGCATGCAAGAGTCGCGAGATCGAGGCGGCCTGCCGTAAACCAAGTTGTGTATACCCCGGTATTTGCCCCAACCTGAATACCGACCACTCGGCCCTGACCGAGCTATATCGCAAGGCGCGCGCAGTGCCGGGGGTGAAGAAGATACTGATTGCCTCCGGCCTTCGTTACGACCTGGCGGTAGAGGATCCGGAGTATGTAAAAGAGCTGGTCACCCACCACGTCGGTGGTCAGCTGAAGATTGCACCGGAACACACCGAGAGCGGGCCACTGTCGAAGATGATGAAACCCGGCATCGGCAGTTATGAGCGCTTCAAAAACCTGTTTGAGAAATACTCCAAGGAAGCGGGCAAAGAGCAGTACCTGATCCCCTATTTCATTGCCGCCCACCCGGGCACGACCGATGAAGATATGATCAACCTGGCGCTTTGGCTTAAGCAAAATGACTTCAAGGCTGACCAGGTGCAAGCCTTTTACCCCTCGCCCATGGCAACGGCGACCGCCATGTACCATTCGGGCAAAAATCCCTTGCGTAAAGTCGGCTATAAAACTGAAAAGGTTTTGCAGCTCAGGGACCCGAAACAGCGGAAACTGCACAAGGCGCTGCTCAGGTATCACGATCCGGATAATTGGGAACTGATTCGGCAAACGCTCAGAAAAATGGGCAAGGCATATTTGATAGGAGACGGCGAGCGCCACCTGGTGCCTGAAACCCAACCTGAGAAAGCTGATGGCTACCAGGCATCGCGAAGGAAAAACACACGGCAGGCGCACCAGCGACGCACGGGTAAGAAAATATTGACCCAGCACACGGGCCTGCCTCCGCGAGAGGACGGCAGTGGCAAGCCGGCCAGGGCCGGCAAGAAACCCCGCCTCAAAAAAGGGATTTGATAGCCCGGTGGCGAGAATGTGATAATCTTTGGTTCACGCGCTTGGGCGATATTTATAAACCCATACGCCGGCGGCGGTCAGTTCAGCGATGTAAACGCATTTAAAGCGCTGGTTAACGACTCAAACCGGCTATTGAAGTCCGTTTACGCGACTGGTATAAAAACTGACGCGTTGACCCAAAAGGCAAAATCCAGGCTTCAATGCTGTCGGATTCTATGTCAATATTGCGTGATGTGGGTCAATTTCAGCAAGTTAGCAACAGATTAAAGTGAGCGAATGTTTAGTCCCGTCAAAAGACCATGCAGCAAGTGTGAGACCATGTATCTCCACACCTTCCTTGGCAGCCGCTGTCCGTCGTGCAATAGTCTCAATTGGAAGTATCAAAGCTACGTGATACCGATAGCCATTTTGGTGGGTTCAATCCTGGCATTTTCGGTTGTTCTTGTAATCCTCAGCAGTTTTTAAGCCATCAATAATCAGCAGCAATCCCACCCTGGGCCCAGCAAACAAACCCGGTATCATTACCAAATTGGGAATGGCAATATGATCGGTTAGTATGCGGTTCCGCAGCCTGGAAAAATGAATGATGAAAGACCGTCCATCTTTTGAAGAAGTGTATATGCAGTTTGCTGAAACGATCGCCCGGCGCTCCACCTGCAAGCGGCTCAGTGTTGGCACGGTCGTAACCACCACGGATTACAGAAAAGTGCTGGCGGTTGGATATAACGGCAATGCATCCGGCCTGGCGAATACCTGTGACAGGGAAGAACCCGGCAATTGTGGCTGTCTCCACTCGGAGGAGAACGCCGTCATCAACTGTGATGCACCCCGTGAAACCAGGAAATTTGTTTTTGTCACGCACCTGCCCTGCAGCGCCTGTGCAAAGCGTTTAATTAACCTGGGTAATGTGGACAAAGTGATTTACAAGAACAGTTACAGAAAGATTGATGCTATCCAAGTGCTTGAATCCGTGGGTATAAGCGTGCATCAATTTAATCAGTGATCCAACAGGTATTTATTTGGATTCCCGGCCTTGGGCCTGGTGGATCTTGTACATGCGCTGAAAAATCCGGATGAGCGAACTAATATTGTAGAACATCCGGAACACGCAAAAGTCGTTTCAGACTTGTCAGTGAGGCTGGCACAACATATTCTGGAAACCGGCAAACAATAACCAACTAGAAAACCTAAGAGACCGAGACCATGTACCTTCAAACCCTTGATTATGCCATCGTCATTATTTACGCCTTGTTCCTGCTGTTCATTGCGCAATGGGTATCCAGGGAAAAGGCCGGTCACCAAAAAGATACCAGTGACTATTTTCTGGCCGGACGCAATCTGCCCTGGTGGGCCATTGGCGCCTCGCTGATCGCGGCAAACATCTCCGCCGAGCAAATCATCGGTATGTCAGGTTCAGCCTGGGTTATGGGTATCGCCATCGGCGTCTACGAATGGATGGCCGCCCTGACGTTGATCATCGTTGGCAAATACCTGTTGCCGGTGTTTTTAAAGCACCAGATTTACACCATGCCGCAGTTCCTGGAGCAGCGTTATGACCATCGCGTGCGCGTGGTAATGGCCTTCTTCTGGTTGGGCGTGTACGTGTTCGTCAACCTGACCTCCATCCTGTGGCTGGGCGCCCAGGCAGTTAATACGGTAACGGGACTCGACCTGACGTGGGCGCTGGTCGCACTCGGTGTTTTTGCAACTGCCTATTCGCTTTACGGCGGGCTCAAGGCGGTTGCCATGACGGACATCATCCAGGTGACCCTGCTGGTGCTCGGTGGTCTGCTGATCGCAGGCATTGCACTCAACGAAGTATCCGGTGGCGAGGGCATGATCGCCGGTTTTGGTGTGCTGCTGGAACGCGCGCCGGAGAAATTTGACCTGATCTTCACCAAGGACAGCCCGCACTACCAGTACCTGCCGGG
>JBFFWN010000117.1:0-10289 GCA_041570235.1 Lysobacterales bacterium | reverse complement strand
TCTATCACATCCAGCATTTCCAACACCGGTTTACCTGCCTGGTAATAGTGCGGTGACAACCGGATGCCCGGCCCGCGCACTGCGCAGATCAAACCGTGGTCCCTGAGCGTTTTCTGATAACCGGAGGGGTCCTTACCGACGGGTATGAAATTGACAATACCGGATGCACGTTCCGGGGTGAAAGGCCTTGTCAGTTCAACGCCTGGCATATTGGCCAAAGACTCCGATAACTGCGCCGAGTTTTGCGTCACCAGCGCCTCGACCTGTTTCATACCGGTTGCCAGCAGCAGTTCGACGGATGCGAACATGGCTGCCTGGGTCAGGGTATTCGGGCTTCCGGCCTCGAAGCGACCTGCAGTCTTGCTGGGTTTCCATTCCCGGCGATTGAACTGGTAGGGTTCGTCGGTCATATGCCATCCCAGTTGAAATAGTTTCAACTGCTCCCGAATACCCTCGCGGCAATAAAAAACCGCCAGGCCCTCAGGCGCCAGTAACCACTTGTGGCCGTCGGCAGCCAGGAAATCGATGTTGCAGGCCTTCACATCAATTTGCATGGCGCCAAGCTGCTGGATCGCGTCGACGAAGAATAAAACTCCATCCTGACGACAGGCACTTCCCAGTTTTTGCAGGTCGAGACGTAATCCATCGGTCCACTGGATTGCACTGACCGATAACAAGCGGGTGTTGTTATCCATGCGTGAAAGCAGTGCCTGTTCGGGGCTCTCGCTGCTGCGAATATCCACTTCACGCACTTCAACGCCCCGCTGCTCAAGGGAAAGCCATGGCAGGCGGTTGGAAGGGAACTCGTCCATGGGCAACACCAGGTTGTCTCCACGTTGCCAATCGATACCGTTGGCAACCGTGCAGATGCCCTCCGTCGTGTTTTTGAGTAAGGCGATATCATTTGCGTTACCGGCATTCAGCATCCTGGCGAGGCTGCGGCGTAATTGTGTTTCACGGAGTAACCACCGGCTGTATTTTTCCGGCCCGATTTCGGCGTTCTCCCAGGCAAAATCAGCCACCGCAGCTGCGGTGGCCCGTGGCCACGGTGCGATGGCTGCATGGTTGGCATACAGACCGTGTTTCAGAATGGGGAATTCATTGCTATCAATATCGGCTTTGGGCTTTTGCATCATACCGATATAATGAACGCATCGTGATACCTGCCGCAACATCCAATCATAAACCACCAATGGCGCGTGCCATCATTCACGTGGATATGGATGCATTTTTTGCCTCAGTCGAGCAGCTGGACAACCCGCAATACCGCCATCTGCCTGTCATCGTTGGCGGCAGCGCCAATCGTGGCGTGGTTGCCGCGGCCAGTTACGAGGTGCGTAAATACGGGGTGTTTTCTGCGATGCCGATCGCACAGGCCCTTCGCAGGTGTCCGCAGGCCGTGATTCTGCCGGTGCGTATGGACCGTTACCGGGAAGTGTCTGCCCGGGTCTTTCGAATTTTTCGCGAAATAACCCCCGAGGTTGAAGGCCTGTCACTGGATGAGGCATTCCTGGATGTTACCGGCTCGCTGGCGCTGTTTGGCAGTATTGAGAAAATCGGCGAGAACATCCGCAAGCGCATCCTCGAGGAAACCGGATTACAGGCCTCGGTGGGCATGGCCCACAACAAGTACCTGGCAAAGCTGGCCTCAGATGCCGGTAAACCCCGTGGTTTTGTGCACGTGCCCGCGGACGGCGTACGAGCGTTTCTTGACCCGATGCCGGTTAAAAGAATCTGGGGTATCGGCAAGCAGACGCTTCCGAAAATTCAGCAGTTGGGAATATTGACCATTGGCCAGTTGCGTAAGGCCGACCCGGTGGTGCTGGCGCAGGTGCTGGGAAAACGCACTGCGCATTTCATCGCGCTGGCCCGCGGTGAGGATGAGCGCAAGGTGATTGCCGGCCGGGCGGATAAATCGATGAGCCGGGAGGTGACCTTTGATACCGACATCGTAAAATCGAGGGAGCTTTTCTCGGAGCTACAGCGCCAGGCTGAATCCGTTACGCGGCGATTGCGAAGCCAAGGCCTGCTGGCACGCACCATCCAGGTCAAGATACGTGATTCACGCTTCAGAACCGTAACCCGCAGTCGCAGCCTGGCCACACCTACATCAAGTACTGACCTGGTGTTCAAACAGGCCCGGCAATTGTTACAAAGCTGGTTGGAAGACCACCTGAATACGCCTGTGCGGTTACTGGGTGTCGGCGTCAGCGGCCTTGAATCGCCGGATGCCAGGGGTATCAGCTATGATTTGCAGAGTCAGAAGGCGCTGGACCGGACGCTGGACGAAATCAAGCAAAAGTATGGAGAGGACAAGGCCATGCGGGCGCTGGCGCTGCGAATGGAAAAGAAAAACCGCCAATAGGGCCTGCCTATTACCGGAATGACTTCAACCGCTTCAATGACAGAAGGTTTTAACTATCATGTCCGACATACTGTCAGAAGAAGTGGCGGCCTGGACCTGGTTACGTTGTTTCCACTGTGCAGTCATGTTGCCAACTTTCTGATCAATGGTCTGGTTTTTAAGGCCGCACTTGTAAGCGGCCATGATAAACGCCGGTCCGTATCGCGTGTGCCTGGGTGTGAAGTAAACGTGACCTGATTGCTCCAGGCTGCGTCCATAGGCCAGCAAACCGAGCGGCTCGCCCTCGCTGATGTTCTGCCAGGTATAGTCCATCGCATGGCTCTGGTAGGTCATCCAGTCGAGCATGTCATCGTTGGTCATACCGCTTTGAGTGGGCACCCACATCGCATACATGTAGCGGGCATGAACATTACCTGCCTCCGCCATGTCCTGCAAACGCTTACGCAGATTTTTATCGAACAGTGACTTTGCCGTCTGGCACTTGGTGTACTGGCTCCAGGTGTAAGACTCGTACTCCGCGATCGTTTTAAATTCGCGCGTTCCGCCGGTCGAGGCCATAAATAGCCCGGGCAGGGGCCGGCCCTGCTTGGCGGTCCGGGTCATTTTGTCGAGGTTGTTCTGCACGATGCTTTCGTTTTCGTATCCGGCCCTGCATTGCAGGACCAGGTCACTGATGGCAATGGCTTCATTCACATCGCCCATCAGGGCCGCTTCGAGGGCGTCGCTGGCCTCGTACTCATTTTCCCAATTGCCAACAGGAGCGGGTTCAACGGGGCTTGACGAAGAAGACGCCATACTCGTGCTGTTGCTGATGATTCGTTTTGCTGTCCGTTTAGGATGCATGTCTTCAACCGGTTGCTCATCAACTTCAAGCTGGTCGATTCCGGTGGCAGCAGGCATGGTATCGACCGCCGGCCGATCAACATGTTGCGCCTGCTCAGGCGGCTCAGGTTGTGGATCATCAGATCCATTGAAAACGAACCAGCCAAGGGCGATAACCACCGCGACCAACACCACCTGGACCAAGGAATGCTTACTTGCTGACTGCATTTTTGTTGCATACCTCGAGTTTTTTGATCAGGCCGGTCTTTTATCGGCAGGACACTGGTGACAGGTCCTGCCCACATGTTTCAGCCACCCATTGGGATGGCGTCCCCGTGGATCGTAATGGGTCAAGTGATCTGAAGTCACCAGTGGGTTTTAAGCCCGCTATCAGGATTCCCGCAGCTCCCTGCGGAGAATCTTGCCAACGTTGCTCTTGGGCAGCTCGTCCATGAACTGGATTAAGCGCGGGCGCTTGTAACCGGTCAGATTTTCCTTGCAGAACTCTTTGATCTCCTCTTTTGTCAATGACGGGTCCTTCTTGACGATGTAGACACTGACAACCTCTCCCGATTTTTCATCGGGGACTCCGATGGCCGCAACTTCCAGCACCTTGGGGTGCAATGCGATAACATCTTCGATCTCATTCGGGAAAACATTGAAGCCGGAAACCAGGATCATGTCTTTCTTGCGATCCACGATCTTGAAATACCCCTGCTCATTCATGACGGCAATGTCGCCGGTGTGGAGCCAGCCATCAGCGTCCAGAACCTCGTCGGTGGCCTCGGGGCGTTGCCAGTAACCCTTCATGACCTGTGGGCCGCGGATGCACAGTTCGCCGACCTGGCCTGCTTCGAGGAACTCGCCGTCATCGCTCACGATGGCCGCATCTGTGGATGATATCGGCAGGCCGATAAAACCGTTGTACTCTTCGAGATCTACGGGGTTAATACAGGCTGCCGGTGATGTTTCCGTTAAGCCATATGCCTCGACCAGGGTCGAACCCGTGACGGCTTTCCATTTTTCGGCAACGGCTTTCTGCACCGCCATTCCACCACCGAGGGTCATTTTCAGGCTCGAGAAATCCAAGTCCGAAAAACCGGGTGTATGCAGGAGGCCATTGAATAAAGTGTTGACGCCTGTCAATGCGGAAAATGGGTGTTTGCCCAACTCCTTGACAAAACCGGCCATATCTCTTGGGTCGGTGATCAGGATGTTGCTGCCGCCAAGGTATAGGAAAGTCAGGCAGTTCGCGGTCAGCGCAAAGATATGATAAAGCGGCAGGGCGGTGATGATGACCTCGTGGGTATCATCGTCCAACTGGCAGAGCCATGCCCTGGACTGTAACAGGTTGGCGATAATATTCCGGTGCATCAGCATGGCGCCCTTGGCCACACCGGTTGTACCACCCGTGTATTGCAGAAAGGCGATGTCTTCGATGCCGATACTGACCGGTTTCAATGGCAATTTTTTGCCTTTATCAAGTACGTTCTGAAACTTCTCGGAACCAGGCAGTTTCCACTTTGGTATGCTTTTTTTGACGTAACGCAATGCAAAATTCACCAGTATGGACTTGGGAAAGTCGAGCAGGTCGCCAACGCCCGTGGTAATGACATGCTCCAATGGCACATCGTCAATGACTTTCTCAACCACCGAGGCAAAATTCTCGACCACTACGATGGCCTTGGCGCCGGAATCCAACAGTTGATGACGCAATTCCCGCGCCGTGTACATTGGGTTGGTGTTGACAACAACCAGCCCGGCCCGCAGGGCGCCAAACAGCGCAATCGGATATTGCAGGATATTTGGCATCATCAGTGCTATCCGGTCACCCTGCTGCAATCCCATGTTTTGCAGAGCGGCGGCAAAATTCCTGGTCAGGTAATCCAGATCCGCATAGCTGATCTCGGCACCCATGTTGTGGTAAGCCATTCGGTCTTTGTACTTGTTGCAACTTTGCTCAAGCACATCAACGATCGAGTTGAATTCGCTCAGGTCTATGGTTTCCGGTACGCCCGGTGGATAACTGTTCAGCCAGGGTTTTTCCATCTTTAGCCTCTCATTACAATGATATGTCTTGGGATGTACGATCAATCAATATTTAACCATAATTTGTCCATGATTATTAACTTAACGCTGATGTTTTGGCGTTTTTATTTGCCGACCCCTGTGCCTGTGTTTATTATTCTTGGTAAATATATCATTGAGGCGCGGTTTGATGGGTGAACAAAACATCGAGGAATTTGCAAGCGAAGCCCGTCAGCAGGCATTCATGAGGTCGCTCTTGGAGGAGGTCAGGGCGCTGGAAGCCATGCTCGACAAAGGCATGGTTGAGTCCGGTGTCAGCCGGATCGGCGCAGAGCAGGAAATGTTCCTGATCAACGAAGCCTGTCAGCCCACGCTGACGGCGCTGGACGTGCTGGAGCAGATCAATGATGAACGTTTCACACACGAGCTTGGACTGTTCAATATTGAGGCCAACCTGTCGGTACAGGAATTTCATTCGGACTGCCTCAGCCGGATGGAAGCCGAGGCCCAGGAAGTCTACGCCAAGGCGCGTGAGGGCGCTGCAAAATGCAACAGTGAAATTGCGCTTGTTGGTATCTTGCCGACTCTGACCAAGGCCAACCTTGGCCTGGATTCAATGGTGCCGATAGCACGTTACCATGCCCTGAATGACGCCATAATGGCATTGCGCGGCAATGATCTGCAATTCACCATCAACGGCATCGATCAACTGATCGTCAAGCATGACAACCTGATGCTGGAAGCCTGTAACACCAGTTTCCAGGTGCATTTCCAGGTCAGCCCCGAAGACTTTGCCCGTCTGTACAACATTGCCCAGGTTGTTACCGGACCGTTGATGGCCGCGGCGGTCAATTCGCCTATTCTGTTGGGTAAGCGACTGTGGCACGAAACCCGAATTTCGGTCTTTGAATATTCTGTGGATGCCCGTTCGGCCACCCATCAGAGCAGGGGCTTAAAACCACGCGTACATTTTGGCAATCATTGGGTCGACGAATCGGTGACCGAAATTTTCAAGGAAGATATCGCCCGGTTCAGGGTGATACTGACAACCGAAACCGAGGATAACCCGTTGGCCATGGTGGCGCAGGGCATAGCGCCAAAACTCAAAGCGCTGTGCCTGCATAATGGCACCGTTTACCGCTGGAACCGTGCCTGTTACGGTGTACATAACGGCATTCCCCATTTGCGAATTGAAAACCGCGTCATCCCGTCCGGGCCAACCGTGCTTGATGAAATTGCCAATACGGCGTTCTTTGTCGGCATGATGGCAGGCATGGCGGATAAATATGAAGACGTGCGTGATCACATCACCTTTGACGATGTTAAGGCCAATTTCACAGCGGCAGCCAGGGCCGGCATACGCGCACAGATGAACTGGTTTGGTGATACCCATATGCCGGCCCGTGAGCTGATCCTGAACGAATTGATCCCGCTGGCCCAGCATGGCCTGAAAAAATACGGCATCTGTCAGGCGGACAGCGACAAGTACCTGGGGGTGTTGCGCGAGCGTGTGGAGTCGAGGAGGAACGGTGCGCGTTGGGCGCTGGAATCGATCAACAAGATGCGGGGCAGGGGCACCGAGGATCAGCGTTTGCGCAGCCTCGTGAGCAGCATGGTCGAGCAACAGAAAACCGGCAAGCCGGTGGCGGAATGGAGACTGGCTGGTTTCAGTGAGCACCAGAGTTGGCGTGAGAGCTACCTGAGGGTATCGCAGTTCATGTCGACTGACCTTTATACGGTTCGACCCGCGGATATTGTCGATTTTGCAGCCACCCTGATGGATTGGCGGCATGTCAGGCATATTCCGGTGGAAGGTGACGATGGCGAACTGGTGGGCCTGGTATCACACAGGGCGTTGTTACACCTGGTCGCGACAGGCAGGATAGGCGGTGACAATAAGGTTACGGTAAAAGAGATCATGACCATTAACCCCGTGACCGTCAGTTCGAATGCCAGTACCGTCGAGGCCATCCGCCTGATGCGCGAGGCCGAGGTGGCCTGTCTGCCCGTGGTGGATGACGGCAAACTGGTAGGCCTGGTCACGGAGCATGATCTGATCATAGTGTCATCCTATTTGCTGGAACACTATCTTGAAGAGAACAGCTGAAGGCGAATGAGGCGTTTTGCTGCCGCGTGGTGGATATTCATTCTGCTTGCAGGATGCGGCGGGGAAGTCAGCGTCGAGCAGCAGATCATTGCGACTTTGCGCAACATGGAGGTGGCTGCCGAAGAGGGCCAGCATTTCGAATTCATGGACTACATCGCCGACACCTTTAAAGGCCAGCAGGGAACGATGGATCGTCGCGAGTTCCACCGCTTCATGCTCTTACAGATCAATGAGAACCGTCGCCTGCAGGCGCAATTTTTCCCCATATTTGTTAAAGAAACCGGACAAGACCAGGCCTCCGCCCATTTCAAAATACTGATCACCGGTGGCGGTGGGCTGTTACCCGAACGTGGTCAAATATTTGAGGTCGATACGGCCTGGATAAATTCGGGTGGTGACTGGCTGCTGTTTGAAGCAAACTGGAAACCGCTCAACCTGAGCGCTGCTGAAATTGAAAATCTTCCGGGGTTCTAATTGGTGTATTTAATCAGTATTGCTGGGACTGGCGCCGGACAGCTGCGGGCGGACACAGGACTGCGCGCAGGGCAATGGTCACAGCCAACTGTCGGGGAAAGAATGCCATGTATTCTCGGTTTTTGAGAATGTCTCGACTACAATTGATATATGTCTGAAGAACATACCGAGACAGGCCTGCCGGGTGAATTCCATACGTCAGTCAGTGGATGGTTTCAAAATGCTTTTGATTCTCCCACGGCTGTTCAAAGCCAGGCCTGGCCGAAAATTATTAGCGACAAGCGGGTACTGATCGCGGCGCCCACCGGCAGTGGTAAAACACTGGCTGCGTTTCTGTGTGCGATCAATGAGCTGGTGGTGCAGAGCCAGCAGATGGTGCTCGAAGACAAGGTTTATGTATTGTATGTGTCGCCATTGAAGGCGCTCTCAAATGATATTGAAAAAAATCTGCAGGCGCCGTTACTGGGTATTGCAGATGAACTGAAGTCTTCCGGGTTGAAGCCTCACCGGATTCGGGCTGCGGTGCGTACCGGCGATACACCGCCGGGTGAGCGCGCAAAAATGAGCAAGCAACCGCCGCATATCCTGGTGACCACGCCCGAGTCATTGTACCTGCTGCTGACATCGGTATCCGGCAGAAATATGCTCAGTGGCATTTCCACGCTGATCGTAGATGAGATTCACGCGCTGGCAGCCAACAAGCGTGGCAGTCACCTGTCCCTGTCGCTGGCCCGCCTGGATGCCCTGTGTGGCTACAGCGCGTCACGTATTGGCCTGTCGGCCACGCAGAAGCCGATCAGTAGAATTGCCAACTACCTGAGTGGCGGCAAGCCATGCACCATCGTCGATACCGGACATAAACGGCATATGGACATCTGCATAGAAATGCCGGATTCAACACTGTCGCCGGTGCTCCCCAACGAGGTGTGGGAGGAAATCTATACAAGACTGGTCAATTACATCAATGAGCACAAGACCACGCTGATATTTGTCAATACACGCCGCCTGACCGAGCGGCTTGCACGCCACCTGGCCGAACGCCTGGGTGAAGACGCGGTCACCGCGCACCATGGCAGTTTATCGCGTAAGCATCGCCTTGAAGCCGAGCAGGCGCTCAAGTCCGGCAGGCTAAAGGCTCTCGTGGCGACAGCGTCCCTGGAGTTGGGTATCGATATTGGTCACGTGGACCTGGTTTGCCAGTTGGGCACACCCGGAAGCATCGCTGCGCTTTTGCAACGTGTGGGACGTTCCGGCCATGGTGTGGGTGAAACCCCCAAGGGACGGTTGTTCCCCCTGAGCCGGGATGACCTGGTGGAATGTGTGGCGCTGCAATTGGCGCTGCAATCGGGCGGTCTGGATGAAATCACCATCCCGGATGCGCCACTGGACGTGCTGGCCCAGCAATTGGTGGCGGAAGTTGCCGCCTGTGATTGGCCGGAAGAACAACTGTTTGACATGGTGCGTGGCGCATGGCCTTATCGTGAGTTAACAAAAGAGCAGTTTCTGGGTGTGGTGCGCATGCTTGCGGAAGGCTATGCAAGCCGGCGAGGCAGGCGTGCGGCATTGTTGTTCCATGACGCGATCAACGGCCAGATACGGGCCAGGCCTGCAGCGCGTTTGACGGCCTTGCAAAACGGTGGGGCGATACCTGACCATTTTGATTCCGAGGTCATCATGATGCCCCAGGGCTATCGCATTGGAACCCTGAATGAGGACTATGCTTTTGAAAGTAGTCCGGGTGATATTTTTCAGCTGGGTAATACCAGTTATCGCATTATCAAAATTGAAGCCTCGAGAGTACTGGTGGAGGATGCACATGGTCAGCCACCCAATATTCCCTTTTGGCTTGGTGATCGCCCGGGGCGTAGCAACGAACTATCGCGGGCAGTGTCAGATTTGCGGGAATATATACAAAACAGGCTTATTGAACATGATGCTACATCAATAATAGAAAATCTTTCCGAACAGGGGATTCATGCGGTTGCCGCCACCCAGCTGCTTGAATACCTGGACGCCTCAAACCAGGCGCTGGGGTGTTTGCCCACCCAGAAGCAGATCGTGATGGAGCGTTTTTTCGATGATTCCGGTGACATGCACCTCGTCGTGCATGCGCCGTTCGGTTCGCGCCTGATGCGCGCATGGGGCCTGGCATTACGCAAGCGTTTCTGCCGCCAGTTCAATTTTGAGTTGCAGGCCTCCGCGCTGGAGGACTCGCTCATTTTGTCATTGGGTGAGACCCACAGTTTCGAAATCGCGGATGTCGTCAACTACCTGAACAGGGAAACGGTGCGTGACGTGCTGATCCAGGCTTTGCTCGATGCACCCATGTTCGAGCTGCAATGGCGCTGGAACGCCACCGTGGCGCTTGCGGTCCAGCGCATGAGGAACGGCAAAAAGCTGCCGCCGCAATGGCAAAGAAACCAGGCGGAAGACCTGGTGGCCGTGGTATTTCCCGACCAGATTGCCTGCCTGGAAAATATCCGCGGCGCGCGT
>JBFFWN010000116.1:0-10309 GCA_041570235.1 Lysobacterales bacterium | reverse complement strand
TGCACAAATTTTAATTCAGGTTACAGAAAGACCGTTCAGACGAAAGGAATGGTTCAAGGCACCCATCAATACTTGCGCGCATTCTAGTGAAAAGTGCGTCGCGGCGCAAGTTTCTGAATCACAATAAGAAAAAAGACACCCAAAAAGAAAAAAGGAAAGAAGACAGCCACGGCTTTCCCAAACCAAATTGGCCCGAACACAACGGAAATTACTCATTACCAACCAAACGTATGCTGCCACTTTGAAAGTGACTAGCCCAAAATGGCTTGATTGGAGATGTTTTAGTGGGGGGTGATATCACCCAGGGCTGATTTTCCAGGCTTAGTCCAGATTCAAGCTGTTTGGCCTTTCAGGCCCGTTCCGGACAAAGCCGCTTTCCAAGTGGCTGGCCTTTAATAAACTGTCGTCCCACCGATTTGGCAAAGGCCCTCAGCATGCTTACCGGGCCAAGCGCGACAGGCGTGTGTTTCTCCTGTTTTACAAGATAGGCAAGTACTGGCGTCGCCTGCATCCCCAGGCGGGTCAGTATCGGTGGCATTCCGGAGGGAATATAACCCCGCTTATTCGTTTTGATCGCCCTGCCCGCCCAGTCTACCAACTCCAGATAATCTTTAAACTTGAATGGTATGCCATCCTCTGACTGATTGGAAAAGCGGAGTAACGGAGTGTCATGCGCATCAACAATACGTTCACGGATCGAGGTGTACGCTGATTGCTCAGGTGTCTTTGCCGTCGCAGCGCGTATCGGATTCAAATCGACGTAAGTCATGCAGGCCAACACCGCCCGCACATCCAACAAGGCCTGGGAGGTGAAACGGCCTTCCCAGAATCTACCGGTGCAGTCGTCCTCTGCATTCGCCAGGCGGGCGATAGGCTCATTGATACAGCGCATGAACCAGGAAATACTGAATAGGCGTTTGCGCCAGGAACGTATCAGCTCAGCTACCTGTTCCAACTCCATAGTGGTTAGGGCTTCACCGTTTAAATGGCGGTGCATCAACATCGGCCCGGTAAAGATTTGCATCCAGCGTTCAGCGATCTCGCGGTCGGACCATGTCTCTGCCTGATCCTGGTTGATACGGATCACGACGTGATAATGGTTACTCATGACTGCGTAGGCGCACAGATCAACGGCGAATACGGAACACAGTAGTTTGATGCGGTCGACAATCCACTGCCGCCGGTGTTCAAAGTCAAAACCGGTTGTCGCGTCCTTGCCGCACAGGAAGGCGCGTCTTACGCACCGCGAGATACAGTGATAATACGGTGTGTCTTCGAGTGAGACCTGGCGTTTTCTGGGTTGTGGCATATGGGCAGTTTAGACTCACCTGGCTGGCGCCAGTAGGGCAAAACTGCTCTGTGACTTGTAGGACAATTGATAAGGCGTGGGTGTCTTCTTTCACCTGTTGCCTGAGTGCGTGGGTGTCTTATTTTAAATCAGTTACTTCAAATCATTCACACGCGCGTTCGCTCGGCCGCCAAAAATTTGGCGCCGGGTTATCCAGGCCACACATGACCGCGAGAAATTTCTCGCGTTCCACTGACTGTTTTGCCCACTGTTTTTCAAGTAAGGGTGCAAAAGCAGGATCGCTCCGCAGTTCTTTCAGGTAGGCCTGGAAGACCGGTACATAAAACCCCAACTCTACCACTCTTGTAAGCGCGGCCAAGCCTACTTCTTTCTCACCGATGAGATAGTGAGCGTAGCCTATATTCAAATAATCGGGGGCAACGTCAATACCAGCAGTCCTTCTGACATCAATTTCTTTATCCACCAGTTGCACCGCAAACCGGGCGCCCTCCATGTCCCCCACCGCCACGCGCGCCGCGATCTGACCAGAAGAAGGAAGCCATTCATCCAGGTTTTCGGAATCTGCCATCACGGCTTCGAAATAAGTATGAGCAGATTCCATTTCCCCGGACATCGCATGCATGGTGCCCAGTAGCCACTTATTACCCAGATTTGGCTCGCTTTCGAGATCGTCCCGGGCTCTTTTTATTGCCTCCTGCGGCTGTCCCAATATGATATACACCCGATAATTGGAATCCTGTTCTCCAATGGTCAGTGCTTCTTCGGGCAAGCCCAGGTCTTCTGAGACAATTCGCCGGGTCCAATAACTACTTTTTGTCGGCGCCAGTGACAAGTAATGAATCAGTGATATCGCGTTATCCGCCCAGCGTCCCTGCCTGGTGGCGAGCGTTGCAGCATGCTGAAGGGCCATTTCAGGGGCAATGTCCATCAACCGTTCTATCGCCTTCTCTGCCTCATCAAACCTGTCCTGGTATATATAGGAGTTGGCGATACTGCCCAAAAGAACACGGTCAAGCGGCGCGACCTTAAGTCCCGCCTCCAATGTTGCATGTCCACCCTCGTAATCCCCCTTCCTCCTCTGCATGCCTGAGAGCCAGGAGTAGGTGGGACCGTAGCTTGGATTGAGTTCAAGCCCCTTTTCGAGATAGGGGATGGCATTATCCAAATCGTCTCCAAACAAAATGGATCTTGTCCAAAGGTTTAACCCCATGGCCAGGTTGGCTTCCCAAGTGTCAGGCGCAAGCTCCATGGCCCGCTGAGCATGTGGTAACGCCTTTTCATAGTACTCGTTTCGATTCAGATCAACGTAATAAAATGGTAGTAAGTCAAATGTCATCGCAAGGCGGGCATGTGCGGCCGCGTAGTCCGCTTCAATTTCGATTGCCTGTTCAAAATGCTTGATTGCAGATTCAAGTGAATCTTTCGTACGCTCTTCCATGTTGTAAACACCCAACAGAAATTCATTGTGGGCGCCGGGATCAATCGATTCCCGGGCAAGCTCGGAAGTGGGGATTTCTATACCAAGATTTTCTTTAAGGGCAGCAACGATCGCAGCGGAAATTTCATCCTGGATCGCAAAAATGTCGTCGAGCGAGCGATCGTAAGTCTCCGACCAAAGATGCGAGCTGTCACGGGCCAGGATCAACTGAGCCGTAATCCGCACCTTGTTGCCGGCCTTGCGTACTGAGCCTTCCAGTACATGGTCAACGTCAAGTTCACGAGCCACATCAGCAATCTTTGTATTGCTGCCTTTATAGGCAAAAGATGACGTGCGGGCGATGACACGCAACTCGGGTATCTTGGCCAACAGGTTGAGCAACTCCTCCGACAAACCATCGGAAAAATACTCGTTGCTGGCATCGTCGCTCATGTTTACAAAGGGAAGCACGGCGATCGATGCATCCGCTTTCAGGTCGGCGCCTTCGGTGTCAGCGACTTGAGTCACAGCCTGTGTCGTGGCCTCGACCAGTGCAGCATCTCGATCCGTCGACAGCACGAACTTGTCATAGACGAAATAAACCAGGGCCAGAGCCATGACGGTAACAATCAGGTTATTCAACTTTTTACCGGTTTGAGGCGTGATGGATTGGTTCCGGTCTACCTCGCTTTCTTTCTTCAAACCCTCGGGCGTCATCTCGAAAGCCCAGGCAAAAAACATCGCGAACAACAAACCCACGGCCATCAACACCAGCACAGTTTTCATGACCCAGTCGGGTGTTCCAAAACTTTCAAAGATCAGTTGCAAAACCTGCGCAACCAGCCAGGCAACCACGATATAGGCAATCGTTACCTTGAATACGTTTCGACGTTTAAGTTCACTGAATAATGACAAGGGCTGGCTTCTTTATTTCCACTATTGCTGCTAAGCATAATTGTTTCGCGAACAAATGCCAAAAGATTGTCCGGGAGGATTGGGGTCAGAGTAAAGAGGCAGAGTAAAATTCCATCCCTTTACTCTGGCCTCGGCTGTTTCCTTTCGGATCGGTGAAGCGTGGGTGTCTTCTTTCTATTCTTTCTACTTTGGTGAAGCGTGGGTGTCTTCTTTCTATTTCTTATCTAGGCGTGGGTGTCTCCTTTCAATCTTTTCTTTCTACTTTTCTACTGTGAAGCGTGGGTGTCTTCTTTCTACTTTCTTTCTACTTTCCGCCTATTCCGACAACAAATTCATCTTTTTCAGCAAAGCCTGGAAGCGGGGGTTATCGCGCAAGGGGTCAAAAACACTTACGCGGTTCAAATGGACCGCATAGGGGTCACCAACTTCCATGGCCATTTCGAGGTGATCCATGGCGAGTTCCGGCTCACCCAGAAACATCAGCATTCGGGCTTTTCCATTTACGCCATTCTCAAATTTGCTTTCCGCCAACACCAATTCAACTGTTTTTGCCCTTAATGCCGGGTTTTCCATGGCATCGATGAAGGGAAGATAGATGTCGGAATATACATGATTGGTTGACAGGGCCTTGCCTATGTTTTCGCGGGCTAAATCAAAGTTGCCATCCATCAGATAAAGCAACCCCAGGTTCATAAAACCATTCTGAAAATTCGGGTTTAATTTCATCGACTCCCGGAAATATTGATAGGCTTCATCACGCCGGTCGGTCCACATTAAAAACCACGCCATGTCATGCGGCATGATATGCGCTAACGGATCGGCCACTCGCGCCAGCTTGAGCTGCTCCAGCGCGGCATCCAGCTTGCGCTCGGCCGCCAATAACTCACCGTACCACTGGTGCGCCGTCGCATAACCCGGGTCGATTTTAATGGCCTGCTTGAATTCCGCCGTAGCACCCTCGAAGTCATAGTCATACATGAACTTGATATAGGCCGAGGTGGTTAGCGCACGGGCGGATTGCGGGTTGATGGCAAGGGCCCTGCTGATAGCATCGTGCGCCAATGGTATGTAATCGTGCATGTTTCCGGCACGGTATTCAGGGATGAGTACATACGCATCCGCCAACGCCTCCCAGGCACGCCCGAATTGTGGGTCAAGTGCTATCGCTTCATTGAGCGGCTCAACACTGGCGAGCAGTGATGCAGGACTACGTTGATTCCAAAGGTGCCGGCCAAGCAGGT
This sequence comes from Lysobacterales bacterium, assembly GCA_041570235.1. Lineage (GTDB taxonomy): Bacteria > Pseudomonadota > Gammaproteobacteria > Xanthomonadales > SZUA-36 > SZUA-36. The sequence goes on along the minus strand of JBFFWN010000116.1, from coordinate 5,427 downwards.
ATTTATTGTATGCCTCTACACTGTCAGTGGAGCGGGACTGAATCTGTGCCTGGTCGCTTCCGGTTAAGGTGACTTTGAGCGCGCTGACAATCGCCTGGGCGATCTCATCCTGCACCGCGAAGATATCATCCAGTTCACGCGTATAGGTTTCCGACCAGAGGTGGGTATCGGAATTCACCTTGATCAACTGCGCTGTGACGCGGATGCGATCACCGGATTTGCGCACGCTGCCTTCCAGAATATGATCAACCTGCAGTTCCTTGCCAATCTCCGCCAGTTTCTTGGTGCTGCCTTTAAAGGTGAACGAGGAAGTGCGCGATGGAACACGCAGGCCCTTCACGCGCACCAACACATTGAGTAATTCTTCTGAAATACCGTCGGAGAAATATTCATTATCCTCATCATCACTCATGTTGAGGAAGGGCAATACGGCGACGGATTTTTCATCGGGGGCCGCTTCCGTCACAGGTTCAGAGGTAGCAGGACTTTGTGTGCTTGTGCTTAGTCCGGTTGTCGCAGATGGCAATGCATTCGGCGCCGGGGCGAAAAACTTGTCATAGGCGAAATAAGCCAGCGCCAGTGCCAGCACCACGATGATGGTGCGATCCAGTTTATGGCCCGTCTGCGAAGCGATGGATTGGTTACGGTCGACGTCTTTTTCTTTTTTTAAGCCATCCGGGGTCAGCTCAAATGCCCAGGCGGCGATTAAAACGGGAATAAAACCTACCGCCAATAACAAAAAGATCAAGCGGGCAACCCAATCCGGCAGGATCAGGATAGGGATCACCACATCGATAATCTGTAGCAAAAACCAGGAAACAACCAGGTAGGCTATGCCCACCCGAAAGACGTTACGGCGCTTGAGTTCTGCAAACAGGTTCATGGCCACAGATTCATCTTTTTCAGCAAGGCCTGGAAGCGCGGGTTGTCATGCAAGGGATCGTAGATATTCACGCGCTTCATGTGAATCGCATAGGAGTCGCCCTGTGCGAATCCCTTTTCGAGATTGTCCAGTGCGAGTTCCGGCTTGTTCAACAGCATCAGCAGCAAGGCTTTGCCTAGCGCCCCGTCAGCGATGGCCGGATCCTGCTCTATGAGGCTTAGTGCATGACCAGTCAGTTCCGGGTTTTCAAGTGCATCAATAACGGCCAGGTCAGTGGCCGGGTCGTACTCCGCAAGGTTTGCATATTCTTGGTAACGGGCGCGGGCCTGGTCATATCGACCGTTTATCACGTCAAGGTTTGCCAGGTTGATGATGGAGCTCCCGTAGTGCGGGTCTATTTCCAGGGCCTGGTCATAATAGGTATAAGCCTCATCCATGCGACTGGTATGCATTAAAATCCATCCCATAACATGAGGTATGACCGGCGCCAGTGGATCTAACCGGCGGGCAATGCGGAGTTCGTCAAGTGCTGCATCGATTTGCCCCTCTGCGGCTAATAACTCAGCGTACCATTGGTGCGCTGTGGCATATCCCGGTTCAATTTGAATGGCTTTTTCTATGTCAGCGTGAGCACCCTTTAAATCATAGTCATACAAGAATTTAATATAGGCAGAGGTGGTTAAGGCCCGGGCGGAATCCGGGTTGATAGCCAGCGCTCTTTCAACGGCTTGGTGGGCCAGCGGTATGTATTGATCAATCGAACCTGCATTGTATTCCGGTATCAGCACATAGACAGCTGCCAGGGCGGCCCAAGCCTTACCGAAACCGGCATCCATTTCAACCGCTTCTTTCAGCGGTTTGATTGCTGCAAGCAGAGACTCCGATGAACGTTTACTCCATAAATGTCCGCCCAGCAGGTATTTGTTATAGGCCTCCACGTTATCCGTTGAATTACTCCCCGCTGTAGCCTCTTCATTGCCGGCTAACGTGACTTTGAGTGCGCTGACAATGGCCTGTGCGATTTCATCCTGCACCGCGAAGATATCATCCAGTTGACGCGTATAAGTCTCTGACCAGACGTGGGTATCGGTATTCACCTCAATCAACTGCGCGGTCACCCGGATACGGTTACCGGCTTTACGCACACTGCCTTCAAGGATGTGATCGACCTGCAGCTCCCTGCCGATATCTATCAGTTTTTTGTTGCTATCTTTAAAGGTGAAAGAGGATGTGCGTGATGGCACACGCAAGCCCTTGATGCGTACCAGCACATTGAGCAGTTCTTCTGATATGCCATCGGAAAAATACTCGTTGTCCTTGTCATCGCTCATGTTCACAAACGGCAATACGGCGACGGATTTTTCATCCGGGTTGGCGTTACCAACCGGGGTCACTGAAGCATTCACGGAACCCACTGGTTCTGCAGGGGTCAGCTCCGCTGGTAACGGCTTTTCCGGCGCCGATGTTTCAGCAACCGCCGGGGTTGATTGAGGCGGGCTGTCCTGTACCGATGCAAAGAATTTGTCATAGGCAAAGTAAGCCAGCGCCAGCGTCAATGCGATGATGATGTTCCGGTCCATCTTGCGCGCGGTTTGCGGGGCGATGGATTGTGACCGGTCAACTTCAGACTCGCGTTTGACACCTTCAGGCGTCATCTCAAAGGCCCATGCAAAAAACAGTGCCAATGGCAGCCCGATTGCCAGCACCAGCATGATGGCCTGAAAAACCCATTGAGGCGCCTCAATATTGTTCAACACCACGTCCGCGAACTGCATGATCAACCAGGCGACGATAACGTAGGCAATGCCTACCCGGATCACATTGCGGCGTTTGAGTTCTTCAAAAAAGCTCATTGGCTGGCCTCAACCCCCAATTCTGCAAGGTGTTCGCGCTGGCGTTTCAGCTCGGCCCGGGCTTTCTCGTCCATGGCGGCAAATCGCGGGTGCTCCCGGATCATGCGCAATTCGGGGTCGCCGAGATGGAGTAGCCAACGACGCAGCTCATGCTGGTGTTCCAATGAAATTTCCAGCGCATCCAGGGATTTTTCAACTTCTCCGAGATAGGCGAAACACTCCCAGCTTGGATACCTGTCAGCATGCAGAATATAAAGCGGCGCTGTCTGTTGCCAGTAATTGGCCGAATAGGTGAGCAAATCATTCCCCAGCTGTTCATCACCGGTGCGTAACAGGGTCAGGCCTGCGATGCAGGTATTATCATTACCCTCATTCAAAATGTCCGGCCACTGTTCAGGCTCAAAATATCGAGGTCCGTATTTGGATAAGATTTCGCGAGCTTGTTCAAAGGCTCCAGACCGGGCCAATACATTAAAAGAGGCTCTTTGCGCACCCCGGCTATTGGTTTTACGCGCAAGGAATAGCCCCTCTTCTTTTGAAGCGGCGTAGCGGCCCTGCAGCCTGGCCAGCCTGGCCCTGACACGAGGTAAAAGCTCGTTCTGGGCATCCAGCGCTTCCATTTTTGGATAAACAAGCTGTGCGCTTTCGAAGTCACCCAGGCTGGACCAATAATAATGCTCGCCCGCCAGCGAGCCAAACCTTCCCGGATCGACCCGCTGGGCAGCCTGGTTGAGAATGATGGCTTCATCGAGTTTGCCAAGGCCCCCACTGTAAAGGGCCCATGCCATACCGCCCATGCCCGAGGCAAAATCCGGGTAGGCAGCCAACAGTTGTTTGTAGGCGGCTTCTGATTCGACGTACCGGCCCATGCGGGCATAGAGGTCAGCAATACCCTGTTTGATGATGGCTGAAAGCGGATCCAGTTGTGCCGCTTTATTAAAAAGCGTGAGCGATTCCTGAAGCCTGTCGTTGGTGTTGTCGATCAGCTCTGCGTACCACTGGTAGGCCGTTGCGTAATTGGGACTCAGCTCGATACCACGCCTGTATGATGTTTCGGCCTGTTGATGTTGGCCAATGGCTTCAAACAGGGCGCCCTGGGAAACCCAGGCTTCACCAAGGGTTGGGTCGATTTCCAGCGCCCGCCCGACCGCATTTTTCGTCATTTCAACCTGTTTTACCGGATCAATTGAACCATGTGTTCTCAACAGGGTTGCGCTATCGGCGATGCCAACCCAGGCCAGTGCGAAATTCGGATCCAATTTCACCGCCTCGCCGAAAGCTTCCAGGGCCTGTTCCAGGCCTTTGGCGTTGCGCTGCGGCAGTAACTGCCGGCCACGCAGATAGGCGTTATAGGCTTCCATGCTTTGCGTTGGGAAATCATTCAGTCGCTGTGATTCTTCAGGTGAAAGCGTCGCTTCCAGGGCATCGGCGATCTTTTGTGATATCTCGCTTTGAATGGTAAAGAGGTTTTCAGCGGTCATTTCGCGGTCGAAGATTTCCGCCCATAGGTGTTCGTCGGTATTGGCGTCTATTAACTGCACATTGATTCGCACGGTGTTTCCCGAACGCTGCACCGCACCTTCCATCACCGTGGCCACGCCCAATTCTGCTGCAATTTGGGGAATGGTCTTTTCAGTATCCTTGTACTGGCTTACCGAGGTGCGCGAAATCACCTTCAGCGAGGCAATTCGGGCAAGGCTGGTCAGCAGGTCATCGTGGATGCCTTCGGTGAAGTATTCGTCATCGACATTGCGGCTGCGGTTATCGAATGGCAACACGGCGATGGATTGACGGCTGATGGCGGAATTGACTTGGGTGATGGCTTCGACTGGGGACAGAGCACTTTTCTCATTGGCGCCAATGGGTTGGTTGGAAGATTGCTGAGAAAAGTGGTCTGTCCCCGGTTGTGCGGGGGCTGAGAATTTGTCGAACAGCAGATAGGCAATGGCCAGTGCCATCAGGACCAGGATGGTGTTGCTCAGCTTCTTGCCGGTCTGTGGTGCGATCGACTGGCTGCGGTCGACGTCCTTTTCCTTTTTCAAACCCTCGGGTGTCATCTCGAAAGCCCAGGCAAAGATCAACGCTAACGGCAAGCCGATGGCCAATATCAGCATGATCACCTGGAATACCCAGCCGGGCGCTTCGATATTGTTCAACACCACGTCGGCAAATTGCAGAATAAGCCATGCAACCACTACGTAGGCAATACCCACGCGTATAACGTTACGGCGTTTTAGTTCGTCGAAAAAACTCAATATACAAAACCCCTGGGATTAAAAATTCTCGCAATGCACAGCGTGTAGATTACATGGTTATCGTTTTAACCATCTCATCTACCAATTGTGAACTAGTTTAGTTGCTCAGCTACGTCCCTGCTCAATTTATTCTGTTTTTCATACATATATGCAGGTCTGAATGTCGAATTTAACTGAAGCGTGATGATAATGCCATACTCAGTGGGCAGAGTTGTATTTTGAGAGCTTATTCTGCTGGGTGAGGTGTGGGTGTCTTCGTTCTATGGGTAAAGTGTGGGTGTCTTCGTTCTATTCGTTCAGCGGGCCGGCAAAGAAACCTGACACCCACCAGACCACCAATATTTAAGTTGTTGTGAGTTCAATCGCCAGTGCATCGGGCGATTCAATGGCATACCACTCAGGTTGTGGGTTGATATGGTTTCGTACAGGTTGCAGT
>JBFFWN010000115.1:0-10332 GCA_041570235.1 Lysobacterales bacterium | reverse complement strand
TTGGGTGCAAATGATTCGTTAGAATTGATGATTTAGAGCCGGGATGCAGGTACTGCTCCCAGGGACCGTCACAAACACGACTGCATGGACGCAGGAGGTAGAGCAATGCAGGAGCAATTGCCGAGGAAGTTTGTGGACGAGGCCCCATGGATGGGTTCACGCCGTGTCCCTCGACTGCAGGGATGCAGGAGGTAGAGTAATGCAGGAGCAATTACCGAGGGAGCAGTACCTGTAGCGCGGCTGACGCTCGCACTATTCTCTTCGAAGCCACCTGAACAGGACTCCATTTTCTTATGGACAAGTTAAACTGATAGAGGTCCCGGTTAATGCTATTCGCATTTCCGGAATGACGGCTGCTATCGCAACAATAGCTTAAATGTCTTTCGGCATGCTATCCAAGAGCACCTTTGCCGCTTCAGGATCGGGCCGGCCCTCAAGAGGCAGCATCATGCCCAGGTACAGGAGCTTTTCGAATTCCTTACTGAATCGGTTGATGACTTCAGAAGGGTTCGGCAGCAGACGGTAGTCGCTGATCAGGCCGAAAAACACCTTGCCGTTATAGCTGAGGATGCTGATACCAAGGCCGATGTTGCCGTTTTGCGGCACCCAAAACATCATTTCTTTCATTCGCGAGCCGGCCAGGTACAGGGGCTTTTGCGGCCCCGGCACATTGGTTAAAACAGCCGTGGCCTTTTGACTGAGCAGGTCCAGCACCGGCTTTTGCAAGGCCGATGGCCCCATACCCAGGGCGCCCAGGAAGCCCAGTGTTACCGCAGCCTGCTTGGATGTCTTCAGCTCAACCATGCGTTCATTAACCGCGTAAAGCCTTTCCAGCGGGTTATCCATACTCAATGGCAGCGACAGAAACACCAGTCCGAAATGATTGCCCAGTTCAAGCGCATGCTCAAGAGGACGAAGGTTTACCGGCACCGTGGCGCGGATATCCTGCAGCGTTTCCGGATCATCACCAACGGAGATCATGTAGTCTCTGAAAGCACCTGTGACCGCCGCAATCAGCACGTCATTGACCGTGCAGCCAAACGCCTTGCTGACAGCCTTGACCTCGTTCAGGTCCAGCGGTTCAGCCCAGGCAGCCTGCTTACGGGTTCCCAGCCGCTCTTTGAAACGGGTGACAGGATCATTTTCCAGTGTCAAAGAATTCACCAACTCCTTGACAATTTCTCCGGCCTCGACGGCATATTTGCCGGCAATTGCGGGATTCTGGGCTATTTTGCCGCCCTCCTCGATCAGGCGCTGACCAACGTGTGTGGCCATGTCCAGGCCATCACGGGCAGGTTCCAGCAAGCGCTGAAACACTGCGGCCTCCTGCGCCCTGCGTTTTTTCCAGACTTCCGGTTTACGCGCCGATGTCCGGCTTTCGGGTGTGGGGTCGGTCAGCGAAAGAAAGACCTGTACAAGCGCGATTCCATCGGCGATACAATGATGGATGCGCGACAGGATAACGGGGCCGTCAACATAGTTTTCAACCACGTGAAACTGCCAGAGGGGACGTGACATATCCAACGGCGTGCTGGCCATTTCAGACACCAGCAATTCCAACTCGGCCTTGTCTGCCGCACCCGGCAAGGCAGTACGCCGCACGTGGGTGCGGATATCGAAGTCCTCATCAATGACCCAGTGAGCCCCCCTGGCGCCATCGACGGCCTTTTGACGAAATCGTCTGAAAGTCAGGAAACGCTGTTCGATGGTCTCCAGCAGTTTTTCATAATCAAGATTGTCATCCATCATGATGACGCCGTTTATCATCATCAGGTTGGTGGGGTGCTCCATACGCAACCAGGCGGTATCAACCTTGGAGATCGGTTCTTTGATCGGCACTTCAGACAATTTCGAACTCCCGGTAACGGCTGGGCATAACAACAAATTCGCTATTTTACATGTCACTTTACTTTAAAATAACCTCGAACACTGGTATCGATTTTACTTGGTTTCAGGGAGTAAGCAATGAATCTATTAGGATGGTTTTTGTTAGCGCTGATGTTGGTCTGGGCTTTCGAGCGTTTTTATCTGCGCGGCAAAAAGATCGGGGAGCTTGCCGTTCCCACTGAGACAGAGGCGGTTAAACGGTTTTCACGGCCCGGGGGCCCTGGCCCCGAGCTTCAACAGGCGGTCGCGACTGTCAGGGAAATGGCGCTGAAAATCGCCGTGGCGCTGCAAAATCACGATATCAAGGCCGCACGACAGGCCTTTGATACCATCAGCGATGGCTTTCAATACGATGCTCAATTTATTCCCTGTGACGCGGGCGGCGTAGCCGCTGAATGGGTGCTTACACCGGGGGCTGACAAAAGCCGCAGAGTGCTGTTCATGCATGGCGGTGGTTTTGTAGTGGGAAGCCCGAAAAGTCACCGCACCATTAGCAGCAGGTTTGCGGAAGTCAGCGGCTGCGCCGTGCTTTCAATCGACTACCGCATGATGCCCGAACATTCGCACCACCAGTGCATGGAAGATTGCCGGACAGCCTACCGCTGGATACTGGAGAATGGGCCGGATGGACCAGGAAAGATCGAGCAGTTGTTCATCGGCGGTGATTCTGCAGGCGGTAACCTGTCCTTATCCCTGATTGCATGGATACGTGACAATGGACTTTTCGCGCCACAGGCTGTCGTGGCGTTGTCGCCATTGACCGATGTGACATTCTCGGGCGCCAGCATCAAGGAAAATGTTGAAACCGACCACCTGTTGAAGCCATTTATGAAACCGCTGGTTGCGCTTTCATCTTTCAGTAAAAGCTGGTGGGTTTTATGGACCTACAAGGTACGGCCCGCGAGCCCATTGGTTTCTCCGTTGTTTGGCGATCTCTCAGGTTTGCCTCCCACCCTGGTGCAGGTCAGTTCGGCCGAAATGTTGCTGGATGATGCCCGGCGGTATGTTTACAAGGCACGCGCAGCGGGTTCGGATGCCAGGCTGCAATGCTGGGATGACATGCTGCATATCTGGCAAATTTTCTATCCAAAACTACCGCAGGCCGTCGAGGCCTGGGATGAAATCGGTAAATTCCTTGTATCACATGGCGCCAAGCCGGCTTGCCCTGAGTGACTAATAGGGTATCCCCGAATCATCCACCGGGTCCTGGTGAATGATCACTTCGGTCTCCGGCAAAAAGGCCATGATATGCGCCTCCACCTCATCGGCGATGGCGTGCGCCTGCTTCAGGGACATGCGTTCATCCAGTTCAAGGTGTAATTGAACAAAGCGCGTCTGCCCTGCCTGGCGTGTACGCAATTCATGAATACCGGTAACCTCCGGCGGCGCCATCGCGGTGGCCCGAATCTGTTCCAGGATCTCCTCGGGCAGCTCCCTGTCCATCAACTGCTGAAAGGCTTCGTAGCCGATCTGGAAAGCACTGTAAAAAATATAGAGGGCCACACCTATCGCAAATACCGGATCGGCCCAGGTCCAGCCCTTGGTGGCAAGGTAAAGGGCAAACAGAATGAAGATGTTGGTCAAAAGGTCGGTAACATAATGGAGTGAATCCGCCCGGATGGCCGTCGAACCGGTTTTCCTGATCACGTAGCGCTGAATGACCAGTAACACCAGGGTCATTACAATGGCCAGCACCATCACTCCAATACCGATACCAACCTGTTCCAGTTGCTGGCCGTAACGCAAGCGATCGATTGCGTGAAAAATCAGAAAAAAGGCCGAACCGGCAATAAACGCAGCCTGCGCCAGGCCGGCAAGCGGCTCGGCTTTGCCGTGACCAAAACGGTGGGTGTCATCGGCAGGCTGAAGCGAATAACGGATGGCGAACAGGTTGATCAATGAGGCAAGGCTGTCCATTACCGAATCCACCAGCGATGCCAGCAGGCCAACGGAGCCGGTTATCGACCAGGCAGCCAGCTTGGCGATAATAAGGGATACCGCCGTGATCACCGAGGCAACACTGGCCAGTTTGAGCAAACCCCCGCGGTCCATGGCTTTTATTTTTTTATTCATAACAATTAAAGTGATTGAGTCTGAGTTCCACAATACCAGGCCACCAGGGCCGGTATCCTGGAATTGGCATCAGCCCGTGGCTTCCAGCGGGTTTTCATCGCCATGAACCAACCAGTCGGGGTACCAGTTTCTGAACAGCGGCCGCAAACAGAACGCCGGCTTGAACGGGCGCCATTGCCCCTCCGGCAGGGCCAGTCGATCGGCGATTGCCAGCAGAGCCCTCGGGTTAAAACCCAGGCCCAAATGTGCGCCGCCGACATGGATGTTTTCCACATCGTAACGGTCGGATATCTCCACGGTGGACTGCCACGCGACCACGCCATCACCACGGGTGTAGAGTGCGGTGGTTGGCACCGGCGGTGCATGGGCCATGTGCTGCAGGAATGACCCGGGCATTTCATCATAGGGCACTTCGGTAAACATATTGAAGATCTTATGCACGTTGCTCGAACTGGGATGGCCTCTGAACGGACTTCCCATGGATATCACCTGGCGCACGATATCGGGCATTTCGCGGGCCAACTCGCGCGCATACACACCACCGAGACTCCAGCCCACCAGGCTGATTTTCTCACCATAGCGTTCCACCAGCTCGGTCACGCGGTCGCGCATACCATAGTGCAGCTTGTAGCTGTACCCCATGTTGTAACCCAGCTTCCAGCGGTGCGCGCGGTAGCCCATGTCGGCGAGAAACTGCCGAAGTGGCCGGGTCGAGCGGGAGCTTGCCAGGAAGCCGGGAAAAACCAATACCGGGTGGTTATCTCCCCTTGGCAGAAAACGCTTCAATCCCAACAAGGGCACCATGGCGGCCGCATCATAAACCGCCCGGCCCTCCAGCGCCAAAAGCAATTTGGATGGACGATGTGAGTGATCAATCAGGTTTGTTTTTATGGTTTTTTTCACTGTCAATTTCAACCTCGAGTGACTCGATTGCCTTATCCAGCGCTGCGCTGGCTTCCCGAAAGGACTTCAATGGATCTGCACGCTTTGCCGGTGAAAATGTCTGCATGCCATCAGCGGCGGTCAGCTTGTCAGGGTCTGCCCGCTCAATAGCGTGTTCCAACTCTTCCAATGAGTCTGCAAAACATTCTGCCATACTATCCGGGTCGGGTACGATCTGTTTGCACGAGTTGATGCCGATGGAAATTCGGCCGTTATAACTGATGATCACGAGGATCAGCCCCAAACCGTCAAGGATAGGCGCCATGCCAAAAACACTATGGATGCGCGCGCCCGCGGCATAGATGGGCATGGGCGGTCCGGGAACATTGGTGATCGTGACGTTGAAGAATGGCCGGTGAAACCCGCCCAGACGCGTGCGTGTATAGACCCGCGCTGCTGCTGCAAGCGTTTCAGACGGCAGAAACTCGGTAATCCGGTTGGCCGGCAAAGCGCTTGCATGTATTTTTGAACGTTGTGTATTGGCATGGATGTAGGTCAGGCGATCCAGGGGGTCGCTGACATCCGTGGCCAGGCTGACCAACATGGCAGACACCTGGTTACCGGTGCCCTGTTCTTGCTCCCTCACCGATATCGGCGCCATGGCCACCAGCGGCTTGGCAGGTAATTCATCCCGGTTGGCCAGGTATCGCCGTAATCCACCGGCGCAAATCGCCAGAACCACGTCATTGACGGTAACGCCGGGTATCGCCTTGCGTATCGCCCTGATACGTTCGAATTCAAAGTTCCTGCCCCAGAATGTACGGCCGGACTTGATCGGTTGATTGAAAATGGTTGCCGGTGCGCTTAATAACCTCGGTGGCGGCTCCAGTTTTCTAAGACGTTTATCCATTCTCAGGTTGACGACATCGACCGCTGCCTTACCAACGAACCCCGCCAGTTCAACGGCTTTTCGGCCTGCTTGTGACCAGGAATCGGTAATCACACCCAACGTTGATGGCAGTTCCTCGGCGGTCCAGGTGTCCTCTCCGGGCACCTTGCGGATTTCGGCGGTCACATCCAGCAGGGCCAACATGATTTCAGAGCTCGCCTTGCCGTCGACCGCTGCATGGTGAACGCGTGTCACCAGGGCAAAAGAACCCTTTGAAATGCCCTCTATATGGTTCACACCGGTGACGAAGGTGATGTCCCACAGGGGATGTTCCCGGTCCAGCATTTGCCCCCAGGTGCCGGCTGCCAGTTGCATCAGGTCGGACATGCCACCCTTGCCGGGTAGCTCCGTCTTCAGCAGATGCCGGGAAAGATCAAAATCAGGGTCACGAATCCAGTATGGGTAGGACAACGCCAATGGCACTTCCACCAAACGCTGCCGAAACACCTTCGACAGCTTCAAACGGCTTTCCACCAGTGAAAACCATGATTCGTAGCTAAAACCCGGCGGGGTGTCTTTTGCATCGATCACGTAGACGGCGCCGATGCTCATCGGACTGTGTTCGCTTTCGAGGTAGATAAATGTCGAATCCAACGCGGAAAGCATTTCCATTAGCAAACTCCCCTGATCAGGCTCATTGGATCCTGGTGAAGATCAGAAATTGGAACCGGGCTGCTGGAGAAACTCAATCTCCTCAGCGGTCGACTGTCGCCCGAGTATTTCGTTACGGTGCGGGTAGCGGCCAAAGCGCTCAATAATTGCCCTGTGGCGCTGTTCAAACTCCAGGCTATTCCCGATACCGTTTTTGCGATACAGCTCCACCGCAGTTTTATGTATTTCAATGGACTCGCTGTGCATGAATGGCATATACAGAAAGCTTCTCTGTATCGCGGTCAGTAACTGGTCGGCACCACAGCCTATCGCCTCCTGGGACAATGCCAGCGCCAGGGCATCATTGGCAAAAGCCAGAGGTGTGTCCCTGAACATATTCCTGGAAAACTGATCAAGGATAATAATTTCCGCCAGCCTGCCCGGTGCGGTCTGGCGCCACCCGAACAGCTCACACTGACGGGCGCGTGCATGTAAATCTGAAAACCTTTCAACCAACAGGGCATCAAAGTCCTCGTCTTTCTTCCACCATTTTTCCGGTTCAATTTCATCAAACCAGAACGCCAATACCTCTTGGTACATCACCGCTCCTCATCTTTTATTGATGCGCAAAGCCAAAAATCAAAAGGCCTGCCAGGGCCTCTGCTGAATGATGCCAGATAAACCGCTGATGAGCGAATGACTTTGCAAAACGTATGATGAGGGCATTTGGCCCAGGTTAACCATGGTTTAAAAATAAATTGATTCGAACGGACTGTGACAGACGGTTTTATCCGGGTAATTCAAATTGATTGAACTGATCCTGTAACCACTCCCTGAAGACCGCAACCTTTGGCAGGTTAAAATAATGTGCAGGCGCCACGAAGTAGGTAGACCAGTCCGATTTCACCGTCGTATCAATGGGACGCACCAGGCGGCCGGCCTTGATATCGCGTGCGACCAGTGACCAGCGGCTCAATGCGATCCCTTCACCCTGCTCTGCAGCCATCAATACGCTGATCGAATCGTTGAGGTTTGACCAGCGACTGTCCCGGGTACTTTTACCCACTCGCCGGAACCAGGGTTCCCAGATGTCACTTTCGAGGAACAACAGCTCGTGTTTCTGAAAGGCCTGCAGCGATGGTATGGGCCCGGTTTTCTTAAGCAAACGCTTACTGCAAACCGGCAAAATCCAGTCATCTGCCAGTTTCAGGGTTTCCACACCCGGCCATCCACCCGGACCAAAACGCACTGCAGCATGCATATCACTTTGATCAAAGTCGACCCTGGCGTTATCGGCATTGATACGCAGGTCAATATTCGGCTCTGCGCTGTAGAACCTGAATAACCGCGGCATCAACCATTTCTGCAGGAAAGACGGCATCATGCTGATATTCAGCACACCTTCCGTGCTGTCCTGGGTCACCAGCTCCAATGCCTGGCGCAATTCCGTCAGTCCACGCTGCACACCCGGCAACAGTTTTCTGCCTGCCCGTGTCAGCGTCACCTTGCGACCATGGCGTAAAAACAAAGTCTGATTCAGGCGCTGTTCCAATGCGCGGATTTGTGAACTCACCGCTGCCGGGCTTACATTGAGCGCTTCTGCACCACGGCTAAAGCTCAGCCGGCTGGCGACGGCTTCGAAAGTACGCAGGGCATTGAGAGGAACAGAAGACATATAGATTAAGTTTTTCTTAACTTACCAGAAGTAAATACCGTTGGTTATTATTCGTTGATACGCCTAGTATTGTCAACGTATTGGTACGTTTGACCAATCATAAATGCGTATATTTAATTTAAGTAAAACTTGTATAAATTAATTCAAAAGAAAGAGATAAAAAAATGTTGATGAACAGGATAAGAAGGACCTACCGGGACCTGCTTCGAAATACCGAGGCAGAAAAACCCATCGTTACGGTACCCGTCACCCGGCTGGCAGCCAATGCGTCTAATTACACAGAGGCCGAAAAACAGGCGCAACTGTTGCGTCGTGTACGCCGCTCAAACCGTGTGGCACAGCACAGTCATGTTGGCTGGAAAGTACGAACCTGGTAATAAAAAGAATTGGCTATGCCGATTCATTAGTGGGTAAACCCGCATAGAAAACCCGGCAAAAAGCTTTGCCGCCCGGATAAAAAACCCTTTTGTTCACCATTTGATCCCTCACGGCTTTCTGGGCGGCATCTCGTCATGCTCGGGCAATTCGCTGGCATGGACATACCATGACGGGCGTGACCCGCAGAAAATATTTTGTGTTGGTTTTACCTGGGGGTCGCCATCCAGTGAACCCGCGGGAATAATGACCACCTTTCCGCTTTTTGACAGCCAGGGCAAAGACGACCCGCAATGCTTGCAAAAACAGGTGGCAAAATAGCGGGTATTTTCCGGATCATAACGCTCCACATACTCTTCCCCGCTCAGCCAGTGGAAATCATCAGGTGACACGAACAGGTTGGACGCATGGGCGCTGCCGGTAACCTTTCTGCATCGCGAGCAATGGCAATATTGAAAAACACCCATATTACCGGTGATTTCATAATTCACTTTTTTACAGAGACAACTACCGTGAGCTTTCTGTTCAGACATGTCGGATTCTCCGCTTATTTTTTCGCAATCACCAATGCAATGCCGCCCAGTATAGCAATGGATGTCATCACCAGGCGAAGCGTCAATGGTTCGCCGAGAAAAATGATACCACCGATGGCAGCAATCACCGGAACCGATAACTGGACGCTGGCCGCAGACGTGTGTCTCAGGGCCGGTAAAACCGTGTACCAGATGGCATATCCGACACCGGAGGCCAGGGCGCCGGATGCAACAGCATATAAAACTCCGCTCTGATCCAGGTTCGCCCTGCCTGACAGCAACAGGCTCAACACAAGGGTGATCGGTACTGCCCTTAAAAAATTACCGGCGGTGACCCTGGTCGCATCCCCTGCGCCCTTGCCTCGCAGGGAATAAACACCCCAGGCGATTCCTGCCGCCACCATCAGGACAGAGCCGGTCAGGGGCGGCGCTGAAAGGCCGGGTAACATCAGGCCGATCAACCCGGCAAAAGCCAGCAGAAAACCAGCCTTTTGCCAACCGTGAAGCCGTTCACCTTTACTGAGCCCAAAGCTGATCATGGTCACCTGTACTGCCCCAAAAAGCAGTAGCGCACCGGTTCCTGCCGGAAGACTGACGTAGGCAAAAGAGAACCCCGCAGCATAGGCGAACAGTGAAAATGCCGATAACCAGTTGCCATTACCTTCAGACCGGCCGCTTTTCAGTTGCACGATCAGCCACAACATCAGGGCGCCTGAAAGCAGGCGGATGGAGGTAAAGCTGGCCGGGTCGATGCCGGTTTGTTTGAGTGCAAGCCGGCACAACAACGAATTGCCGGCAAAGGCGATCATGGCCATTGAAGTCAAGGTCGTGATACGTATGAGTGACAAATGTTTACCTCGGACCGGTCAGTGCGTCAGCATTATATTATGGTCTATTGAGGGTTGATTGATACTTCAATCAACCCCGCGTTGAAAACACCGGGCCCTGATTACTGCTATATTCATCAATAATTATGCCAAATGTATTTAAATATTTGCTGATCATATCCGGGTTGCTGAATGTATGCTCACCTTGCATGGCAACGGATCTGTTTGAAGATAATACGACCATTGAGGTCACGATGACCGGTCCGTTGAGCAGCCTGTTTCGGCACAAGCAGGACGAACAGGCTTTTCCGTTCATATTGAAAGTCGACGGGAAAGAGGTTCCCGTCATGGCCAGCGCCAGGGGAAACAGCCGCAAGAGGGTTTGTCATTTTCCGCCCATAAAGCTCGAGTTCGATCAATCTGCGGGCGATGACAATATCTTTTCCGGTCAACATTCGCTGAAACTGGTGACACACTGTAACAAGTCCAAAAGCGCGCAGGACGATTTAATCGAGGAGTTTATCGCCTACAGGATTTTCA
>JBFFWN010000114.1:0-10415 GCA_041570235.1 Lysobacterales bacterium | reverse complement strand
GCCGGCCCTGATCGCAAAACTGACCCCCTACGTGATGGCGGGAAAAATCAAATACCGCTCGCATGTCATCGAAGGGCTGGAATCCGCCATCGATGGCCTGAACCTGTTATTTACCGGCGGCAACAAGGGCAAGTTGATCGTTAAGCTTTAGCTCAACTTTTTTCAAATCAGGTTGATGCCTGGATGGGAGGCAGGCCGAGCTTTTGACGTTCATCGTTAAGGTGTTTGATCATTTGGGCCTGGATGGCTTCGTATTCCGGATTTCCGTCCAGCTCCCGGAAATAGGGGAATTCTTCACTGATTTTGCTTGAGATGATCATGCCGCTATCTACCGCCTCTGCCAAGCGCGCCACCGCAAGGTCATTTGCCCCGGCCATTGCGTGATATGCAGCCAGCATGAGCAGCAGGTCATAACTCTTTATACCTTGGGATAAGGACTGTTGGCTGGCGGCATCAAGTCGTTTCATGGCTTCGTCAAAACGTGGCTGATCACCCGCCCGTTGATAGGCAAGGGCAATATCCGCCATTTCGCGATAACCAAAGATTGATGCCGGTACACTGCGCTCAAAAGCATCCAGATCCGGCCAGTGATTGTCGAGGTATCGAATCAACAAATCAGATTGATCAGTGGCGTTCAACAACGAGAACAATGGCTGAACACCGCCATCGCCCGCGACTTCCATTGCGGCGATATAGGCCTCTTCATTGCGACCGAGCTTGAACAGGGAACGTATGTGATAATCCGACCACTTATCATCGAAAACTTCATCATATTGCTGGATTCGGTAGTGGCCCTCGTTTACGCTTACTTTGAAAACCCGGTCGGCGGGTTGTTTTATCAAAGCGGCCTGCATCCGCTTCAGGCCTTCTGCCACCTTTCCTTCCGAATAATCAACCCATGCCCGGGTCTGCAATATCTGCGCGGCATCGGGCATGAAAGGCTCGATGCTGTCTATATAAGTCCGGGCTTCTTGTGGACGGCCCATGGCGCTCAGCTGGTACACACGATTACCAAAAGCGGGTTTATACAGGGGGTCACGGGCAGTGATATCGTCAAGTAGCGCCATAGCTTTATCGGCCTGGTTCGTGAACCAGTAAAGCAGGACCAGCCAATTACCGGCATTGATCAGGTTGGGGTTTATCGCCAGTGCTTTTTCCAGCGCGGGCATTCCCTTTTCAGCTTGCGGGGGAGGGCCGTTGTAATACAGGCCCAGTCCGGCCCAGGCTTCGGCAAGTTCGGGGTTCAACTCCAGCGCTTTGTCCAGGTGAGGTTTGGCTTGTGCTTGTGCCGCGGCCTGCGGAATTTTGCCGTAACTGGTATCTGACAGCAGCAAGGTCGCTATGCCGCGCTGCGCATGGGCCGGGGCATATTCCGGGTCGCTGGCAATGGCCTGATCGAGGAGATCGGCCGCTGATTGCAACTTCAATTCCGTTCGCTCATACATGCGTTGCTTGGCGAGCAAATACAGGTCGTATACCTCCAGGTCCGTTCTTGTTGCAGCGACTATCGTGCTTGCTCCATCCAGCAGTACGGCTTTTAGCTCCTGTAAAATCGCCGTGGCAATCTCATCCTGGATGGCGAATATATCATCCAGCTGACGATCATAAGTCTCGGACCACAGGTGAAACCCATCATCTACTTTTATCAACTGTGCGGTGATGCGAACCTTGTTACCCGACTTACGCACCGAACCCTCCAGGATATTCTGCACACCGAGGGTCTCGCCAATTTTCCGCAGGTCCTGGTTTTGTCCCTTGAAGGCGAAGGAAGATGTCCGGCCCGCCACCTTGAGTTCCCCGACCTTGGCAAGGGAATTAAGAATTTCCTCAGAAATGCCGTCAGAGAAGTATTCCTGTTCTTCATCCGAGCTCATATTTACAAACGGCAGCACGGCAATTGATTTATCCAGCGCTGACGATACTGCTTCGGGTGTCACCTGCTCGGCCTGTGTTGCAGAGGCAGCCTCCTCCACTGCTGATTGAATGGCGGCAGATTCCCTGTCTGCAGACAGCACAAACTTGTCATAGCTGAAATATGCCAGCGCCACCGCCATCGCGGTAAAAATCATGAGGTTGAGTCGCTTGCCGGTGTGCTGAGTGATTGATTGTGAGCGATCTACATCTCTCTCGCGTTTGAGACCCTCTGGTGTCATTTCAAAGGCCCAGGCAAAAAACAACGCGAATGGCAAGCCGGTTGCCAGCAACACCAGCACGGTTTTGATCGCCCAATCCGGTGTGCCGAAGCTTTCAAACACCAGTTGCAACACCTGCGCCACCAACCAGGCAACAACCACGTAAGCGATGCCTACGCGAAAGACGTTACGGCGTTTTAATTCATTAAATAGTGACAAGGGATTACTTCTGTTTGTCTGTTATTGTTGTTAAGCATAGTTGTTAAGCCAACAAAAGCCAAAAAAACATTGGTGGTCAAGCAATTCAATAGCCAGGTCTACACTTTCCAAAAGGCGCAAATCGCCTGAGTATCATCCCCAACCCCTCTAATTTTTTACCCAATTAGAACAAGTATACGATGCAAAGGAGCCGGAATGACGGGTTCAGAGTAAACCGGGCTCCATCTGTCCTACCCATCCCTGACTATCGGTACATTAACTTTCAGCTCGCCTATAGTACGCTTTCAACCGGATTTCCGTTCACGGGTTTTATACAGCATGGAACACGGCAAAAATCGGGGTTGGCGTTACCTCGCCCTCGCAACGATCGTATTTTTTCTCGGGGCGGGAGCCTGGTACTTTCTCCTGCCCATTCAGCAGGCCAAGCAACTGGAAAACAGCGTGAGCGAAAGGTTTGGCTGGGCCACCCAATACGCGCCACCGGCGGATGGGGTCATTCAGCCCGACCGGCTGGAGCGTTTTGTCCGGGTCAGGAAGGCAGTGCAGCCCAACTGCAGGGTTTTCCAGAACATCATGGACAACGTCATCAAGATCGAAACGATCGAGTCAGACCCGAACCTGCCCGCCAGTGAGAAGGTCTCAGAAGGATTCGACAGTTTTAAAAGCATGTTCAGTGCCGCCCCGGCTTTCCTGGAGTTCATGGACGCACGTAATTCCGCCCTGCTGGCCGAGGAAATGGGCCTGGGGGAATATATTTACATCTACATCGCTGCCTATGCCGGGCAGTTGGCGCTGGAACCCCAGGGGAGATACGCCGGCCAGGAGGAAGCCTACCTCAGCCCGCGCGCAAGGAAGGAGTTTACGCAGATTCTCGGAAATCAACTGGCCGCCCTGCAATCGGCGAACTACGATCAGGAAGCCGCTGCCGATATTATCGCCGGTCTTGAAGCCGAGATAGCAGCGCTCGCAGACGGTTCGCACGCATCACCCTGGCCCGACGGGATACCCTCGAAAACCCATCAGTCACTGGAGCCATTCCGTGACCGCATTGAACCTCTTTATTGCGAGGGTATTGTCCGCGTAGAGATTCTGCAAAAGAACAAGGGCTTTAACCTGGAAGGTTAGAAAAATAGTGACAAGCGGTTAACATGCCGGTGTTTCATTTGGGCGCATTCGGGGGACAGTTTACTTAATTCCAACAGTTTTTAGCGGCTTGCTCCGACAAATTAACTGTCCCCTGATATCTCCCCTGATATCACCTGGACACCCATCACTCAGAGAAAAAGGCAGTATACCCTTCGGTCGTGAGACTTGGATGTCTTGGTTTTCGTCTTGGTTTTCCGCTTGGTTTTCCGATAAAAATGTCCAAAATGCTTTGACGCTTTCTCTGGTCTCACCAAAAGAGCCGTCCTATAATTTCGGCTCTTTTATCGCAACCATGGAAACGCCGGGAGCAAACCATGTTCGAAGCGGACCAGGAACACCAAGTACCTGCCGAATGGGCCCGCCACGAGGCCATCTGGACGGCCTGGCCGTCGCATGCTGATCTTTGGCAGGACGACCTCGAGGGCGCCCGCCGCGAAGTGGCCGCCATGGTCAGGGCGCTGGCTGCCGGCGATGTCGTCAAGGTGCTGGCCTGCGGTGACGATGCCGTGGCGTCCGCTAACAACGCGCTCGAAGGTCTGGCCGAAGTCATACCGGCCGGGTTCGGCGACATCTGGTTGCGCGATACCGGCCCTATCTTTGCCGTGGCTGCCGAACGGCTCGTCGCGCTGCGATTCGCCAACAACGGCTGGGGTGGAAAATATGAACTGCCGGGTGATGACCGCGTCGGCGACGTCGTCGCCCAGGCTGCCGGAGCGGCCATTATCCGTTTCGGCTTCGTCCTCGAGGGCGGCGCCCTCGAGCACAATGGATCAGGTCTGATACTGACGACGCGGCAGTGCGTGCTGAACGCCAATCGAAATGGCGGCTGGTCCGAGTCGCAAGCCGAGGGCTTGCTGCTGAAAGCCTTTCACGCAAAACGTGTACTCTGGCTGGAGGATGGCTTACAGAACGACCACACGGATGGACATATCGACAACCTCGCGAGGTTTGTCGCCGAAGACACGGTCCTGTGCCAGGCGCCGAGCGGCGATGACGACCCGAACGCCCGGCTGTACGATACGATCGCCGAAGCCCTGCATGCCATGGGTCTCAAGGTGCGCCGCATACCTTCACCCGGCAGGATATGTAACGTCAAAGGCGAGGTCATGCCGGCATCACATATGAATTTCATCATCGGCAATGAAGCGGTGGTGGTGCCGGTTTACAATAAACGCTACGGCGGCGAGGCCGTGAGGGCGTTGCAGGAACTGTTTGCAGACCGCAAGGTGACGGGTGTCGACTCGAATCACCTGCTGGCCGGTGGCGGGTCATTTCACTGCATCACACAGCAGCAACCGGCCATTTGAGCGGCAGTGGCAGCATGGTATTCCACTAATCCAACGGATTGAGGCAGAACATGGCGGACAGCAAAAGAATGATCACGGTGGCGGCCATACAGTCATCCTATGGCGATGACATGGACGCCAATATAGACAAGACCATCGCCTTCATCGAACAGGCCGCGGGGCAGGGCGCGCAGGTCATTCTGCCATCGGAACTGTTCCAGGGCATCTATTTCTGCACCACCCAGGACGAACGCTGGTTTGACACGGCCTACAGCGCAGCATCGCACCCGTGCGTGACAAGGTTGCAACCTGTCGCGAAAGCGTTGAAAGTAGCCATCCCGGTTTCCATTTTCGAG
The DNA here is from genome assembly GCA_041570235.1 of Lysobacterales bacterium. Taxonomy (GTDB): domain Bacteria; phylum Pseudomonadota; class Gammaproteobacteria; order Xanthomonadales; family SZUA-36; genus SZUA-36. The sequence goes on along the minus strand of JBFFWN010000114.1, from coordinate 5,276 downwards.
CGCGACGGCCACCACACCTACAACAGCGTTGTGATGCTGGACCACCTGGGCGAGATCATGGGTGTTTACCGCAAGAGCCACATACCCGATGGCCCAGGTTACCAGGAGAAGTATTACTTCCGCCCGGGTGACACCGGGTTCAAGGTCTGGGACACGGTGTACGGCAAAATCGGGGTGGGCATCTGCTGGGACCAGTGGTTCCCGGAAACCGCGCGGCAACTGATGTTGCGCGGGGCCGAAGTCCTGATGTTTCCCACGGCAATCGGTTCAGAGCCGCATGACACATCTCTGGACACGGCTGAGCCGTGGCGCCGTGCGATGCAGGGACATGCGGTGTCGAACGTGGTCCCGGTCGTGGCATCCAACCGCACCGGGATCGAACATGGTCTCGGCGCGCCGCAAAATTTCTATGGCCACTCCTTTATCGCCAACCACCGCGGCGATCTCGTCGCCGCATTCGGTGCGCAGGAAGAGGGCGTGCTCGTCCACAGCTTCGATCTGGATTTTCTGAAGACCCACCGAAGCGCCTGGGGATTCTTCCGTGACCGGCGCGAGGATCTCTATACCCGCTAGCCTAGAGGCTTTTATTTGCAGGCCAGTTGCCCTGGTTCCCAGGACCAGAGAATAAAAGCCCTGAAAAAGCCCTGACACCCATAACCAGCGAGAAATGGATGCCTTCACTTTTTCTCCTTCACTTTTGCTGTTCACTTTTTCTAGCGACTGGTGTTAATCAATATACTTGCGGAAAGCCACGCGTAATCTGTTACTGTTAGGTATGTTGGCGCGGGCAGCCTGGCGGTGAATTGCGCTTTGATAAGTGCCCACCCAACCGATTTCTAATTACTTACCGTCCGCGTACTGGTTTTGCCGATGGTGGTATCGGGCCAATAACAATCACCTGTAAACCAACAGCCACTGGTGCGAAAACAGCGACATTACATATGACACCAAATAATACAGCAGAAGGCACAGTGGATTTCGGCCTCACTTGTACCGGTATTTCGAGTAATAATATTTTCAGTGATGGTTTGAGTCTTGAGGCTTAGTAGGACCATTAAAAAGCTCCCCGCTTTCATAGCCATTGTTTTGGCGGGCTTGTGCCAATCAGCAGCGCTTGCCGTCCCGCCCGATACTGACGGCTTTCTCGCATTGCTAAACTCAAATCCCCTCATTGAAGAATCTGCGAAAACTGCCAGGGCTTACTACGCCGCGGTTGATCCGAATGATGAACGCAAAACACTGGCGCAATGGCAGGCACTCAATGGCTTTGGTAATACACCGGGTCTGAAGGCGGATGCATTTGCGATATATATCAACGATGCTGATCTTGGATTTGCCAGGCGTATGTATCTGCGTACCCTGGACACCGGTGATATAGCCTCCTGTGTGGAAAATTACCTGACCATTGACGATGCCAAGTCACAAAATGGCGTGCTTGCAACCGTGTGCATGGAATGGAGCCCGGCGCCGGACGGTTCAAACGGCGGACGCCGGTACACAAAGTTTTTTACTTATGATGGCGAGAATAACAGGGCGCTCGGGGCGGACCTCGATGGCCGGGGTTTCAAATACCAACCGGGGCTTTGCCTTGTATGTCATGGTGGTTTTCCGAAACCGTTGGAGGCGGATATTTATCCGGATCACGGTGATGTCGGCGCCTCCTTTCTACCCTGGGATCTGGACACTTTTGTTTACTCCGAGACAGACGCCGATCTCAGCCGGGCTGCCCAGGAGCCTGAATTCAAAATATTTAACCAGGCGGTCCTTTCAACTTACCCGTCACCGCAAACCTATCGTTACACCGGCCCTGCTGTTCAGATTCCGGATAATTCTGCAACGGGGGTCGAGGTGCCTTTGCTTGTATCGGGAGGCCCGGATCAGATCAGCAGCCTGATTCTTTCTTTTGACGGGGTCCCGGCAGGAGTTCCCGGTTTGCTACATCCCAGGGTCAGGGATCTTCAGATTTCACTGACCTCACCGCAGGGAACAACGGTGGCCCTGCTTCTTTTCAATAAAGATGGCGCCAACCTGCGTGACACATACATTCACGACAGGGCTGAAAAGAGCATTTTTTCGTTTAATTACCCCTTTGACTTCCCGCCCTACACCGGCACGTATATGCCATTTGGCAATGGCAAGATGGATTCCTTTCTTGGTGAGAACCCGAATGGAACGTGGAAAATAGTGGTCAAGGATCTGGTCCCGGAAAACACGGGTTCTGTTAACCAGTGGTCGCTCTATTTCAATGGTGAACCGGTTTTACCCGTCGGCACCGCTGAAGCTTTGACAAGCGTTCAAGATCTGCGGGTGCCGGCGCCGGTAGAATTAATTGAAGGCTGGTATGGGGGCAGCGGTATGCCTTCGGCCACATTTGATGGAACTTTTGTTCCCAAGGGATGGCTTCCGCCCATCGCCCCGGCCAATGCGGCAGAGCTTTACCTGAAAGTAGTGGGGCCGACCTGCAGAGCCTGCCATGTTCAACGGGGCACCTTGCGTCGCGGCGAGATCGACTTTTCAACTTACGCGGACTTTCTCAGCTATGCCGGTCGTATCGAAACGTTAGTTTACCGGGCCGCCGTGATGCCATTGGCAAAACGGACATTTGAACATTTCTGGGATGATCCCGAACGCAGAACACTCCTTGCACAGCACCTTCCTGATTTCCTGTCCTATGACGGCGGGGTGGTTGCAGAGCCTGGTATTCTGATCGTGGACAGGGGCGGGCCACCTGCAAGGCAAGTCACTCTGGATCGCCGGGTAAAACTTGATGCACGGGGCAGCTTGTTCGCCGACACCTATCAATGGTCTTTGCTGGCAAGGCCCGATGGAAGCAAGGCAGAAATCACATCAGCACAATCGGCGCAGGCTTCGTTTTTACCGGATGTCGAGGGTGGATATCTGGTATTGCTGGTGGTTACCGGGAACAACAATCAGACCAATTCGACCAGCATTGAAGTGTACGCTTTTGCTTCGAATTCACCGGTTTCTTATGATGCCGATATCGTTCCCGTTTTAAATACCTGTGGCGGACCCGGTTGTCACTTTGGCACCACGGATCTCGTCAACTTTACAGATTCGGAAGATACTGTACGTAAACTGGTTGATCCAATATATCCGATGGAAAGCCTGCTACTGCGCAAGCCCTCACACTACCTGCCACATGCAGGAGCAATTCGGCCTGGCTTCGGAATCGAAGGGGCTAATTACCAACTGATTTTACGCTGGATACTCGAGGGCATATGCCAAAAAGGCGAATCGCGTGGCCTGGAGTACTGTGATCAGAGCATCCTGCTTTTTGGTGATGGATTTGAGTAACTGTAACAGACGCTGAGAATCGCTCTTGGCACCGGTTATTCCGAACCCGGAAAGCAGGCAGGCAAGTGCCGAAATAACACTCAGGAATCATGTTCTCGAGGGTTTCCTGTGTCTTGGCCGGTGTGAGAAAAAATGGGGTTAAAGCCACGTGCCAGGGTAAATAACGGTGACCCCTGCCGGCCCTTGACGGGTGACTACCTATTGATTAAGCATTGCAAATCTTTAATCCGGCTCCGGAGTTTCAAAAGAGTCTTCAAAAATAGTTTCGCTCAGAAACACAGTGATCGTTGCGCTTGATCCTGCGCCAGTCGCGCTGTTGCCGGCTGTATCAGTAGCGCTGCCGGCAGCCACGCTTATACCCAGTGTGCCGATGCCGCTGATGCTGCTGATCGTTACCGTACGTGTAGACAGGCCTGATCCGCTTACGCTGACAATACCGCTGGCCGAATCGGTCTTGTTTAGCGTTATGTCGCCTTTGGCAAGTGTAATATCATCGGCGCCAGAGTAAGTGATGATGAAACTCGCCGGCCCGTTTGAAGTCGCCGCGGGCGATGGCGCACCAATCAAAATCGTCGGGGCCTTGTTGTCAATGCTGACAGCATTGCTGGTCACACTTGAGCCAAGTCTGTTACCGGCGGCGTCCATCACCGCAGAATTGGTGTTGACTGCCAGGGTAAAGCTACCGTTACCGGTGATACCCGACACGTTGACATTATAGACCGAACCCGACCCGGTGAAGCTAAGGCCATTGTAGGCAGTGCCACTGTGGCTGATGATCAGGGCTTGCGGGGAATCAAAGTTGACCACGCTCTCGCTGAATATAACGCTGAAGCTCACACTGTTGCTGTTGGTGGGGCCAACCGTTGCCGGTATTATCTCGATGGCCTTCGGAGCAATATTGTCGATACTGACGGCAGAACTGGCAGTGCTCAGAACCAGGGCGTTACCGGCAGTGTCCACCACACCGGAGTCTGTTCTGACTTTCAAGGCAATACTGCCGTTGCCGGTAATGCCGTTGACATTCACGACGTAGTTTGCACCCGAACCGGTGATCGTGACGTCGCTGTTGGCAGTACCGTTGTGGCTAATGGACAAGTCGCTCGCGCTGTCAAAGTTGACTACATTCTCGCTAAACGCGACGTTGAACGCGATACTGTCGGCATTTGTAGGGCCGCTGACAGAAGCGCTGACAGCAACTGATGGTTGCTTGTTATCGATGCTGACAGCGGCGCTGGTCACGCCCGGGGCGAGGAGGTTGCCGGAAGCATCCTTCACTTCGACACCATGGTTTGTTCTTAATGTAAAACTGCCATTTCCGCTGATACCGGTGACATTCACACTGTAGGAGGAGCCCGAGCCGCTGACGGTAACACCGGTATGCGTGGTGCCGTTGTGGTTGATGACGACATCACTGCCGTTGTCAAAATTGAACACATCCTCGCTGAATGTGACGTCAAAGTTCACACTGTTGGCATTGGTCGGGCCGGTGGTTGAGGGGTCGATCGCGGTGGCAACGGGAGCTGTCGTGTCAAAGCCGCTGAGCAATGCCACCAGGTTCGGGTTATCCCTGGCAGCAAAGGTGCCAACTCCGTTTGCATCCATGAACCCTCGTCCGGAAGCGGGTGAACCGGGACTAAATGCAATGGGAAAGGTGTAGCTATCGTTGGTGATGGAAAGCACGATGCCACGTTCGCTTCCGACCGGAAAAGCCTGGGGGCTTGCCAACAGAAGCCGATTCCATCCAGGGACTGCAGAAAAACCGCTTTGCGAGTGAATCAGCCCCGAGGGGAAGCCACCCGCCATGCTGGTATAGTATCTAATATCGATCGTGGCGCCCACCGAGTCAGTCACATAAACATCGACGCCATCAAAGTTGATGTTCGCCGTGTCGTTGAGAGTGTTTATTCCAACATATGCGGTGGTCGAACCAAAGCCCCACCTTGGCCCCGTATATTGTTCAT
>JBFFWN010000113.1:0-10455 GCA_041570235.1 Lysobacterales bacterium | reverse complement strand
GTATCTTCGATGAGTTTGCGTCGCAGGCGACTGTTTAGCTTAGCGCCGCTGCCAAGCCGAAAAACCGTTACGTGATTGATAACGTTTGTCAGCATGGGCTCTTCGACACCATTCACTTCATATACAACTTCATCTGCAAGCAAGGCAGCCGTGCCGAACGCAAAGCAGATGAAAAGTAACGGAAATATAATTCTGAATCGCATCATTTATCCGGACAGAAAACCTTCAGATTCTAACGTATGGCAAACAATCAGTCGCCTGTTATGAATTTATCATGTCGATGGTTCAGTGCCGATGCCCTTCGCTGTGACTGCGATGGATCAGGCTATGCACGATGGTGCCTATGATCAGCGCCTGGATAACGGACATCGCGGAAACGCCTTTCATCCCCAACACGGGTTCCGAAAGCAGATAGCCTGCTATTGTCGCCAACGAGACAAAACCGAGCACGGCAAAGGCTGCCGCTTTACCAAAAACCGGTTGAACCATCATCCAGAGCATCATGCCCACTCCAAAACGGTGCAACACAATTGCCAGTGACAGAGAACTGTTGGCGCCGCTGTGATTGATGGTCAGCACGGCGCCGTCAAGGATGGCGTGAATGGCCAGACCGGACAATGCCAAAAGCAGGCTGAGGATGTGAAAGGTATGTGCCGCCCTTTTGATCAGCATTTCCAGCAAACCCGGAACCAGGTAGCCGGTCAGAACCAAAACGATCGACCAGTAACCCAGTTCCGCCCAGGTTTCGGGGATCAATAAAAACGCCATCAATACAATCAGGCAGGCTACGATCAGCGAGTCAAATGCCCTGGCAACAAAACCGCCATGACGCAACCACTGGTATAGCATTGGACCAATAAATAATGAAATTATGGACAAAAGAAGCACGTGGGTCTCAGCAGGATCATAAAGCGGCAACCTTAACGGACAAAGCGTGGAATTACACGCCCAAATTTACAATTCAATTCAATCGACACTGCCTATCAGACCCGCAAATTGATAGACTAGTTTCCTGACGTTACCGGCAAAGGGTTACATTTTTGTATATCCTCCTGATTTTTATAGAAAATGAAAACAGAAACAATACAAAAAATGATTGCAGACCAATTCGCCGATGCCAAGTCGGCCATTGACCTGCGAAACCTGCTAAAAGAAATCGCCAAACGCGAAGGGGCAACGCCAAGCAACATTGAATTGGCTCAAGGCTCGAACTTTATCTACAACTACATCGAGCAGGTTCCTTACGTGTTGACCGTGGCATGGACTTCCGCCAGGACGGTCGGACTCGAGTGCGAGGTCGGCCGCATACTTCAAATGGTCGAATCTTACTGGATCGAGGCCGATGATGTGATCCCTGACAGCTTGGGGATTTTTGGCCTGCTGGATGATGCCTATTGCTCCCTGTCATCCTTGCAGACCGTCTCAGACCTCTACCGGCAACAGACCGGTAAATTTCTTTTCCCGGATGACCTGACTTCTGCCAACAAAGTCATGCGCAAGATTATCGGCGATCCTTATACGACACAACTCGATGACATTGTTCGCCGGGCAATCACAGATGCCCATGTGGCAGAAGCCGTCAAACAGTTGACCACGCCAGAAAAGCAAACATTGATCGACAGCCAGGCCACCATCTGGAATCACGGGCCCGTCAGTGAACTGCCGGTCAGCCAATTGAAAGGCCTGGGACTGACGGTCGACTGAAATCCAATTCCGTTCCGGGTATTTACCCTGTAAACCCCGGAACGAAAGAATAACCTACAAGCCTGCAAACGCCTCTCTCGTCAGGTTTCGTGGCTCACCGTCGGTGACCAGCATATTATCCTCGATTCGAATACCGCCAAAGGGCGCCAATTCTTCAACTTTTTGCCAATTGATGGCGGAAACATCTCCGTTTTCACGCCACTTTCTCAATAACGGTTCAATAAAATACAGGCCTGGTTCGATGGTCAGTACATTGCCCGCCTCCAGTGTGCGGGTCAGGCGCAGGAATGGATGCCCCTCAGGACGCGGGATAGGCGTTCCATTAGCGTCGGCAATCAAACCTGCAACATCGTGCGTCTGAATACCCAGAAAATGGCCCAGCCCATGCGGGTAAAAAACACTGCTCAAACCAGTTTCAACGGCTGTTTCGGCGCTGCTGTTGATAATGTTGAAATCCTCCAGGATGCCGGCAATATCCTGGTGCGCACGCAGATGTAACTCACGGTAATCGAGGCCACTGACCACGGCGTCGCATAGCTTTAACTGCATCTCATCCATGGCAGAAATCAAATCGGCAAACTCACCTTCAGCTGCCGCATAAGTACGGGTAATGTCCGTGGCATAGCCGTGTTTGGTGGCGCCCGCGTCGATCAGGAAAGAGCGGCTCTCAGCCGGCGCGTGCTGTTCATGTGTCTGGTAATGCAGCACGGCGCCGTGATCGTTCAGGGCAACGATATTGCCGTAGGGCAACTCCGCATCAACCTGCTGAATCGACATGCAGTAGCGTTGATGAATGTCGTATTCGCTCAAACCCTCCTTAAAGGCTTGCAGGGCTGCGGTATGTGCAACCGCACCAAGCCTCGCGGCTTCGGCCATGCAGGCAACTTCATAGTCGGTTTTGCGGGTCCTGTTCAGATGAATCCGGTTAACCAGGGTTTCAGGATTCAATTGCCTGGCCGCCACTGCCTCCACCAGGCCGGGTGCATCACCGATATAGGCCGTCCGGGCATTGAGACCGGCCTGCTTCCAGGCATCCGGGTCACGCACCGCCAGCACTTCAAATTGATCGGCCCACCAGGATTCGGGATCGGCGGGTGGCGTATGCCAGTAATCATCGGGCTGATAGTAATAGAGCCTGGGCCGCTCGCCCGGGCGGATCAGCAATGCACTGTCATGGTGGTGGAGCAAGGGCGCCCACCACAGCAAATGGGGGTTACAGCGAAACGGGTACTCATAGTCATCCATAAAGCTGGCAAGTTTGCTGCCTGCGTGGATCACCGCTGCATCGTAACCCTCGGCCGCGAGTGCGGTCTCCCAATACTGCTGCAAACTGGCAACGTGCTGCCCGTAAAACTGCGAAATGCCGTTAATCGCACCCATTATGATTGCCTCTTGATTCATTAAAGTTGATAGAATACCGGATTGTCGTTCAGCGAAACATGACCCAAAACAAAAACATGACCCAATTAAAAGAAATAACCTTATATAACACCCTGAAACGTGAAAAACAGGTGTTTGTGCCGCAGGATCCAAACCGTGTCACGCTTTATGCCTGCGGACCGACAGTGTACAACTATGCTCATATCGGTAATGCACGGCCGGCGGTGATTTTTGACCTGCTATATAAATTGCTGTCAAGACTCTACCCGCAAGTGGTTTATGCCCGCAACATCACCGATGTCGATGACAAGATCAACGCCGCTGCTGCCGAGCAGAATGTGCCCATCGAGGTGATATCGGGACGCTATAGCGAGGCTTACCACGACGACATGGCAGCATTGGGTGTCGGTCTGCCCACCATCGAACCCCGGGCCACTGAGCATATTCCACAGATGATCGACATGATCCAGCGACTGATCGATGCCGGCCATGCCTACGTCGCGGAGGGACACGTGTTATTTGCGGTCGAATCCTTCGAACATTATGGCGCCCTTTCGGGTCGCGACCTGGCTGAACTGAAAGCGGGCGCCAGGATCGATATCGTTGATTTTAAAAAACACCCGGGTGATTTCGTTTTGTGGAAACCGTCTGAAGATCCGCAGCCGGGTTGGGACAGCCCGTGGGGCTGGGGACGTCCCGGCTGGCATCTCGAGTGCTCGGTGATGTCCGAAACCCACCTCGGTGTAACGATTGATATCCATGGTGGCGGACAGGACCTGGTTTTTCCCCATCATGAAAACGAAATTGCGCAAAGTGTTTGCGCACATGGCGGCAGAACCTTTGCCCATTATTGGATGCACAACGGTTTTGTGACGGTCAACAAGCGCAAAATGTCCAAATCACTGGGTAACACCCTGGTCGTGCATGAGTTGCTGAAACAGCATCGCGGTGAAGTACTGCGCTACCTGTTGCTGAGTGCACATTACCGCCAGCCGCTGGATTGGTCTGAAGAGACACTTACCCGTGTGCAGCGCACCGTTGATCGTGTTTACGGTGTCATCCGCGATGCAACAGAAAAATTCGGTCCACTCGTGGCTTCCCCGTCACCATCCGATGAATTCATGTCTGCACTGATGGATGACCTCAATACACCGGACGCATTGGCGGAAATCAACAGTGAGGCGAAACGCCTGGCCAACGCCATTGACAGCGACACCGCAAAACTGGCCGCAGGCAGATTGCTGGCTGCAGGTGAACTGATCGGTCTTTTCCGGCAGGATCCGAACGAGTGGCTGGCCGGCGATACGGAAGGTCTTGATGACGCATTGATCGAAAAGTTGATCGAAGAACGCAATGAGGCAAGGCGACAAAAGAACTTCGCACGCGCGGATGAAATCAGGATGCAATTGCAGGAAATGGATATTGTCCTGGAAGATGTGGCTGACGGCACGCGCTGGCGACGCAGTTAGGGAGTTTGTATGCGCGACCCGCAGAAAGCACAACAGGAAATCATCGCTGACTTCAGCCTGTTTGATAACTGGCTGGATCGATATCAGTACCTGATCGACCTCGGTAAAGCACTGGAACCGCTCGATGAAGCCGAAAAAACCGACGACATCCTGCTACACGGCTGTCAATCCAGGGTTTGGCTGATCATAGAGGGCGACGCCGATGAGATGATCATCCGGGCCAATAGCGACGCAGCGATCGTATCCGGTCTTATCGCCCTGTTGATACGCCTGTACTCGGGAGCCTCGGCGGCCCAGGTATTAAAAACTGAACCCGAGTTCATTGCAGCCATCGGTCTGCAGCAACATTTGTCAGCCACCCGGGCAAACGGCCTGCACGCCATGCTGGAAGCCATCTTCACCGCCGCCAGGCATTATCAAGATCAATCGCACCAAGTTAGATAAAACTTAATTCGCATCCCATCAGTCTTCCGGATGCTGGCGAAGGGCAGATGCGGCAGGGCGCAGGGTTGGACTGAGACCCATAGCAACGCTATGGGTTGAAGGAAACCCAAGCCCTGGCGTATATGAACAAGCCAGGGCCGGAATACTGGTGTGATATGCGGATTCTTACCTAACGTGAGTCGCCCATCTGTTTTTGACGGATCTCCCAACGTTCCTGTGCATCGAGGCAAAGCGTTGCGATGGGACGGGCTTCAAGACGGGCAATACCGATTTCTTCGCCGGTCTCTTCACAATAACCATAGTCACCATCATCAAGGCGCACCAGGGTTTTGTTGATTTTGTTGATCAACTTGCGGTAACGGTCACGTGTGCGCAACTCAAGACTGTTCTCGGTTTCACGGGTAGCGCGTTCAGCTTCGTCACCGACGTCCCGGACCTCTGCTTGCAGGTTGTTGATTGTTTCCCTTGACTCATTGATTAACTCGTCTCTCCAGTTAGTTAATTTCTGCCTGAAGTATTCAAGTTGCATGGGATTCATGTATTCTTCGTCTGGTGAAGGCTTGTAACCTTCCGGTAACTTAACTGTGGTTGCTGTCATCTGATGTCAAAAGCTCCTTTGAAATCTAAGCATATATAGCATAAATAGCTGATTACTATATACTTCTATGATTTTAGAGTAATTTGTAGACTGAATAAGGGGGAGTGTTATAGCCTAACTGGGTGTCGACAGCAAGTTTTTTTTTCGCTGACCAACGTAGCCGGGCATTTCTCAGCCATGAAAAAGATACTTCAGAGCATTATCAGGGCCTATCAACTGTTTTTAAGCCCGCTCCTCGGCCAGCATTGCCGCTTCACACCGAGCTGTTCACAGTACACGTCCGAGGCAATCAGCAAATACGGGGCTGCACGTGGCTGCTGGATGGGCCTGAAAAGAATTCTGCGCTGCCACCCCCTGTGTAAAGGCGGCCATGACCCGGTTCCATAGCCGGTAATTTCTACCTCACTTTGACCTTGATGACTTCCTCTCCATCCTCATCGCTCAAATGCACGGCACAGGCAATGCACGGGTCGAAGCTGTGGATGGTCCGCAAAATTTCGATGGGCTGCGAAGCGTCATACAGCTGATGATTGTCCTCAAGAGCTGCTTCATAGGCTCCCGGTTGGCCATTTGCATCCCTCGGACCGGCGTTCCATGTACTGGGTACAACGGCCTGGTAATTCTCGATGATGCCATTTTCAATGATGATCCAGTGAGCCAGGCCGCCCCTTGGCGCCTCCATGTAACCTACACCCTGAGCCCGCTTCGGCCAGGATGAGGGCTCCCACAGGACCTCATTGAAGGTCCGGGTATCCCCTGCCCTGATATTGACCACCAGTTCATCCAGCCAGCCTTGCATGGCATCTGCAAATACCTTTGTCTCAAGTGTTCGGGCTGCGGTACGGCCGAGCGTCGAAAAAAGCGCCTCAACAGGAATATCGAGGGTATTGAGCGTCATATCCACCAGCTCCCGTGTTTGATCGTGGCCGCTGGCGTATAGCATCAATACACGGGCCAGGGGACCCACTTCCATCGCGTGCCCCTTCCAGCGTGGTGATTTAAGCCATGAGTACGACTCTTCAACATCCAGGTGTTGATACGGTGGTTTGGGGCCGGTGTAGTTCAAACTGGTCTCACCCTGGTAGGGGTGCAGGCCCTGGTCTTTACCACCCTGGTAGTCATACCATGAGTGCGAAACATATTCCTGTATTTCATCTGCAGCATGCATATCCACATCATGAATGGTGCTCAGATCACGGCCCAGGATGACACCTGCAGGTATCATGAAGCCACTCGGGTCTTCCATTCCATTGGACGGGAAATCCCCATAGGTCATGAAATTGCCGAGACCTTCCCCACGACTGCCCCAATCCTTGTAGAAACTGGCAATCGCCAGTGTATCGGGAACATAAACCTGCTCAACGAAGGTTCTCATCTGGTTGATGATGTCCTGCACCTGGGACAGTTTCTTGGCATTGATGGCCGAATCCGAATTCAGGTCAATGGCGCATGGTACGCCGCCGACGACAAAATTGGGGTGCGGATTCTTACCGCCAAAAATGGTTTGCAAGCGGGCGACATCACGCTGCCAGCTTAACGCCTCCAGGTAGTGCGAAACCGCCATCAGGTTTGCTTCAGCAGGCAGCTTATAGGCCGGGTGCCCCCAATACGCCTTGGCAAAAATACCCAGCTGACCGGCCTCCACAAATCCTTTCAGTTTTTTTTGCATGTCCGAGAAGTAGCCCGGAGATGATTTCGGGTAACTACTGAGCGATTGGGCAAGCTCCGACGTCGCCTTGGGATCGGCACCCAGCGCAGAGACAACGTCCACCCAGTCCAGGGCATGCAAGTGATAAAAATGCATCACATGATCGTGTATGTACTGGGCGCCCGACATCAGGTTGCGTATCAGGTCTGCGTTTTTGGGCACACGGTAATTCAGCGCATTTTCGACTGAGCGGATCGATGCAAGCCCGTGGACCAGTGTGCAGACGCCACAGATTCGCTGTGTAAACGCCCATGCGTCGCGTGGATCCCTGCCCTGCAGGATAACTTCGATACCACGCACCATGGTGCCTGAAGAGAAGGCGCTCTCAATTCTGTCACCATTCATCTGCGCCTCGATACGCAAATGGCCTTCGATACGTGTAATCGGGTCAACTACGATGCGCTCACTCATGTTTTTTCTCTCTGATTATGTGTTGAGATACTCAGTCAATGCCTGGTATTGCCGCCTGCCATGCCGGACCACCCGCCCTGGAATGCTCAACACCCGTACACGTTGCAACGGCAGCCCTGCGATTGCCTCTTTGAAGCCTGCATCGTCCTTAATTTCATGCATTTGCTGTCACTCCTGCGCTGTCAGTTTTCCGCCAGATGCTCTGCAATGGTCTCGGTAAGACTGAGTAGTGGAATATCCATGTTGTACTCTTCGAGGCCATCCTCGAGGTGTATACGGCAATTGGAACAGGCACTCACGATGGCGTCCGGCTTGACCGCATCCAACTGGGCTTTTTTGCGCTCAAACACCTTTAAGCGAATTTCGTCGGCACGTTCATTCGCACTGACGCCACCACCCGCTCCACAACACCAGTTCATCTTGCCGGCATCGGGCATTTCGACAAAATTGTCTGAAATCATGTTGATCAGCCTGCGTGGTTCATCGATAACCCCGCCCCGGCGGGCTATCTGGCAAGGATCGTGGTAGGTCAGTTTTTGCGTTTCCTTGCTGGATGTCTTCAGCCGGCCCTGCTGACGAAGATCATCAAGGACTTCAAGTATGTGGCGAACCTTGAAACCAAATGACCTGCCAACCAGGTTGGGGCCATCCCAGCGGATCGCGGTGTAAGCATGTCCGCACTCCGGGCTGATGACGGTTTTGACACGAAGTTTTTCAGCCACATCGACTATACGCTGCACCAGTTCAGCGGCGATGTCGGAGACGCCTATCTGGATACCGCTATTGGTCGCCTCAAAGGCTTCGGAAGATATGGTCCAGCTGACATCCGTCTTATCAAAAATCCTGGCGATCGCCTCGATAAACTCGGGAAAGTTCATGATCTCCATCGAGGAAAGCAACACCATGTATTCCGCATCTGCCTGGTCAACAGGAATGCTCAGACCGGTATCTTCTTCCACGTGTTTGATCTGCGCACGCAATGCCGGCCACTTGACACCCATGGGACTGCCTATCGTCACTGCCCTGCTGGTGGCGCCAATCAGGCCTTCCGGCGCCTGGCCCGCGGCCGCCATACCCTCGCGTGTCTTGCGGATCATCAGTGCAATATCATTGCCCACCGGGCAGACCATCGAGCAGCGTCCGCACATGGTGCAACTGTCGTAAACCAGTTCCTGCCACTTCTCCAGTAACTGGTCATCCACCTTCTTTGCCAGGCCAAGCATCTTGCCAAAACGCCCGATGAGCGTGAATTCAGACTTCCAGATACGCCTCAATGGTTCTGTTTTATTAATTGGTGTGCGTTCCGGATCACCCGTTTCGGTATAGAACAGGCAGGCCTCCGCACAGATACCACAGTGAACACAACTGCTGAAAAACGCGGCGACACTTGAATCCACCTGCCGCTTCAGTGCGTTGATACCCTTTTCAATGGATGCGCTCATGATGCAACCCCCCTGAAACCTGAAGTCGCGCCGTTATACCAGCGCGCGATGAACAAGGTGAATGCATGCATCAGCTTTGTGAACGGAAACACAATCAGCAGCAATTCAACGCTGAGAATGTGGATAACCAGCAGCGTTGGCGCAGTAAAGCCGACCCGGTGAAACGCCAGGTAGCCCGTGACCATGGGAAGGAAAGTCACCAGCCAGGTGAGCAAGTCGCCAAAGTTTGTCAGGTATCGCATGACCTTGTTGTTCAGGCGGTTAACCAGTGTTGCAACCAATGCAATGATGGTAACCACGGCGAACGCATCGATCACAGGGGTCGGCAATGCCGGCCAGCTAACGCCGAAAATATCCTTGAGAAACAAAATGTGTGGCGCTGAGAAAAAGCAGACGATGAAAAGGCCAATATGAAAAATATAACCCGAGACAATGGTGACACTGGCGCGCCTGAATGTTTCGCGATCGGGAAATGTCCTGGAAACCACGGTTCTTAATCCGCTGGACATTTCCGCACCCTTGGGTTCTGCAAGATTTGGCTTTCTGCCCAGCATCAGAATTTCGAAAAAACGTATCACCACACCGGCAACAAAAATGATCGTGGCAATCTGCAGGCCCGGACCGCGCGCCCAACTCAAAAGCTCGATTTCGGTCATTGTCTCTTCCTCGTTCTTACCTATTCATATGAAACCGTTGAAATATTATTTGGTCAGGTCTTCAACGGTTGTCTTGATATGAATTTTGTTACTGGCATTTTTCTTGCCACGGTTCATTGCCCCGATAACGGCTCCGGCCGCTGCTGCGCCGGCGATACTGTATATGGCCGTCTTCGCGATGTTTTCCGTCGGCATCGATAGGGCCTTGTAAAAACCGCCGCCATCCCAGAAATCCGGCTCGGAACAGCCGAGACACGGGTGCCCGGCCTCGATCGGGAAGCTGGTTCCATTGTTCCACTTGATGGTGGCACAGGCGTTGTAGCTTGTCGGCCCTTTGCAACCGAGCTTGAAAAGGCACCAGCCCTTTCTCGCACCTTCATCATCAAAGGTCTCTGCAAATTGTCCCTTGTCGTAGAATGGCCGCCGGTAGCAGCGGTCATGGATGCTTTGACCATAGAACGCTTTCGGCCTGCCAATGTGATCCAGTTCGGGAATCGATCCGAATGTCAGGAAGTGCGCCAGTACACCGGTGATTACCACGGGTATGGGGGGGCAGCCCGGGACATTTATGATGGGCTTGTCTTTGACAATATCTCTCACTGAGACAGCGCCGGTAGGATTGGGATTGGCATGCGGAATACCG
>JBFFWN010000112.1:0-10480 GCA_041570235.1 Lysobacterales bacterium | reverse complement strand
GCCCGGGCGATTTCATCCTGAACCTGGAAAATATTATTGAGTTGGCGGTCGTAATTGGCAGACCACAGGGTATGACCCTGGTTGGCATCGATCAGGTTCGTGGTGATACGAATATTGTTGTCGACCGTTCGCACACTGCCTTCAAGAATGGTTCCGACGTTGAGTTTTTTGCCGATGTCCTTAAACTCGCCCGTGTAGTTCTTGAACTGAAATGCCGATGTTTTACCGGTCACTTTCAGATCAGCAACCCTGGAAAGCATGTTCAGTAGTTCGACGGTCAGGCCTTCGGCAAAATACTCCTGGTCGCGCCTGGGACTCATGTCCGAAAAAGGTAACACGGCTATGGCATCCATCTTGCCACGCACTATGTTGGAATCCCAGATTTTCTCGATGACGAAGTAGGTGACGACCAGTGCCAGGGAAACGATGATGGCCATGTCGGCCTTGCGGGCAGTGCGGGTTTTAAACTGCGCCTCGGTGGCAGTATCCTTATTATCCTCTACCTTGATCCCTTCCGGGGTCAGTTCGAAGACCCAGGCAATCACGAGCGCAATCGGCAAACCGGCAATCAACACCAGGACGATGGCCCGCAACACCCAGTCGGGTGCGTCAAACGTTGGTAAGAGAACAGATGCAACCTCGACGATCACCCAACTGGCGACAGAATAGGCAATTCCAATACGGATAACATTCCGTTTCTTGAGTTCAGAAAAGAATGACATTTAATCCCCGGTAGATAATCCAAGCATCGCGACCGTTCAACCGGTCGCGATGCAACATACGAATACTTTAACCCATTTCGGGGTTGCTAGAATACCCGACCCTGTGAGACTCAGCTCATTTTCTACCCTTCTGTTCGTGTATCTGGATTGAGCCACGTTTGATCGGGGTGGTTGCAGCGTTGCCGTCACCCAGCATGCTGTCGTAGAGCACATTTACGCTGCCGCCGGAATTTTCGGTCCAGACCTTGATGCCAAAATGATCCTCTGAAACACCGGACTCCGCGATATTCGCATCCAGTATGGTCACCTCGAACCGATAAACCGTGTCATCGTGTTTCTTGCCCTCGGCGGTTCCACGGAATCGGGCCTTGCCCTCATTGACGATCAGCCAGTCATAGGAAACGGCTTCAAGGTTCAAGCCACCCTCATGGAAACGGAACTTGCTGTTTCCTTCCAGCGTCCAGCCGGCCTCGATGGCTTTGCCTTTTTTAGTTTTGGCTTTCTGGTACTTGTATTTCAAAGCAAAATTGAAGTCCATTTCACCATCCACCTCGGCATCACCCGTATTCTGGGGTGTGAATGCACCGGCCGGTGACTGAATGCTGCCTGCGCCTGAAACCTGGCTGTTGCCGTCAAACACGGTCACGAAACCGATCACGCCGCTTTGTTGGAATCGGCCCTCGTAGTTGACTGTGACGGTGATATCAAATGCATCGGCCGACTCGAAAACGTGTTGAGCATTGATGGCACTGACGCCTGCACCGTCGAGGGTCAAAGTTTCAGTCGCACTGCCATCACCCCAGTCGACGGTGACCGATTCGGCGAATTCCGCCAGGTCGGTTGCCGATGCTGTGATCATGACAGTTTCGCCGATGACGATTGGCCCCGTTGGCCCGCTGACTTCGAGCGGCTTAACGACAAAGTAGTTGTGCTCGGCGGTGGTAGGTCCAAGCCCGGCGTCATCCTGCGCGGTCACGCTGAAGGTATTGGCGCCGATTAAAGAAGAAGGAACCGCTATGCCATTGGCAACGGTGCCCGTGCAGGTCGAAATTCCCGAGCCTGCATCCAGGCAGTCAAACGCTGCAACGGGTTCCTGGCCCTGTACGATAAATTGACCGTTTGCAGGAGTGCTGATGAGCGCTCTTGGTGGCGTCGTATCGATCAGCACAACGAAAGTTACCGGGTTGCTGCCATCGGACTGCTGGACAGTGACAGTATGTACGCCATCTTCAGTGATCTGGAAGCCTGACGATGTCAGTGGCTGGAACGGCGCAAAATCGACCGAGTAGACATAGGTGATTTCAGGGTCCTGATCGGTAACCTCGATGTCAACCGGGTCAGTTGTGATCCAACTGCCGGGAATAACATCTTCCCCGCCTACCTTCACCAACACACCGATATTGCCGGGAGTCCCCGGGTCCGGCGGGGGTGGCAACTCTTCTGCCACGTAGAACAGGCCCTTGAAGGTGCTGTTGGCCACGTTGCCGTTGCTGTCAACGGCCTGGACCATGTAGTCGATCTGGCCATTGGCAATGCCGCTGAGGTCCACCGGTCCACCACCGGTCCAGGTATTGGTGCCGGGGTTGGGGACCAGGTCTACCAGTACCCAGTTGCCTTTTTCGGGTGTGCCGGTAACGGATTGCAGGTACAGAACAGCAACACGTAATACTGCACCATTATCCGTTACATCGACCGAGAATGAGGCCTGCTGGGAATTGCCTGAACCCACCACAGTGGCCTGCACGTTATCGAATTCCGGACGGGTAAAGTCTTCCACCGGCAATACCGTCGCCGCCAATGAGGCAAATGCCCCGGAGGAGACCGGAGCCGGACGGTAGAATACCTGCGCATCAAAACCGCGGAAAAGACGTTCCGTTCCGCTGGAGCCACCGTCCAACGGCGAGGTAAACTGCCCAACGATAACGTTCAATTGCTGCCTGGGCGCCATCGGGCCGCCGCCGGGTGGCGGGGCCTTGAAACTGGCAATATTGGTAAAGCTGGTCGGGAAAACCACCTCGTCGGATTCAATTTCGGGCTCGTTGCCACCCTCATCTATGACAGGCCTCGCAAATGCGATATCACTGACAGCCTTGTCCTCGGTGGTCAGCGCGGTCAAAAAAGCGCCACTGGCGACCTCACCTGGCAGACCGGTTACATCCCGCCTGACGATCGGCTGCAATGGTCTGAAGTGGACAAACTGCACTTCACCGTCAACACTGAACAGGTCACCCTTGGAGGTGTTGGGGGTTTCGGTGATACCGGTGTCCGTCAAAGACCAGGAAGCCGAGGACAATCCCGACAATGGATCAGTTGCAACCGGCAACAAAGGCGGAAGTGGTTTGGCGACCGGGGTACCGAGCCCATATTTGTACATTGGCAGGCCAAACAGGGTGGCAGCCTGGAGTGCCTTGTAATCATATTCGCCATACAGCCCAAGATCGGCGAAATACTGCTGCTTGGCGTAAGCATGCGCCTGTCCGATGGTCAGGTTGCCATCCAGGTTGCGGGCAAAGTTGGCCATCAGGCGTTCGGTCAGTGCAATGGCCTCGGTATCTCCAAGGCCATAAGCGTTCTGCGCCAGGTAAAGCGCGCCCAGGCGATTAAAGCCCTGCGCCCAGTCCTCGCTCGGCGCACCACCGACCACGGAGACATCGGGAACATTCGTGCCCGAATGGCAGCCAACGGTGAACCAGATGCCACCGGTCAGGTCGGTGCCGGCAAGGTCGCTGACATTGAGCAGACTGGTTTCATAATTGCTCAAGGCGTCACCTATTGAGGGCAGGGCTTCATCAAAATCAAAGTGCATATTGAAAGAAACAAGATCCACCGGGTTTGCCGTGCCTATACCTGCGGCTTCAAGGAAATGCGCACCGGTCCAGGCGGCGGTTTTCGGAGTTATTCCCGGGGGATCGATCAGGGCGGTCTTGACCACGTACCCAAGCTCCGGGCCGTAACTATTGAAGGTGTTATTGATATCTTCGGCCGCATCTGAGACAAAGTCATAACCGGCGGACAAAGCGGTCTGTGGATCCAGGACGCCCGAAGAAGCCAGGTAGTTATCAGCGGCGGTCTGGATATCGACTGCATATTCGACCAGCCGCCCTACACCCAGCTCGGGCACATTCAAATAGCGGTCAAGCCATGGAATTGGATCAAGGTCGCCATAGGTGTCATCAGAGAGGAAATGGCGTGTGATCAGCGCGCCGTACATGGCGTTATCCGAGAACTCACCGGCAAATGTCGATTCGTTGGCGATCGAGGTCTCATCTGCTTTTCGAGCGAACGGAATAACCTCGTCGGACCCCACGATGGTGACATAGGTCAGCCTTGGTGAGCCGGCCCGCTGTTCTTCGAGATAGCGTGTTATGGCATTGACAATGGCGTTTGGTGCGTCGACATCGCAGGGGTTGGCATCCCAGGCGCCGTAGTCCACGCCATATATGCTTGAAACGTCAACGACCACACCATCGTTTATTCCCGGTGCGTTTACCAGGCTGTTAATGGCGGCAAGGGCAGCGTCTGCGCCCACCGCACCATCGGGATCACTGGATGCCAGCCGGGAACCATTGACCAGGAAGACCGCGTTGGTGTTTGGCGTCCACGTGCCCGCTGGCGCCACGCTGGCGGTTTGGCTGCCAGGCCAGTTGCGGGCCGTACATTGCGGGCTTGGCACCTGCGGAGTGATCTTGACCCGCAGGGTGTAGGGTTTGGGTGACGATGCACCGTTGTAACCGGAAACCTGCAGCGTAAAGGGTTCGGTGTTGCCTGCTATGGCCGATACCGACTCGTCCTGTGTTCCCCGGTTGGTTGAAATCGATGCCAGCGGCGCATCGGCCAGGTTGACATCTTCCAGCGCATTGGGCTCCTCGCTCTGGTTGCCCTCGTAGTCAACACCGTCATCTTCAAATGGTATTGAATCAAGCGCGGCGGCGGTGGCCAGTTGCCCCTTGACCTCAACCGTGCTGAGTGGTTCATACATGATCAGGTCGTTGTCACCGGCCGGGTTTGACATGAAAACGGCAACGCGATCGCCCGCCGCAGGCGGCGCAATGCGGAAGTAGTCATTATCATCCGGTGTATTGATGTAACCGAGACTGAGGACATCCAGGGGTGCCGTGGTGGCCAGTTCCGGATCGGAAATGTCGTTGTCCGGATCCGGGATGATACTGATGCCGGCATTGCTGCTATCAACGTCCACGGGTACATCTGCACCCAGCTGCACGGTCGCTTTCGCCGGGTAGTTACCCAGGGAGAGGGCGGCAACGGTGGAGAAGGCCAGGCTGTTATCGGTATTGCCAGATAATGTGACATTAAAGACCAGTGTCTGCGTGCTGTCTCCATTGTTGCTGATAACCGGATCTTCAAGAACGGCAGTAGCGACTGCTCCCAGTTGGTTTGTCACCTCGAGTATCGTGCTGCCCTGCCTGTACATAAAGCCCTTGTCCAGGGTGACAGAAATGGTGAAAACGTCCGAACCATTTCCCGTCAGCGGGACATTGACAATGTAGTCAACAAAGTTATCGGCGGAGAAGTTTTGCGGACCCAACTGTTCCAGCGGAATGGTTTCCCATGGGAAGTCGCTCTTCAACATCATCGCGACCAGCATCTGGCCCAGGGTGAGCGCACCCGGGTCCCTGATATCTGCAAGCGTGCCCGAACCATGGATCATGGCAAGGGTCATCGAGTCGAGTACCGTGCCGAGTGTGGCATTGTCGAAGGCTGGCACGCCAGCCAGGTTTGCGAGGGTGGCCGTAGCGCTGATCACGCCTGCAAGTTCCGCTTCTGCAAGGGTTTCGCAACGACTGCAAATACCGTCTGGATCTTCGATGATGGCATCAAAGGAACCCAGCGGGAATGAGCCGAGCGGGAATGAGCCAAGCGGAGATGTCAGCAGGTCAAATGAACCGAGCGGGAATGAACCCAGTGGCGTCCCATTGATCTCAAAAGAGCCCATCGGGAAAGAGCCCATCGGCAGGTCGGCAATGCCAAACGAGCCTATCGGGAATGAACCCAGCGGCGAGGCGGCCAGCGTTCCATATTCACTCTCCACATCCAGCAAGGATGAGCCAGGAGATAATGAGCTGCCCGAACAATCGTCGGTGCCGTCAATGATCTGGCAACCGCCAAAATGCCCAAGGGTCAGCTCCGATAATGGTGGTGCCGTAAGATCAAACGACCCGAGCGGGAAGGAACCGATGGGGAACGAGCCAATAGGAAAAGAACCCATCGGGAAAGACCCCAGGGGCGTAGAAGCAATTCCGCTGCTGGTGTCCCCTGCGGCATCGGCCTCTTCCTGCAGTTTTATTACCAGGCTGGCAAGGCTGTCGGTACCTGGATCAACACCCAACTGGTTACAGGTTTTGTCTCCACTGACAAGGGCCTTTTCATCATAGAACTCACAGAATGTCTTGCCATCAATTTCAAACGAGCCCAACGGGAACGAGCCGATCGGGAAGGAGCCAAGCGGCAGTGAGGCCGTTGGCGCCGCGAGCAGGTCGAACGATCCCATCGGGAACGAACCGATCGGGAATGAGCCCATTGGGAATGAGCCCATTGGGAATGAGCCCATTGGGAAAGAGCCCAGCGGGAATGATCCGAGTGGGAACGATCCCAGCGGGAAAGAGCCTATCGGAAAAGATCCCAACGGGAATGAACCGATCGGGAACGAACCAAGCGGTAATGACGACAGCGAAAGGGCAGCGACCGGCGCACCCTTGATCTCGAGACCCAGCAAAGTATCATCCGCTGTACAGTCGGTGAAAGACGGGTCGGCATCGTTCAGCGTTTGACATACCCCGTCCGCAGAAGCCAGGTTGGCGTTTTCCGTCCATTGGTTCAATTCACTGACCCTGGTGTCGCCAAGTGACATACCGGGCAGGGATAAAGAGGCCAATGGTGAGCCTTCAATCGCCAGGTCACGCAACTCGATTTCAGCGAGGGCTGGTGGGTTGATCCTCAGTAACTGTTCAAGGGTAACGTTTTGTAACGGCGCACCCTTGAGTTCAGGGATGTCACGCAGTACTTCCTTCCAGCCACCCTCGCTCAGCAACGGGATGGATGACAGCGGAAACGAGCCCAGCGGGAATGACCCGATGGGGAAAGACCCGATCGGGAAAGAGCCTAGCGGGAATGAGCCCATGGGTGAGGCGCGCAGATCAAATGAGCCGATCGGGAAAGAACCCAGCGGGAATGACCCCAGTGGTGCCGATTCGGGTGCGTTGAAACTGTCGCCGGTGAGTTTTTCAATCGGAATATCAATGATCCTGATATCAACAACACCCGGGTAACTGCTGCCATTGGCAAGATCCTGCCCGGCGTTGTCTGTATTCAGCGTTGCTGCACCAATGGCAAGTGGGATAACTGCACCCTCATATGCACCGATATCACAACTGGAGCCCTTGGGCCTGATATCACCGCGCTGGTCTGTGACTTCACAGGAGTTATTAAATGAGAAGCTGACAATGCGCTGTTCACCGGAAAAGGTACTGGCAGCGGTTGCCCCGGTGAAACCTACGTAGGCAACCGGTCCGGTTAAAGCGGCGATATCGACGGTTGTGCTCAGTGTTGGTAATGCCGGACGCAACCCATCATTGCTTGCCCGGACTTCAAGGGTGTTGTTTGTAGCGAAATAATCGATCCATGCCGTCCAGACGCTTCCGTCGGAAAGGATACCCTGGCTGGCATAACTGTGAATGACCTGGCTGCTCAGGTTGCCATTCAGGTTGATACCGATGTGATCAGGGCCTGGGTCATTGGCGCCTTCGGCGGCGCCATTGAGCCAGGTGTCAAATTCGACGGAAACACCGGAAATCACGCCGATGGCGCCTTCGACTCCAAAATAGTTTGCGATACCCAGAAGACCGCCTCCCTGGCCAAGTGCGGATGGATCATCCGAAATGGTGAAGGTAATGCCGTCTGAAGCACCGCCCGTGGCCGGGTTGGCTACGATGCGGAACTCGAACACGGCGGAAAAATCCTGGCCGGGATTAATCGGGTTGCGCACAAATGCTGATCCGACCGTCGTAGTTGGGTCAGCCAGCAGCAGGTTTCCGGCATCCAGACGGGTTGATCCGCCCAGCTGCAGAAGCGTTAAATTAGCCGCATCAAACTGCGGAAAGGACGGAACCGGGTGACCGGCATCGATAGCCGGACTGGCGCCGAACAGGGCATGCGTCAGGGTCAGGCCGCCATTGGCATCCAGCAGGTCGATTTGCGTGGGCGCCACGATGTCACTTGAAGTGAATGTACATTGTGTACTGTCGAACAGGTTGTATCCGAGCGATTGGAGCGTCAAGCAATCGGTCAAACCACCCGTGTTATCGGAGACCAGGCTGTTGCTTAAGCGTATGAACGCCGGGGCTTCGGCAAAAAGCCCAGGGCCCTGGCCGGTTTGGGAACTATTGTAGGCTACCGTGACGTTATTCAATGTGGCGGAACCACCCAGTAACCCGATGCCGGCGCCGTTGCCACCATTGGCATTGGTGTTGCCGGATAATGTCGAATTGCTCAATGAAATTGAACCAGCCCCGCCGATTGCCGCGCCAACGGTGCCGGAGCCGTTGGCCACGTTGCTGAAGAATGTCGAGCCGCCAATGGCCGAACTTCCGTCTGCGCCATTGTAGAGTCCGCCACCCTGGCCTGCATAAGAGGACTCAACGGTGGTGTTGACGAGTTGTAACTGACCATTGTTAAAAATTGCGCCGCCCTGGCCGGGTTCGGTGCCGCCCTCGAGGAAGTTGTTCTCGACCCCGTTGGTTGAAAACACGCTGGAGGCAATATCTGCACTGCTGTCGGTGTAAATTGCCCCGCCACGGCCCGCGATACCCAGGAGTTCGTCTCCGGCGGCGTTACCCTGAAATACGCCCAGGTTGATGTCGATCGTGGAGGCGGAATTGAGTATGGCTCCACCGGAAGTTCCGGCGGTGTTTGTTAAAAATGTGTCCTGGCTTGAACTGAGCGAGTTGGCAATGTTACCGGCGATGACGATCGCGCCACCAAATTCGGCCGCGTTGCTCTCGAACACGTTGGTGTTGGAATCGATCAAACCACTGGAGAATATCGCGCCACCCTCGCCGGTCGCGTTATTTTGCCTGAAGGTTGAACTGTTGATGACGATGTTGCTTCCATCAGACAGGTAAATTGCGCCGCCGTCGGCGTCGGCATGGTTGTTGTCGAACACGACATTGTCCAGCTGGATGTTCGTTGCCGGCAGGCTGGCATCAATGCCGCCGCCGTTGCTCGCCGAGTTTCCGCCGGTGACACGGATTCCTTCAAGTGCAAAGTTTCCGGTTGCCGTAATGGCCGGCGAATTCTGACCGGTGACATCGATGACCACGTTGTCCGGGCCGGAACCCTGCAGTTTAATGCCATCCCCAATCGTGATCGACTCGTTGTAAACGCCATCCGCCAGGATGATGGTGTCACCCGGGCTCGCGTTGTTGATCCTGGTCTGTAGCGGACCAACGAATTCAAAAGCGCCGATGTCGCAGGCACTGCTTCTCGGGCGCGCAAATTTGCGCTGGTCGGTTGTTATGTTTTCACAGGGCAGGCCAGCCTGGTCGGTACCACCGGCATCAAAGGCCGGGCTGGTCTCATCAATGGCATGGGTGGGCGTTAATCCACCGTTATACTGTAATGGACCCAGCAGGGGATCAATGGGTGAGAGTGCGCTGCCGGCCTGGTCGTTGGCGATAGGGGTGAAATTGTCGCAGCCGGTAATATCGCCAATCAGGTTGTAATCAAACGAATCAATGGCGCTCAACAAGCCGGTCGATGCGCAGTCGTCACCACCATTGCCGGCAATAATCGTCCCGTCGATATTAATGAGCGAACCGGGGTTGCCGAACACGCCTGTGGCGGCCGTGATGCCGTTTCCACTGTTATTGGTGATCGTGCTGAAATGGATATTGATCAGCCCGTTGAGAGCACTCGCGTACACGCCGTCACCGACGTTGCCCGAGACGGTTGAGTTGGTCAGGTTAAAAACAGCGGGTCCACCAAGAACGCCTTCAGCGTAGATGCCACTGCCATTACCGGCTGTGCCGCCAAATGTGCGGAAGTAATGATCATCGTTGGGCAGCAATAGGTCATCACAGGTATAGCGTTGACCTCCCGCGTAGGTGTCGGCCGCTGAAATGTAAACACTGTATGCGGCAACAATGGCGGACTCAATCGCATAAGTATTGCCCGGGATCAGCGCTACTGGCTGATCCAGAACGAACGACAAGGTCTGGGAGGAACTGCCTGGCCAGGTGCTGCCGGGGATAAAGGCGGTGCCCGTTGCAATAATCGGGCCGCCAGGCCCGCCTTCACGTACCAGGCCGGTCACGTTCAAGTCATTCGGGATCGGGTTAGCTCCGCCGTTGAGACGGACCTGGAATTCAAACGAAGACAGCGCGGACGCGTCTGCGGTGAATGTTTGTCCCAAAGGCTCTGGGCCGCAGGAGACAGTCGTGCCGCTGATATCCAGGTTGGAAGCGGTCTGTACCGGGCTCAGGGCGGCATTGTTTGAAATGGTCGATTCAACCACATCGACCGTGCCGCCGTTCAAAATAGCCAGCGCTCCCAACGGCAATAATCCCGCAAGGAGCCACACGCCCTGCAACGGCCACGCCTCGGCGGGACGCCAATGACCGTAGGCCACAAGCGCGCCGAGGCAAAAAACCGTCAGGTAGTAGGATAGTCGCGGAGAAAACCTCGAGGAGGAAGCGCCCGCGTTCCCGGCAATGTCCATGCGAATCCCGGTCAATGTAGTAGTT
>JBFFWN010000111.1:0-10497 GCA_041570235.1 Lysobacterales bacterium | reverse complement strand
GCAAATTGAGCGATTGGCCCAACCAGGTATTGATTGCCAAAAGACATCGGCGCATTGATCTTCAGCTTGCCGGTGGGGCAGTCTTTCAGTTCCTGGATGCGCCGTTCGGCCTCCTGCAGGTCCTCCAGCGCCTTGGCAGCGCGATCGAGGTATAAGGCGCCCTCTTCGGTCAGCGTTACCGTACGCGTGGTCCTGTTCAGCAACCTGACACCCAGCCGGTCCTCCAGTGCCTGGATCTGCTTGCTGACCGCGGGGCCACTCATGCCCAGCGCCCGGCCGGCGGCGGCAAAGCTTTGCAAGCGTGCAACCTTAACGAAAATCGCAATTTTTGATATGGGGTCCATATGTGTGACCTGGAGAGTATTAGTAATCAAATGGAACTAGTATTGTAATTGATAGCCGTATTCTAAACAAAATAAATATAAGTATGATGTACGCATTAATGATTGAACACATTGTGAGGAGCTATTTATGATTAAAACTTATGCTTTTGAAGAGCTCGGTCACGCCGATCATGGTTGGTTGAACGCACGTCATCACTTTAGTTTTGCCAACTACTACAACCCCAAACGCATGGCCTTTGGAGCCTTGCGGGTGATCAACGATGACATCATCAAGGCCGGTGCGGGTTTCGATACACACCCGCACAGGGACATGGAGATCATTA
The DNA here is from genome assembly GCA_041570235.1 of Lysobacterales bacterium. Lineage (GTDB taxonomy): Bacteria > Pseudomonadota > Gammaproteobacteria > Xanthomonadales > SZUA-36 > SZUA-36. Next base: position 9,830 of record JBFFWN010000111.1, on the reverse strand, counting down.
CCTATGTACGCAAAGGTGCGATCACGCATCGCGACAGTCGCGGCAATGTCGGCCGTACCGAGGCCGGAGATGTGCAGGTGATGAGCGCCGGTACCGGTATCTATCATTCCGAGTTTAATCTCGAGAGTGAGGACACCAACCTGTACCAGATATGGATCGAGCCCAACAAAATCGGCGTTGAACCGCGCTGGGATGCCAGGCAGTTTCCAACGGAAGCATCCGAAAATGGTCTGGCCTTGCTGGTCTCGGGCGATGGCCGTGCGCCCTTACAGATTCACCAGGATGCCACCATACATGCCGGGCGTATAAGCGCCGGGATTGAGATCGAGCACTCCATTAAACATCAGGCCTACCTACTGGTTTCAAAGGGAACGATAAAGCTTAATGGTCATCACCTAAAGCATGGTGACGGCGCAGAGATTCGCGACCTGGAAACCATCAAGCTGGCGGCTGAAACGGATGCCGACGTCCTGATTATCGACGTGCCGGAAAAAGCACGTCATTAAAAATGAACAATGAGCCCTTGCGGGCCAGAGGAATTGAAAATGAAGATACTGCATATTGATGCAAGCGCGCGGAAGGACGACTCGGTAACACGGAAATTGAGCGGGCAACTCGTGGCCCGCCTGGCCGAAAATGGCAGCCAGGTGACCTACCGCGACCTGGGCGAAGGTTTACCGTTTGTCGACGAAACCAAGATTGCGGCCTATTTCACCGCAGCCGATGAGCGCACCGATGAACAACGCGAGGCGATCGCCTTATCGGATACCATCGTTTCCGAACTCAAGCGTAACGACGTCCTGGTGATCGGTGTACCCATCTATAATTTTTCGATGCCGGCCTCGTTCAAGGCCTGGGCCGACCTGGCGGCGCGAGTGGGTGAAACCTTTCGCTACACGCAGAACGGCCCGGTGGGCTTGCTGGAGAACAAAAAAGCCTACGTGGTGATCGCTTCGGGCGGCACCCGGGTCGACTCTTCAATCGATTTTCTGACACCATGGTTGCGACACTACCTGGGCTTTATTGGCATCAAGGATGTGACCGTGATCAGCGCTGATGCCCTTAACCAGGATTTTGATGCGGGCCTGGCGCAGGCCGAGCGGCAATTGGCGATCGCGGCTTAGTACATTGGGTTCAGGCAGCCGAAATTTGCTGGCACTGGTTGCAGGGTTTTGCGACACGGCCACGTTTATCCATATGGGAGGCGTATTCGCCGCCCATGTCACCGGTAACTTCGTGCTGTTTGCGGCGGCACTGGCCAAGGGCATCCAGGGCGATGACTTCCTGAAAATCATCACCTTTCCGGTATTCATCATCGGTGTTGCCCTCGCCATGTTGGTGGCAGGCCGTAACGCCGGGCCGCAACGCAAAATCATCCGTATTTTGCTGGTGATAACGCTGTTGCTGTTTGTTTCAGCGCTGCTGGCCCTGGTTGGCGCTTATCAGAAGCCCGGTATACGGCTCGAAAATATCGATGTGCTGATAACCTTGCTGCTGGTCACCGCCATGGCCATGCAAAACTCGATACACCGTTTTATCGCAGGGCCCATGACCACGGTGATGACAGGCACCGTTATGAACGCAACCGCCAGCCTGATGGACCGGTATGTTTTGCGAAACGATGCGAAACCGCAGAAGATAGCTGCAGCTGGCGCCAGCCCGATGATAATGATCGCAGCATTCGCGCTTGGCTGCGTGATGGCGGGGTTCTTAACGGTAAAATTCGGGCTAGCCAGCATCATTGTGCCGGCAGGCTTGTTGTGCCTGGTATTGGCAATAGAATTACGTAAACCAGCAAACCATTGAGTGCTGGTGAATTTAACTATGGAAACGACGACTATGACGATCAAACACCTTATCCAACCCCAGGTAAAAGACCTTGGTGAATTCAGCGTGCGCCGCTTATTGCCGTATGCCAGGCAACGGATGGTCGGGCCATGGATATTTTTTGATCATATGGGCCCGGCCGAGTTTCCCGCCGGCAAGGGCGTGAGCGTGCGCCCGCACCCGCATATCAACCTGGCGACCGTAACGTACCTGTTTGAAGGTGAGATCCTGCACCGTGATTCGCTTGGCAGTGTGCAGGCGATTCGCCCCGGTGATCTCAACCTGATGGTGGCGGGTAAGGGCATCACCCACTCCGAACGCGAGCGTGATGAGGTCAATTCGGTGCCGCACAAATTACATGGCCTGCAGCTCTGGCACGCCTTGCCCGAGGCGGATGAAGAAACCGACCCGGCCTTTTATCATTACCCCGGCGATGAGTTACCAAAAGCTGACGTCAACGGTGTTGCGGCGCGGGTCATGATGGGCAGTGCCTGGGGCATGACCTCACCCGTCAAGACTTTTGCCCCGACCGTTTATGCAGAAGCTTCACTGAAAAAGGGACAGTCCATTACCACACCAAAAGCCGAACAGTTGGCGGTGTACGTGGCCTCGGGTCAGTTGCTGATTGATGGGCAAGAAGTTGAGCCATTTACACTGGTGGTATTGCAGGACAACACGCAAGCCACTATTGAAGCCAGCAGTGATGCTCAGATTGCGTTTATTGGTGGTGAGAACTTAGGTGAGCGTCACATTGAATGGAATTTTGTCTCGAGTCGCAAACAACGCATCGAACAGGCCAAAGAGGACTGGCGCGAAGGACGCTTTGCAAAAGTACCGGGTGATGAGAAGGAGTTTATTCCTTTGCCCGGCAACTGATCCGCGGCTGATCCGGTACTGGACTATCAAAAACGGGGACGGCCGGATAGGTGTTTTCTGTGCGGCTACAAGGCAAGGTCTATCACCAGGTCGATCATCTCTTCCCGGGATATAACGTTGTCGTGATTGGTATCGAATTGTTTAAATATATCACTGCTGAACCTGAGACCCTTTTCATATAACAAGGACTCCGCAAGGGCAATAAACTCGCCCCTGGAAATCACGCCGTCATTATTGACATCAAAAACATCAAATAACTCGGCAACCATTTCTTCAGTATTCATGCAGCGAAGTGTATCGCAAAAATGTGTACGAATTAAATGATTTTTGAAGCCGAAAGATCCACGTTAGGAGGTTCACCCGTGAAAGGTTGAGAGCCTGACCTGAAATTTGAAACCGCGCCATTGATCCCGCAGAACGCCAATCGACCGCGAAGAAGAATTGATCCTATAATAAAGAAACATCAGAACAGTCAGGTGAGCGGTCATTCCCCGTTTACAACCAGGGATGCGATCCATGGTGCGGCTCTTCAATTGTTTTTAAAAAATGGCATAAGAATGAAATCACAGAATCCCCGTGCATATGGTTTATGAGCTTTCGCTTCTCAACGCCTGCAACTACTGGCAATATGGCGCTTATGCAAATCTCACCAATTACCCACAGCAACCGGCCATGCTTAAAATAGAGACGCCGCTTTCATGAGCCTGTTCGCAGAACTCAAACGCCGCAACGTCTTTCGTGTGGGCATTGCCTATGCCATTGCTTCGTGGCTGCTGTTGCAGGTATCCGACATCCTGGTTCCGTTGCTGGGCTTGCAGGATTCGGTCCAGAAAATCATTTTGCTTTTGCTTGTCATCGGTTTTGTGCCTGCGCTGATATTTGCCTGGGCATTTGAATTGACACCAGAGGGGATTAAAAAAGAAAGAGACGTCGACCGGTCTCAGTCTGTCGCGCCGCAAACCGGCCGCAAACTCGACCGCAGCATTATAGTTATCCTGGCGCTGGCGGTTGCTTTTCTGCTTTACAGGCAGACGGGCAATGAACAGCCCGTTGAGCCGGCCACACAATCAACACAGGTTTCCAATGTGGCTGCTGAAGGCAGAGCAGGGCAGGAAGGTGATGCCGGTCTTGCGAAAGCCTCACTGGCGGTTTTGCCATTCGTCAACATGTCGTCCGACCCGGAACAGGAATACTTCTCTGACGGTCTTTCAGAAGAGCTGCTGAACAGGCTGGCCAAGAACGATCAACTGCAAGTGGCTGCCCGCACTTCTGCTTTTCAGTTCAAGGGTCAAAACCTCGATATCGCAGATATCGGCCGCCAGCTGAATGTGGCCAACGTATTGGAAGGCAGCGTCCGCAAAGCAGGCAACCGTTTACGCATTACCGCCCAGCTGATCCAGGTTGATAATGGCTTTCACCTCTGGTCCGAAACTTACGAGCGTGAAATTGACGATATCTTTGCGATCCAGGACGATATTTCACTGGCGATTAGCAAGGCGCTCGAGGCCGAACTGGGCCTGAAGACCGCTTCGACTGACGGTCAACGCCCCACAACGAATCTCGAAGCCTACAACCTGTACCTGCAAGCTCGCTATCTGCTCGCCCAACGTGGCGCGAAAAACATGCTGGAGGCCGATGATTTGTTTGCCAGGGCAGTGGCCCTTGATCCCGGCTTTACCTCCGCCTGGGCCGGAAAAGCGTTTAATGCCGCCTTGCTGTTTAACTATGAAGCCGGTATCACAGTGGCCGAAAGCCTTTCAAAAACCCTTGAAGCAGCCAGGCGTGCGCTGGCGCTGGATCCTTACAATGCAGAAGCCTACACGGCCATCGGAAGAGCCCAGGGTAACAATATGGCGTTGCGCGAGGCCCGGCAAAACTACGAGCGGGCTTACGAGCTGGATCCCAACGATATTGGCGTCATCAACCTCTATGGAGATTTCCAGGGTTTCAAACTGGGGAATTTCGACCGCGCGATCAGCCTGAAACAGCAGGCGATCAGCCTGGACCCGTTATCCGGTGTACATCCTTCTGACCTGGCGCTTTTGCTGTTGGCCAAAGGGCAGTTTGAAGACGCACTGATATCGGCACGTAAGGCTGTCAGCCTGTCCCCGGATTCGGTTCAACGCCAGGAAGTGCTTTTTTATTCGCTGGTCATGACTGGCAGATATGAGGAAGCTGCTGCCTTTCTCGACCGATTCAAACAATCCAATCCGAAAAACGATATAACGAAAAGCCAGTTAAAGGAATGGTGGGCGGCCTATTATTATGCCAGGGGTGACCTGGAAAATTTACAAGATATAGTGACCGAATGTATCGGTTTGCTTGAAGCTGACCCGGAAGATTCAAGTGGTTTTGGATACGCGCTCATTGCGTTTTTCAGTCTGCGTTGGCAAGACCCCGTGGAGGTATTGCCCTGGCTGGAAAAGGCTCTGCTGGAAAAAGATATCAATTTGACCGATCCGGCATTTTTCTATCTGCCCGAGCGCTATTCCGATGACCCCGCCTGGCTTGGTTTCTGGAATAAGCCTGAATTGAAAGAGCTGCTCGATATTCGCAGATCGCACCCCTATCCATCGAACGGAATATGGCTACCACGCATTGAGACGGGCGGCCAGGGTTAACCTGGCCACGTGGCAACCTTAATCAGCGGTTCGTTTGGCATTTTCAGAGTCAAGCGACTAGGATTAAGGTTATTGGTGACCAAAAAGAAATCAAGCCTTGTCATTTTTCAATGAACTGAAACGTCGAAATGTACTCCGGGTAGGCGCTGCCTACGTGGTGACTGCGTGGCTGGTCATTCAGGTTGTAGAGACCATCCTGCCTGCCTTTGGCTTTGGCGACGTGGCTGTGCGGTTTGTCACGATTGCCTTTGCCATCGGGCTGCTGCCGGTTCTGATATTTGCCTGGGCATTTGAACTGACTCCCGAAGGCTTGAAGAAGGACTCCGATGTAACACGTTCTGATCACTATTCCCCGCAAGCGGGCAAAAAGCTGGATCGCATCATCATGGTGATACTGGCCCTGGCGCTGGGTTATTTCTCATTTGACCAGTTTGTGCTTGACCCGCAAAAAGAAGCTGTTTTGAAGGAGCAGCAGACGACTGAGTTGGAACAGGTCGCCAGGGAAGCCCGCGAGGCAGGTCGTACCGAGGCCCTGATTGAGTCTTATGGTGACCAGTCCATTGCTGTGCTGGCATTTGAGGATATGTCTGTCGATAAGGACCAGGAGTATCTGTCGGATGGAATTGCCGAGGAGTTACTCAACCTGTTGGCTAAAATTCCCGATCTAAGGGTTATTTCAAGGTCATCGGCCTTTGCCTACAAGGGCAAAGACATCAAGCTGACGGAAATTGCAAGAGAACTTAACGTCGCCCACATTCTTGAGGGTTCGGTCCGTAAAGCGGGCAAGCAGGTTCGAATTACGGCGCAGTTGATCGATGCGCGTTCCGATACACACATCTGGTCGGAGACCTATGACCGAACCCTGAACGACATATTCGCAGTGCAGGACGATATCGCAGGAACGGTGACCGACCGCCTGAAAGTAACATTGCTGGGCGGCGCGGCGCCAAAGACACGCGAGGTTGATCCGGCTGCTTATGAATTGCTGCTTGAGTCTCGACATGTCAGGCATAAGGCGACCAGCGAGTCTTGGCTGCGATCCAATGAGCTGGCCGATGAAGCCCTGCGGATAGAGCCACAATTTGCTCGGCCCTGGGTGATCAAGTCCAATAATTTCATCAACATGGCTAATTCCGGTGTGCTGCAGAGGGATGAAGGATACGAACTCGCCCGCGAAGCAGCTCAAAAGGCGCTGGCAATCAACCCTGAGCGTGCCGAGGTATATGCTGCTTTGGCATGGGTCGCAATGTACTACGACAATGACCTGGTGCTTGCGGCGCGCCATTTTGAGCGCGCTTTACAACTGGATCATACAAACCCGGGCGTACTCGGCAATGCTGCTGCATTGCTGCTCAGATTAAGGCGCTTCGATGATGCCATCGCTATTGTAGAATTTACTGCAAGGCGAAATCCCCTGAGCACGATTGCGTCTTTCAACCTGGGAGAAACCTATTTCGCGGCCGGTCGCTTCGATGAGGCTGCCAAAGCGTTTCAGACTGCCCTGGATTTAAGTCCCGGGTATCGGGGCGGATACCTTTGGTTGTCCAAGGCATTGCTGTTGAGCGGCAAAAGCCATGAGGCCCTGTTGGCTGCCAGGAAGGAAACATTTGAACCATTCCGGCAATTGGCGGTGGCCCTGAGTGCATTCGGCGCGGGTCAACAGGACGAGGCAGATGCTGCGCTGAAATGGATTGTGGATAAGGGCGGTGAGCACTTTCCATACGATATCGCCAGTGTATTTGCTTACCGTAATGAGCACGAACAGACGTCTGAGTGGGTCACAAGGACGATTGCGATGAACGATACCGATGTGGGTGATCCAGCCATGGACCCGTTGTTTGCCAATGTCATAGACAGTCCACAATGGCAGAACCTGATGAAGGCACTGGGTAAATCTTCAGCTCAGCTGGATTCCATCGAATTCAATGTGACCTTGCCGAGATAAGCAATCGGTAGTCAAACAATAATGTGAGGATGGTGATTTTCAGGCAAAAAAAACCCCGCCATCGGCGGGGTTCTTTTGGATCAAAACTCTAGAGCTTAGGCTGCTGCAACGTTAGTTGCCTGCGGGCCCTTGTCACCAGAGGTTACGTCAAAGCTGACGCGCTGACCTTCGGTCAGTGACTTGAAGCCACCGGCCTGGATAGAGGAAAAATGTACGAAAACATCTTTTTCACCACTTTCTGGTGTGATGAATCCGAAACCTTTCGCATCGTTGAACCACTTAACTGTACCTGTATTCATTGTAAATATTCCTTTGAACTATATTAAAAAGTACCGACTAACCACGTACGTCAAAAGAATCAAAAACAGGAGGAACCGAAGTTGTACAACTGAAAAGACTTAGTGAGATGGTGTTCAATCTGTAGCTTGCCGGATCCTGCCGAGTACTATTACGAGGCAATCATCTTGCAAGCGCGTGCACCTTAGTCGTTTTGGTTCATCAATGCAAGGGTTTTCTTCAGTTCTGTGAAAATAATCCAATACTTTGCAGTGACCGGCTTCAGTCGGTGACCATGCGGTAGAGTGAAACATGGCTGTCCTCATACAGCAGCTTAAATTCCGGTTGCAGGGCGCTGCTGGACGGTAACTCGTTGAAATATGGGCGTGACCGGTTGACCAAAATGCTGTCCCGGCCCAACTGCAAAAGGTGGTCTTTAAGGGCCGGTGTATCATTTCTGAGCTCCCAAACCTCACTATAGCGGTAGGGACCAAACCAGTCTCCTGCAGCGCCCGCACCGATAAAATAGAGTTCATTCTCCAGGCCGAACTGGTATAGCTTCAATTCGTGAAAGTTTTCCAGTGAACGGATGGCCGGCGCCGATAGTAAGTGTGACTGGTAAACACCATCCACGCAGCTGTAGGTAAAACAGGTCTCATCCCACTTCCTGCTGACGGTCTTACCCAACGCTGCTACCAACAGGACCAGGGCGGTTATTCCCAGGATACGCAAACCCCGGTCTGTGCGTGCCGGGTTGAACTTTTCCCGGAGTGATGCGGGAGTCCAGCGAGTCCACCCGGTTACCAGGACATGAGCCGACATGATAGCCAGGAATGGGGCGCTTGGAAGCAGGTAGCGGTCATAGCGGGAACTCAGGTACCAGGCCAGCAGGCCGCCCAGGCCCACTACCAGCAGTGAGATTTTCACCGGATCGCGTCGCCATGGCAGAAAAATAAAGGCCAGGGAGGGAATCAGCATGAACGGGATATGCTGTTGATATCGGTCAAAATCGTTGAACTGGTCTGCCATATCGGCAGCATTCCAGAACGTGTAACCGAAAACCGCGCCACCCAGTGGGTGAACGGGGTCTCCTGAAAGCAACCAGTTCCTGATGTACCAGTAGCTGCCGAATGCCAGGATGACGGCGGCTGCCCTGATGACTGGTTTTATTGAACCGCGACCGGCAATGAGCAGGGCTAGCGCAAAGATTGGCAGTTGTACCAGCCCCTGGTACTTGGTTCCCGCGGCCATGGCCAGCAGAAAAGCGGAAATGAACAGATACGCATCGTTGCGTTTCGTTTGCCACAGCGCCAGTGCGACAAAAGAGAAAAACACGAACATTGCAAGGCCGAGATCGACGTAAGCGGTGTCCAACAGGCTCCAACTCAGCGCCAGGAACATCAGGCCCGCAAGTGTGGCGGGTGCGGCGCCAAAATTTTTGCGTGTAAAAATAAAAATACCCGCTGCAACCAGGACGCCCGAAAACGCATGCAACAGGTGCGTCGCCGCTTCCGAACTGAAGAGCAGGGCACTTGCGTAGAGCAACTGGTAGTTGTTGCTGTGCAGGGGGTAACGCAGATGATCGTTGACCACCAGTGCGCCATGGGTCGCATAATCACGCGCCAGGGGCAGGTGATAGGCCAACTCATCCCATTCCAGCGGAGTCCGCATACAAAGCAAAAAAATTGCTATGCCCAGCAGGGCTATGGCAACTGCGGATAGCGGCTTGGCCCGAATAAAACCGATGCTCTCCTTCCAGGCATTACCGATAAGGGGTTTGAACCCATCGCCATGGCGTTTCACCCAGACCAGGCAAAGCGCCATTTCCAGGGACAATACGACCATGATGTACACGGGTCGCAGAAAACCGAGCGCAGCCAGAATAAAAAGGCTGACGGTGACGCAGCCGATGCCCGTTGCAATAGCCAGTAATTGCAACAGGGGGGTATCGGTATCGTTTTTCAGTGCTCCCAGGCGCGCCAATATGCCCATTCCCGCCAGGTATGAGGCGCTGATCAGGGCCAGCAAGAACACAGTTGACGATATCGAATAGGTCATGGGGGCATTCTAACGTAATCCACGAAAAGCGCTTCCAGCCGTTTACTCCGCAAACAGGATGCACATCGGGTTTGGCACGCTGATGACAGCGGATGTCTGAAATGTCAGTTCACCACTGTCCTGGTCTATTGCGAATACGCTGATTGTATTGGAATGCGCCCCTGCCGCCAGCAGCCATTTGCCGGATGGGTCGAGGTTGATGTTTCTTGGCCATGAGCCGCGTATGG
>JBFFWN010000110.1:0-10570 GCA_041570235.1 Lysobacterales bacterium | reverse complement strand
TTGTGGGTGTTGAACATCAGCATTTCCTGTCAATGTAACGAGGCCGCTGGCCACCTGGTAGTCGATAATCCTGGCGGTGGCACGCACCAGGCCCTGCTCTTCGATTTCCTGCTCAAGCGTGGCGGGCGCACCGCGGAATGTGACTGAAGTAACCCGTCCGTCTGCCTTGTTGACCTCGGCCTCATCGGCTGAAATATGCAGCGTGCCCTGTCGAATATCCACATTACCGCGCAATATGGTCGCCCCGTCACCCAACGTGCCATCGGTAGAATTGGCGCTGACTTCAAGTGGCTCCTGGCGGTCGGACTCCAGCGCCAGCAGCGGCATGCTGAAGGCCAAAAGGCCTGTTAACAGCCAGAGGCTGGCGCGGATCGGTTGTTGCCGGTTAATTGACTGCATAGGTTGCTCTGACCTGTTGTTTTAAATGGAATGTACCCGATAACATATCGAGTTCCAGTCCAATGGCGTCGAGCCGGTTGATGCCATCGGAGATTGTCACTGCCTCGTTGGTCGTGGCGATTTGCGGTGTTACTGCAATCTTAACTTCGCGGGTGTCGACTGTTAACCAGCCTCCATTGGCCGGCTCCTGTCGTCTGACATGCACCGCACCCAGTAGTTCAACGTATTCCTTGTCGTTAGTCACCGTGGCCAGGTCTGCTTTGAGGTTCCAGATTATATCCGCCTGGTTGAGTTTCATCACCGGGTTTTCAATTGTGCCGACTTCCAGCTTCGGGTCATTGCGCAATAAAGGCGCCATCAACTTCATCGTCGGCTGTCCGGTCTCATCATAAAACTGCAACTCAAAATCGCGCAATACATAGTTTAGCTTGGTATCCAGGCCCGACACAGGTGCCTGCTTTGTCTCAGTCTGTGACTGGCTCAACCAAAAGCTGACAGAGGTTAGCACGACAAGGGTAATAATGCCGTTTCGTGTTTTGCGGGTGATCATCGCGCCAGGATTTCATCCATGATAATGTGCTGTTTGGATTGCGCTTCAAGGATCAGGTTACAAATTTCCCTGACCGCACCATCACCACCGTTCCGGCTGGTGATCCAGTGACTGCGGTTTTTGACTTCGTCTTCAGCATCGGCAACCGTAACAGCCAGGCCTGCCCTGAGCAATACGGGTATATCGATCCAGTCATCACCGGCAAAACAGACCTCGTGTTCTTCCATGCCGGTTTTCTTCAACAGGTCCAGAAACGCACTTAATTTGTCTTCGCGGCCCTGGTACACGTATTGCACCGCGAGTTGTTCCATGCGTGTGGTCACTGCCGCAGACTTTCGGCCGGTGATAACGGCAATTTCGATCCCGACGCGTTGCAGCGCCTTGATGCCAAGGCCGTCACGCGTATTGAAGGCCTTCAATTCATTGCCAGCGTGGTCAAAATAAAGTTTGCCATCTGTCAGCACGCCGTCCACATCTAGAACCAGCAAGCGTATCTTTGAAGCGCGTTCAGCGAGTGCTGCATCCATGGATATTCAGACAAACCGGGTTGGATTGTTAAGCGGGAAACTGTACATATGCCTATTCTAACCCTATTTTTCCGTGCTCAGAGCATTAAAGATAAAGACCGTTGATGAGCTCTGCAAAGTTTCAGTTCAGGATGTCTATTTCTATACTGGCAGAGCTGACCCAGACCATGATGAAATAACCGATAAACATGGTGAGCAGGACCGTCCCGGACCTTCTTCCGATTCGCCCGGGTCCACGAAAATCGGAAGCCATCAGGAACAGCGCACCGGTGATCAGGAACATGGCGGGGAAGTCCCGTGCAAGGATGATCGGCAACAGTTCGACCGGTTTCAACATGGCCGCGATGCCCAGCACCCCCAGCAGGTTAAAAATATTGGAACCAATGATATTGCCGATGGCCAGGTCGTCCTCCTTGCGCAGCGCTGCAGTGATTGCAGTCGCGAGTTCCGGCAGGCTGGTGCCCAGGGCCACAATCGTCAGCCCGATGACGGTATCGGTGACATGCAGGTAGCGGGCAATGGTGATCGCGCCCTCCACCAGGAAAACGGAACTGACGGGTAAAACGACCAAGCCGACGGCTAACCAGAAAAGTGCAATCCTGGTGGGGATGTCTTTGGGGATCTCTGCATCAAATTCCTCGGCCAGCGGATCTGATAGCGGGCGGTGCAATCCGATCCGGATTATCCAGATGATGACGGCTGCGAGGCCAACCAGCAGAGCCAGGCCTTCCAGCCGTCCGTACTGCCCGTTCAGTGCCATCAGGAAACATACCAGCATGATCAGCAGCAACATCGGGTATTCGCGTTTTAGCGCGGTGGATTCCATGCGCAACGGATAAATCATGGCGGTCACACCCAGCACCAGGCCCATGTTGGCGATATTGGAGCCAATCGCGTTGCCGACGGCAAGGCCTGCGTTTCCCTTGAGAGTTGCCACGGCGGACACCACCAGTTCGGGCGCAGATGTACCAAACCCGATGATGGTCAAACCGATAATCAATGGCGACACGCCCAGATTGCGCGCAAACGCCGACGCACCGGCAACGAGCCGGTCGGCGCCCCAGACCAGCAATAGAAAACCGGCAACCAGTTGAGTGATGGCTATCAGCATGTCAGGTCATGAAGCATTTTTTTGGTTCAAAGCTGTCACCTGTGCTGATGGTTTTCGCAATCGCTTTCAGGTGGGAGTTTTTACTGGCCAATAAATCCACTATGATACGCGTTCCTGATAGCTCAAATTCGTTTGCCCCTGGTTTAAACGATTGACTGAAGTTTGATAAATTCCCAATCTTATGATTCCATCTGCCTGAATCATGACCCGATGACGAGGACGATAGTTTATGGATAGCACAACAATAGCGCAAATGATACTTGAAGGCCTGCCGGATGCCGAGGTCAGTGTCACCGGTGATGACGGTGTTCACTTTGAAGCGGTGGTTCGTTGCGCGGCGTTTGCCGGCAAGCCCACACTGGCCAGGCACCGGATGGTTTATGCCACGCTGGGGACCTTGATGGGTAAAGAGATTCATGCGCTTGGACTGCGCACAGAACTGCCTGAAAAGCAGAGCCCTGAATAAGAGTCCGAAAAAACAGGCCATTAACCGCTTAGCGAGAACCTGCCATCGATTTCCAGTAATAGTGGTTTCTCGAGGGCATGACCTTCAAAAAAAACCGTTCCCCCCTCAACAACGATTTTCCCCTGGCTGAACAGTTTTACGGTGGCGACGACCAGTTTGTGCTCCAGTGGCCCCAGTCTCGCCTTCAAGGACTCGACGTTATCCCCGTCACTGATGGGTATTTTTATTTGTGATATGACCGGGCCCGAATCAAGACCGGCCGTCACGAAGTGAATACTGGCGCCGGTTTCGGTATCGCCGGCTTCAAGGGCGCGGTTGTAGGTGTCAAGGCCCTTGTGCCGCGGCAAGAGCGACGGGTGCAGGTTGATCATACGGTCGCTGTAGCGGCTGGCAAAGCCCTCGCTGAGTATGCGCATGTATCCGGCAAGAACAATCAGCCCGGGCCGGTCTCTTTCGAGAAATTGAGCGACAGCTGCATCATGTGATTTCCGGTCCGGGTAGTCCTTGTGGCTGATCACGCTGACGGGAATACCGGCTTTGTGGGCGTGTTGGATACCCGGCGCCTCTGCGCGGTTGGATATGACCCGGACAATGTCGAGATCGAGCCGGCCGGATTCAACGGCATCAATCAGTGCTTTCAGATTGCTGCCGGTACCGGATATCAGTACCGTGGCTTTCAGGCCGTGAGGGCTCATGACCGGGTATAGCTTATCCGCGCCGCGTCGCCGGAACGCCCGGTCACCCTGCCCAATTGGTATACCGTTTCGCCGGCTTCTGCCAGGGCCTCAGAGATGGCAGTGGCCGATGCTGATGTGGCGATGATGACCATGCCGATGCCGCAATTGAAGGTTCTTAACATTTCCTGTTCTGAGATTTTGCCGCGAGATTGCAACCATTCAAACACCGGTGGTAATTGCCATGAGGAAAGATCAATCTCCAGCCCCAGTTGTTCGGGGATGACACGCACGATATTTTCGGATATTCCGCCGCCGGTGATGTGGGCCAGGCCATCAAGCTGGTGTTTCTCCAGCAACGGCAGTATCGATTTGACGTAAATCCTGGTTGGCGCGATCAAGGCGTCCCCCAGGGTGCTTTCAGCCATTGGCATTGACGGGTCATCGCCGCTGATTTCAAGTACCTTGCGGATCAACGAATAACCATTGGAGTGTGGCCCCGATGAGCTCAGTCCGAGCACCACGTGGCCGGCCTCGATGCGACTGCCGTCAATCAGTTTGGGGCGGTCGACAACACCGACGGTGAAGCCCGCCAGGTCATACTCTTCCTCGCCGTACATGCCCGGCATTTCCGCCGTTTCGCCGCCAATCAGTGCACATCCGGACTGCCGGCAGCCTTCGGCGATGCCTTCAATTACGGCCTGGGCATTATCGATCTTCAGTTTTCCGGTCGCGTAGTAGTCAAGAAAAAACAGTGGCTCGGCGCCACAGGTAAGGATATCGTTGACACACATGGCCACCAGGTCGATGCCAATGGTGTCGTGCCTGTTCAGTTGTCGCGCCAGCAACAGCTTGGTGCCCACCCCATCGGTGCCCGAGACCAGTATGGGTTGTTTGTAGCGTTGGGTATCCAGCTGGAACAGTCCCCCAAAGCCACCGATGCCGGTGACCACGCCTTCGCGATTGGTGGATTTGACGGCCGGTTTTATACGTTCAACCAGCGCGTTTCCGGCGTCGATATCCACGCCGGCGTCACGGTAGTTCAGCCCTGCAGGCTTGTCTGTTTTAGTGTTCAATGATTGATCCGTTTATCTATGCGAGTTCATAGCCTACTATGGTATCGTATTAGAGCTTGGAATAACCCTATTTTGACCGGTTGTGCAGATGAAAAAAATACTGCTGATAATCATTGCACTGCATTTTTGCGTTTTTGATGCCGTGGCTCAATCAAACCTGTATGTTGGCGAAGTGGCCGTGGCCAGTCAAAGCGAAGCGGACCGGCGGGATGCCATACCGGACGCACTGCTTCAGGTTTTACAAAAATTAAGCGGACAACGCGAGTTGCCACTGGTGCCGGCGCTGGATGAGGCACTGAATGATGCTGAAAGGATGATGCTGTCCTTTCGTTATGAAAATGTCGAGCGCACCGGGTCTGATGGTGATGTTGAAACCCGCTTGCATCTTGTTGCGCAGTTTATCCCCGCAGAGGCAGACAGGGTTGTGCAGCAACTTGGTCTGCCACGGTGGCAACAAGAGCGGCCTTCGGTGCAGATCTGGGTGGTGGTTGATAATGGCATTACCCGGCGGCTCAAACCCGTCGAGTTTGCCTATGCCTGGCAATCCATCGAGGATGTCGCCGCATCGAGAGGTCTTCCGGTGAGCTGGCCCGACCTGGATGAAGAAGAAATGCAACTGGTGGATATGCGCCTGTTGTGGGGCGGCTTCACCGACTACCTGATCGAGCGTGGAGCACCAGCCGATGGTGTGGCCATTATTGCCGCCAGGCGCGAGGGTCCGCAGTGGGTATTGCGCTGGAACGTGACAAACGAGGTGCAGAACTGGAGTTGGCGTAATGCCGACCGTGAATTGCTGTTTGCACTGGCCGAGGGTATACACAGGATGACCGACGAGGTTGCCGCCAGCAATTCAATTGCTGCATCTGAGCAGGGCTTATCAACAGTGGATCTCCGCATTGCCGGGCTGACCAGTTCCACGGCTTACATTGAGTGTATGGAATATTTGCAAACCGTCAGCCTGATCACCGATGTTGAAATACTGGGGGCAGATCCGGGGCAGGTGCATTTTCGACTGCGACTCAATGCAGACCCGGGGTTTCTGGCCGATGCATTGCGACGGGGTTCTGTGTTGTTACCCGCCAGTGCCGGCAGTGAATATGATTATGTTTTTGTACAGTGATGGGTAATATGACAGGTGAATCACGTAGTTGGTTTTGGCTTGCGGTGCTGGCAGGCTCAGGCTGGTTGACCTACCTGTTGGCGCCGGTCATTACGCCGTTCGCCATTTCAGCGGTGCTGGCCTATTTTGGCGATCCCCTGGTGGACCGTTGGGAAAAGACAAAAATCTGGCGTTGGGAAATGGGCAGAACCCTGGCGGTCAGCCTGGTGTTTGTATTAATGCTGTGCCTGCTGACGATCGTGCTGTTGATCGTTGTGCCGCTGTTGATGGACCAGGTCAGCTTGCTGGTTCAAAGGCTGCCGCAATGGATTGAATGGTTTTCCGGCACAGCAATACCATGGCTGGCGGCTAAAACAGGGTTCGAGTTGACCGCATTTGATGCGGGCGGGTTTGCCCAGGTGGCAAAAGATTACTGGCGGGAGATATCCGGCGCTGCCGTGAAGGTGGTCGACATTATTTCGCAGGGGGGGGTTGCCGTTGCCACCCTGCTGACCAACATGATCTTGATACCGGTGGTGACATTCTACCTGCTCAGGGACTGGGATTCGCTCATACGGGGCATAGATGACCTGTTGCCGCGGAAATTGGAAGGCGAAATCAGCCAGATGGCCAAAGACGTCGACAAGGTTCTTGGCGCGTTTTTCCGTGGTCAATTAATGGTGATGTTGGCTCTTGGGCTGATTTATGCCATCGGGCTTTCCCTGGTCGGCATAGAATTTGCCGCGCTGATTGGTATGGGTGCCGGTTTGCTGAGTATCGTTCCCTACCTGGGCTCCATCGTTGGTGTGCTGGTGGCATCAGGCGCTGCCATCTTTCAATATAACGATATCTTCCATCTTGTCATGGTCCTGCTGGTATTTGCCGTGGGCCAGTCGGCAGAGGGCATGTACCTGACACCCAAACTGGTCGGTGACCAGATCGGGTTGCACCCGGTAACGGTCATTTTTGCCGTGTTGGCCGGTGGGCAATTATTTGGTTTTCTCGGTATTCTGCTGGCATTACCGGTGGCTGCTGCCCTGAATGTTCTGGTCAGGCACTTCCATCAGAAATACCGTAGCAGTTCCATATACAATGATGAAACCAAAGCGCCTGATTGAAACGTCCATGTTATTTTCCCCACAAATTCCCCTGCCGTTGACACCACAGCGAGATAGTCGCTTTGAAGATTTTGTGGCCGGTCCGAACAGGGCGTTAGTGGAGGTGCTCAAGCACATGCCGGATGAACCCGGCTCGCATATTTTTATCCATGGAGATGAAGGCAGTGGCAAGAGCCATTTATTGAACGCGCTCTGCTGCCAGGTCAGGGAGTCACAGGGTCGCGCTTTCTACCTGGCGCTGAAGCGTGTACCCTCCAATGCCATTGCCTCATTGCAGGGCTTGGAAAGGCTGGACCTGGTATGCGTGGATGACCTTGATGTCATTGCCGGCGATGCAGCATGGGAAGAAGCCCTGTTTCATTGCTTCAACCGCATACGCGAGGTCAACGGCAGACTCCTTATATCGAGCCGGCAAAGTCTGTCTTCACTGCAACTCGGATTGCCCGACCTGGCATCCCGCCTGGCGTGGGGCTTGCGTCTTCCGTTGCTGCCGCTGGAGGATGGCGACAAGCTGAAAGTGATCAATCTGCATGCTCAAAAGCTGGGTTTGAGCCTGCCGGAGGATGTTCAGCAATACCTGTTGAAGTACAGCGACCGGAACATGGCGGCGCTGATTCAGACAGTGGACCGGTTGGCCCGCGCGGCCCTGACAACAAAGCGAAGAATTACCATACCACTGGCGCGAGAAGTGCTGCTGGCTGAAAAGGAATAAATCATGCTGACAAAAAGTGAAATTACCCGTAACTGGTTGCCGCGATACACCGGCATGCCGCTGGAAGAATTTGGTGATTACATCCTGCTGACCAACTTTGGCAACTATGTCCGCCGGTTTTCAGAAATGTTCGATTCGAAAATTTATGGTGAGGACCGCGCAATGCAGGCTTCCACCAATCAGGACGGGTTGACCATTGTCAATTTCGGTATTGGCTCCAGCAACGCCGCCACCATCATGGATTTGCTGGCAGCGGTTTCGCCAAAGGGTGTGCTGTTTTTGGGTAAGTGTGGCGGCCTGAAGAAATCAACGGAGATCGGTCACTTCATTTTGCCCATAGCCGCCATCCGTGGCGAAGGTACGTCAGATGACTATTTCCCGCCTGAGGTTCCGGCCTTGCCATCGTTCAAGTTGCACAAGTTTGTTTCCGACAAGATCGTTGAACATGGGCTGGATTATCGCACCGGTGTCATTTACACCACCAACCGGCGTGTTTGGGAACATGACGAGGAGTTTCACCGCAGGTTGCATCAGATGACCTGTATTGGCATCGACATGGAAACCGCAACCTTCTTTATTGTCAGTCACTACAATGCAATTGCCCACGGTGCACTTTTGCTGGTGTCTGACGTGCCGGTGACTCCGGATGGTGTGAAAACCGAGGAATCGGATAAAAAGGTTACTGCCAACTGGGTTGATCTGCATTTGCAAATCGGAATCGAGGCGATGACTGGCCTGGGTGAGAAGGGCGAGAAAATAAAGCACTTTCGTTACGACTAAAAAAAGGGCCGCATCGCGGCCCTTTCTTATTGATCAAAGCGCTTTATTTGAATGTCATCATACTATCGATCACCAGGCCATTATTGGTAAATCGCATATCAACACGCGAACGCCCGAGCGTTTGAATATAGGATTCCCTGATGGCTTCCGCATATTTTTGCATGGCGGGAAGACCCGCGCCGCTGTATTGCCTGATTGGCTCCTGTAGCTTCATCTGTTTTGCCATGTCGTAAGACACGGAGAAGAAGGTGCCATCATTTTTCGTATCAACATTCATAAACTCTTTCAGGTCACCGGCGAACTGCCCACCGATGGCTGCCCCGATGCTGTTTTTGCCCATTAGAGCGTAGACATCGAGGTCCGGCATTTGAATAATATCCCGCGGAAGTTTGACCGGTTCGGTCTGGTTGGCAAGATCAAGTGCATCAAAGCCCGGAACCATCATGTTTGCCATGCCGACAAACATTTCCGGCTTGTCGACATGTAACGCGACCAGGCCATTCCCCTGGTTCAGCCCTGCTGCCGGATCAAAATCATCCATCTTCACACGGATGCCTTCAAGGTTGTTGACCATTGGCGGCATTGGGATATTCAGTTGAGTGGCCACTTGCTGCGCGTTGGAGTTCAAGCTCTGCAACTGTTCGCACTGGTAGGGCGCAGCGACAATTTCGTTGGCTTTTTCAAGTATAAAGTTACGCAACTTGCCAACCTGTAATGCCAGGGAAGCAGATATTAAAAAGTCGCCTTCGATGGCTGGAGGTACGTTCGAAACCAGTGCAGCCAGGCCTGCGGCCAGCGGGTTTGCAATTTCCCACTCATACCGCATGGTCATCTCATTTGCCGTTAAATTAACCGTCCCCGCTGTCATTCTGGGCGCCTTGGCGATCATGGCCCTGGCTTCAGTGATGCAAATGGCATCGACAGAGTCCAGCTGGGCTGTTACTTCTGGCCCCAGGTAGCTTCGAGTCATGCTGTTGCTGTCAAATATTTCGTTCACGAGGTTTTGAATGTTGATAAAACCTGAGCCGTGAGCTGAGTAACCTTTTTCCTTGTTAAGTATGGCCAGCGCGTTGCTTGAGGCCATGCTGGCTGAGGGCAGTTCCTGGCCCAGGAACGCGGCCAGCATCTGGTCTTCTGCAGCGACCGGGAACGTGCTAACGGCGAGGTGATTGTCCAGTATGGAGATATAAACTCCTACGGGGGAGTCAGAATCCGCAAACCGCCAGTAGTCTGTGCCATTGCTTTGGCTGACAGGCAGGGAGATGCCCATTTTGGCCTCAATTCTGCCGATGGCGGCCCGTAGTTCCGCGGCATCTGTCAGTTCAATACGCACCACAGGAAATACGCCCATCGTATAAACCACCTTGTGAGATTGCAGGCTGATGCCGAGTCTCTCAAGGTTTTCAACACTCAAACTGCCACCCAGTTCATCGAGCACCGCCGATGCGAACAGCGCCTTGGGGTCACCCTCCATGTTGCCGGCGGCGTATTCAGCCTGGAAGTTTGTGATTGCCTGGTTCATTTCATCAATCACCGGTTGAGCACGATTGACGTACGCGTCGGTAATGTCTTTTGGAACAGGTTCAAGGTTTGCCAGGACCACGTGGGCATCCGCGGGGACATAGGTGAGGAGAGGATTAGCATTTTCCTTCAGGGCCAAAGACTGTTCATCATCTTTCCCGCAGGCGGTAAAGATCAGCGTGATAGTGGCCACAAGAGCTAAAGTACGTGTGAATTTCATGTTTCAATTTCCTGTACACGAGTTATGTGTAGGTGTTATACCACAGTACAACACTAAAGACAATTGCTTTTTGTGATTTCCACCGTCATCAGGGGCTGCGAATAGTTAGCCCGGGACTTTCTGACGTTTTCGTTAGCTTCAAACAAAGCTGCTTCAAAACGGCTTCGTTAATATCCGTGGCAGCGTTGGCGGCGCTATGGGTAGTCCCTGCTGAGACACGGCGTGAATCCGTCCCTGGAGCCTCGTCCACAAACTTCCTGTTTGTGACGGTCTCAGCAGGGACTACCCACATCCCCGCCTCGGTTCAATGGATTCTA
>JBFFWN010000109.1:0-10618 GCA_041570235.1 Lysobacterales bacterium | reverse complement strand
CGCTTGATTCCGGCCAAGGGGTTAAACTTTCACGCACCTATAAAGACAAGCTCAAACTGTTCAAATAACGAACTCTCTAAAAGGCCGATATCAACTTGCTGTCTTTGGGAACCGCCAAGGGCGGTGCAGTGTCCTGGCATTAACTACCCACCCAGGCTCCTTCCAGTGACTTTGGGGGGCAAAGCTCGACTTGTGAGATATTTCGGCTTATTTCGTTTTATCCGTCATTTCAAACCATTCACCGCAGACCATGACTAAGGGCACAACCCATCCTCCGCTGGCTCGCCGAGAATGCACCCACCATGACGTTAAGGACTTAAAAACTTTTTTGTAACGCTTTGGCAGTTTGATGCGTCATAGGTAGTAATGCAGGAAAACATGGATTTAAACAAAACTGATTTTGGCAAGCCCCGGATCAGGATTGAAGAGGTTTTTAGAACAAGCAAAGCCGGGACATTTTCTCCCTGATCATCGTCTGACCGACGCTTCCGGCTTTGCTTCAACCGCCCCGGCTGTTAGCCCTCTTTCGGCCCGGGCGGTTTTTTTTGACCGGAGAAAAGTGAAAGACAATCAGGATTGCAACCAGCTTTGCAGGATGATACTGGCGGCCATGGCATCTTTCAGGGCTGCGTCTTTTTGACGTTTACCGCCCTTCTGTCTCGACTCGATAAACTGTTGCTCCGCGCTGAAGGATGTCAGTCGCTCATCCTCAAAATAAACCTCCAGGCCAAAGCGGCCATGCAGGCGACGGCCAAAGCGTCGCGCATCCTCGGAAAGTTCTGTTTCACTGCCATCTGCAGCCAATGGCAGTCCTACCACCAGGGCTACCGGTTTCCATTCGTCCAGCAGGTCGCCGATGGCTTGCCAGTCGGGTTGGTTGGTTACCGCGATAACCGTCAATGGGTTGGCTGAAGCAGTCAATGTCTGACCCACGGCAACGCCGATGCGCCGGTGACCAAAATCAAATGCAAGCAAGGTACCTCGTGGCTTACCCGCGCCTTCAGGCATGCCCGCCGAACTCGTGCAGGTCATTGACATCAATGCCGAGCATGCCAATGGCGTTCTGCCAGCGGTTTTGCAAAGTGGATTCAAACAATATGCCCTTGTCCACCGGTACCGATAACCAGGCGTTCTGACGCATTTCCGACTCGAGCTGGCCGTCCCCCCAACCCGCGTAGCCCAATGCAACCAGAAATTCTTTTGGCCCCTTGCCTGAGGCAATGGCCACCAGCACGTCACGTGAAGTGGTGACCATGATGTCATCATTCACCAGGATGCTGGAATCAAATCCCGGCATAGGGGTATGCAGCACAAATCCATGATCAGGGCTGACCGGACCGCCTTCCAATACCGCCCTGGCTAAAACCTCCTTATCATCACAGCTGATATCCAGCTGGGATAAAAGCTCTCCAAGGGTAAAACCAGACTGACGGTTGATGGTAATGCCTATCGCGCCCTGTTCATTATGCTGACACAGCAAGGTCACACTGCGGGAAAAATTGGGGTCGTCCATTGACGGCATTGCAATGAGCATTTGCTCTTGCAAATAGCCGCTGACGACATTTTGTGGATTGTTACCCATACTCTGAATATTAGTTCAGTCTGTGACCTTTACAAGCAGTTATTTTCAATATCAACAGCCCCCCGCCATTGATTCATCAACCGGTCAATCACTCACTACTGTGAAACAACGCCTTCCCCGCTGCAAAGCGCTTTATTGCATTCCTTTGAAATCGCGGGAAAAAACCCAGGTACGCGTTATGTGCAACACATCCACCGAGTTACTGATGTGTTCGGGCAATGGCGAATACGGACCTGCCAGGCGAACAATTCGGGTTGCGGCCTGATCCAACTGGAATTTCCCGGAACTGCGGATGATCTTGATGCTCTCGACACTGCCATCCACGTTGATACCAACCGTCATCACCAGGTCGCCGACAAGTTTCAAACGCCGGACCTCTTCCGGATAGTTCAAATTGCCCACCCGTTCAACTTTTGCGACCCATGCCTGCATATAGGCAGCATATTCGTATTCTCGCGTATTAGCGGAAATCCATTTGCGCCGGGGCAGCTTTGATTGCGACTCCTTATCCCGCTGGATGCCGGGCTGCAGCCTGGCCATGGTCATGCTCTCCTGCATCAGCGTGGCGGCGCTTGGCAACGGCGTATCCGGTTGTTCAATGCTGGTGATCTGCTGGGTCATATCCGCACTCTTGTCTTCAACCGTAATCAACTCACGTGCCGCATCTTCCACACTGGAGGTCTGTTCCTGCTGGTCGATGACATCCTGACCATCGGCCGGCCCGGGTGAAGCACCGGTATTTTCCTGCGATGGGCGCCGGGCCTCATTGGATTCGCCGCCACCCTGCTGGGCGGCCTGTGCCAGGAAGTCGGCTTCATCCGGGTTGGACTCGGATTTCCAGTTCACCAGCACCACGTCAAGGGTCTCAAGCGGGTGGGTCAACGGTTTAAAGTCGACGATAAAACCAACACCCAGCAAAATCGCAGCATGCAGACCCAGGGCCATCAATATACTGACGGCAAAACGGTCATTGCTGTTGCTGATGGCGGTCACTGTCAGCTCACCAGCACCTCGGCTGCATCAAACAACTGGGCGGCGATATTCAGGCCAAACTCGGCATCCAGCTCGCGAATACAGGTCGGACTTGTCACATTGACCTCGGAAAGCCAGTCACCGATCACATCGAGGCCGGCAAACAGGATTCCACGTTTTTTCAGCTCGGGTGCAACCTGCGAACATATCCAGCGATCCCGCTCACTCAGCGGAACGCCCTTGCTGCTGCCGCCTTTGGCCAGGTTCCCCCGAAAATCACCTTTGCCGGCAAACCGCGCCAGCGCATAAGGCACCGGTTCACCATCAACGATCAGGATGCGTTTATCACCATCAGTAATTTCATCAATATACCGCTGCGCCATCACCGGCCTGCTGTTGTGGCGGGTAATGGTTTCGAGTATCACGTTGAGATTCAGGTCAGAAACTCTGACCTGGAACACCGACTCACCACCCATGCCGTCCAATGGCTTGACCACACAATGGCCATGCTCAGCAACAAAGTCACGGATACGCCGGGATTCGCTGCTGATCAGCATTGGCACACAGCACTGTGAAAAATGATTGATAAAAAACTTCTCGTTGGCATCGCGCAGGCTTTGCGGCCGGTTGATTATCAGGGTACCCGCTTTTTCAGCCAACTCCAGCATATAGGTGGTGTAGATATAGTTCATGTCAAAAGGCGGGTCGCGACGCATAAGGACCATATCCAGCTCATCCAGCGCCACGTTGCCCAGTGTTTCCAGGCTGAACCAATCACTTGTATTGTCACGCACACTGAGTTTTTGCATGGCGGCGAAAACGCGCCCGTCTCGCGCGAACAGGTCTTTTGGCTCCATGTAATACAGTTCGTGCCCCCGGCGCTGCGCTTCCAGCAACATCGCAAAGGAAGAGTCCTTGTAGGTTTTGATCTCGCTGATCGGGTCCATAACGATCCCGGTTTTATAAACCCGGGCACTTGCTTTGTTGGTCTCAGACATCGGCTTGTTCCATTACATTGATACTCTGTTGTATTGATACCCTATTATCACGCCCTAACCGATCCGATTCCAGCCATACAAAATACACATTACATTAACAACACTGATGCTCAATCCCGAAAAGAACATTCATAAAAAATACAACAAACTGGAAACCACTCATTTCTAGAGGTACACTAATGTTGAAGAACGGTATGAGGGTAAATAGTATAGTGACCTCATAACCGTGCGGCACGCAGAGAAAGGATTCTTTGTTAAAACTGCATAACCAGGGAAGATACCATGAGCCAGGAACAATTAAGCACCTCAGCTGACGCTGCTGAGAGCACAGCAAGTGAGAAGAAAGTACGCATCCTGGTGGTCGATGATAGCGCGACCATCCGGCGTTCGGCCGAAACCATGCTTTCAAAGGAAGGCTGCGAGGTCATTACTGCCGAAAACGGTTTTGAAGCCTTATCCAAAATCACACGTCATCACCCCGATCTGATTTTTGTCGATATCATGATGCCACGCCTTGATGGTTATCAAACCTGTGCCATCATCAAGAACAATGCCGAATTCCGCAATACGCCGGTGGTCATGCTAACCAGTAAGGATGGCTTATTCGACATGGCGCGTGGCAGGGTGGTCGGTTCGGATCAATATCTGACAAAACCATTCACGCGTGAAGAATTACTTGGCGCAGTCAAGCAACATGCTTCTGCCTGATCACAATTAAAGAAACCAGCCCGTATCGCCGGGACAGTGATTAATCAGCCACGGGATCAAAACGCATGAGCGCCGTCAATGCATCGTTTGAGAAACTGCAGGATTATGAACAGCGCAGTCTTGCCTTTGAGCCCGGGCAAATCGATGGACAGGAAAACACCGGCGAATGGGCGGGACTGATCTTTCGCATCGGTAATATACGGCTTGCCTGCAACACCAACCAGGTAACCGAATTCCTGCCCTTGCCCACACTGACCCCGGTACCGGGCACCAAGCCATGGATACTTGGTCTGGCGAATATACGTGGAGAACTGTTGACGATCATTGACCTGTCATGGTTTCTCGAAGGCAGCAGATCGGAAGTAACCATGCGCACCCGCTTACTGGTGGCCAACCTGCGTGGAAGACCCGTGGGGTTGATGGTCGACGAGGTGTTTGGGCAGCGCCATTTTGTGAGCGATGAGGGTAAGCAATCTGAATTGCCCCATCGGTCACCTTTCAGGGATTACGTACACAAACAATACCGTTCCGGCAAGGATGTCTGGCAGGAACTGGACCTGGATACCCTGTTTTCAACACCAGCGTTCCTGAACGGCGCGGCAGAGTAGGCAAATACGGAAGAAGATGAAAGATACAAAAGACAAAAACAAGAGTTCGGGTGTCGTCTATTTCGCGATTGGCCTGTTGGTCATTTCACTTGCCTTTGTTGCAGCCACTTTTTTCCTGCTGGCGCGCCATGCCCACAATGAGCAACTGTGGATTTCCCTGGCAACGGATGTCCAGGTCACCTCGCAGCAACTGGCAAAATCTGCCGGAGAAGCGGCCTCCGGAAATCTCAATGCGTTTAAGGAACTGGGCAGTGCACGCGACAAGATTCAATCCGCGATGGAAAAATTGCGTCATGGTTCTGAATACCCCATCCTGCCGGCTTTACCAGGTGCAGTGGAACTGGAAATGCAGCAACTGGACCAGACCTGGAACCGTATGGGGACCAACGCGGCCAGCATCCTTGACCGCGAGTCGTTGATCCTTGAATTGGCTTCCGATCGTGACCTGATTAAAAACAGTATTCCCGGTATTCAGAAGAGCACCGATGACAGCATTCGAACACTGACCCAAAGTGGTGCGCCGTCCAACCAGTTGGTATTTGCCAGCCGGCAGCTGGTATTGTCCGACCGTATCCTGCGACGGGTGGGTGAAATCCTGCTCGGCGGCAGCAATGCGGTCACCGCAGCCGAAAACCTGGGCAGGGACAGTGACCTTTTCGCTCAGGTTCTCAGTTCCCTGTTGGAAGGTAATTCACGTTTGGGTGTCAGCCAGGTGCGTAACACTCAGGCGCTGCAATCACTCGGACAGGTCAAGGCCCTGTTTGAAAACATCAAACCGCCGATTGGCGCAATTCTCAATTCTTCCAGTGACCTGTTTGAGGTGCGTGGCGCCGCTGACGAGATTTTCCTGGACAGCCGGGATGTGTTTGAACAGGCATCCGGGCTTAAAGCCGCGATTGCAGAATTACCCCAAACCCGCCTCTGGCCATCCCTGACTACGGGGATTATCGGCCTCGTGATCATGATGTCAGCGGTGTGGATGCTGTTGTCCAGTTTTCTGTCGGCCGAACGCCATCGCGCCAGGATGGCGGCGGAAAGCAATCAGAAGAACCAGCGGGCGATTCTGAAACTACTGGATGAAATGAGCACATTGGCCGATGGTGACCTGACGGTACAGGCAACGGTCACCGACGATATTACCGGCGCCATCGCCGATTCTGTTAATTTTGCCATTGAACAGCTCAGGGAACTGGTCACGGGCATCAAGTACACCTCACAGGAGGTCGCCAACTCGGCCATGGAGACACGCAGTTCTACATCAGAACTGGCGGTGGCAGCGGCTAAGCAGGCCGAACAGGTGGGTGCGGCCACCATCACCGTACAGAGTATGGCCCAATCGTTTGATGCCATGGCGCAACGGTCCAGTGAGTCCAGTGAAATCGCCCGGAATTCCGTTGATATTGCTCACACCGGCGGCAAGAAGGTGCGCGAAACCATCACCGGCATGGATACCATCCGTGACCAGATCCAACGAACCTCGAAGCGGATAAAACGCCTGGGTGAGTCCACCCAGGAAATTGGAGATATCGTTGAACTGATCAATGGTTTTGCCGAGCAGACCAATGTTCTGGCCCTCAATGCCGCCATCCAGGCGGCTTCAGCCGGCGGTTCGGGCAAAGGATTCGCCGTGGTCGCCGATGAGGTGCAACAACTTGCGGAAAGCGCCACCAATGCTACCCGGCGAATTGAATCACTGGTTCAGACGATCCAGGCTGATACTTACGAGGCGGTTGTATCGATGGAATCAACCATTTCCGAGGTCGTCCAGGGCGCCCGCCTGGCCGAAGACGCCGGTACGGCACTGGAGCAGATCGAGCAGGTATCAACCGACCTGTCGGGCCTGATCAATGATATCGCCAAAGAGGCGCACGCGCAGTCAACGACGGCCACAGAAATTTCAGAGCTGATGAAAAACGTTCAGAAAATTTCGATCCTGTCCTCGGAGGGTAGCACCCAGACGGCTACATCGGTTGAAAAATTGGCCGAACTGGTCATGCAGTTAAGTAATTCTGTTACCGACTTTAAATTGCCGGGAGATAACTGAATGTTCACCGGGTTCAACAACGGGCGGAAGAGCTGAGAATGCTGCTTGAAGGCTCCAATGCAAGCACCGTACTCACCTGGGTACGCCCGGACCTGGATAAACATTTAGGCCTGATCCGCGCCCAGTTGGAGCACCTCGGGCAAAGCCATATCATTGGAGATGGCATCGAAAACACGGCCAACCACCTGGAGCAACTGAAGTTTACCTTTGAAGCACTGGTATTACAGGGTGCAACCCTGGTCGTTGAAGAGATGATGGTCGTATGCGAACAGCTCAAAAAAAACAAGGTACGTGATCGCAGCAAAGCTTTTGGGGCATTGATGGATGCTGTCGTTGTACTGCCGTCCTATCTTGATCGTCTGCAAGCCGGCCACCATGATTTACCTATTCTGTTGTTGCCCGTTATCAATGAGCTGCGCTCAGCCTATGACGCCAATATTGTTTCCGAGGCAACCCTGTTTACACCCAGCCTCAATGTGCCCCTGCCGGAACTGGAAGGTGATCTGGGTGAATATGAACCCGCCTTCGATGAGTCTATCCAGGAACTCGCCCTGCGTATGCGAAGACAGTGGGAAAATGCCCTGCTCGGCTGGCTGCAGAACCAGCAAAATATGGACCTGCTGGCGCCCCTGAGTTCAGCCTGCGAGACATTGCAACAGCGGCTTGAGAGATTGGATCTGCGCAGGCTCTGGTGGATCGCCTCAAAAGTTATTGGCGGCCTCCTGGATGGAGTGACCGACAATGACGTGCATTTACGGCGACTTTTTGCACGTTTGCACCTGGTGATCAAAACGCTTTCAGAAGGTGGCGAAGCGGTAACAGATGTCGAGTCAGTTGATTCGCTGTCGCAAGCCTTGTTGTTCCATATTGCCCAGGCCAAACCGGGCAGTGAGCGTGTCGACGATCTCAGGGACAGGTTCCAACTGCAAGCCCTGGTGCCGGATCGCGACGTGCTGATACGCGCACGTGGCGCCGTCACCGGACGCAACCGCGAACTTTACTCATCACTGGGTGCAGCGGTTCGCGATGAACTGGCCATGGTAAAGGATGCGCTGGATCTCGAATTGCGCACAGGAGAGATAGAACCCTCAAGGCGCCGGCAAAGCCATGAAGCGCTGCTAAGACTCCAGGACACCTTGAAAATGATGGGTCTTGGAGGGTCGGCCCAGTCCATTGAAAAACTGATGCCTGCATTTGAGGCAAGCGAGTCGCCGGACGAAAGTGAGGTGCAAAGCTCCCGTCAATCCCTTTTGATGGGTCTCGCCGGTGAACTGATCCGCGTGGAGTCGGACCTGGAAGAACAGATTGCGACACTGGGAGAACCGCTGACCGAAGAGCACGAGCAAAGCTTTATTGATCTTCCGCCCCACGAGTTGCGCCGAATCCGCGCACATCTGCTGGATGAAACGGTTTTCAGCCTGCACCAGGTGGAGGATGCCGTGCGTAGACACTTCAACGGTGAGGCACACGCGGATTACACCGGCCCGATGGAACACATCGCCGGTGCATTGGAGTTGATTAACGAACGCGAGACGGCTGCCCTTGCCACCAAGCTTCGTAATGCACTGGAAAATCTGCTGCGCGTTGCCCGCTCTGAATCCGCCATGGATCCGGAAAAACTGGAGAACGTCACCGACGCCGTGGCTGCCTTCGAACTTTATCTGGCCGGCTGTCGCGACCAGCAGGTCAATCGTGAACGTTTTCTGGACATACTCAAGGACCGCCTCGATCGATTACCGGTTGGTGAAATGGAGGTGGTCAAATCCGGCCAGCCAGTTGTCGACGAGAGCGCCAAGCGGGATGCCGATTGGATAGCGGATGCCGATATGCCGCTGCCGCCCCAGGTGGATCCGGAATTGCTGGGCGTGTTCCTCGAAGAATACAAGGGCGTTGAAGACATGATGAGTGAGCGCGTTCCCCAGTGGTTGCGATCACCCGAAGACACCAAGGTTCTGACTGAGATCAGGCGTGGCTTCCACACCATCAAGGGTAGC
This sequence comes from Lysobacterales bacterium, assembly GCA_041570235.1. GTDB lineage: Bacteria > Pseudomonadota > Gammaproteobacteria > Xanthomonadales > SZUA-36 > SZUA-36. Next base: position 1,712 of record JBFFWN010000109.1, on the reverse strand, counting down.
GGACGCATGATCGGCGCCTTTGAACTGGGTGAATTCGCCTGGCATGCAGAAAGCCTTCTCAATGCCGTTCTGGAAGAGACCATCGAGTACACAGCTGATATCGGCACCATCGTCCGTATATCCCATGCCGCAATGCCGGAATTGAAAAACCGCCTGATGCAGCAACATTCCGACCTGGACAAGGCTGCGATTGCGTCGGTGTCCGAACAGACCAGGGCATTAACAGCAGGCAACATACCTGATTGGGCAGGATTGGCCAAGTTGTTACCGCCATCAATCGGGGCCATTGGCCCGAACGGCTTTGTCGCCGCCAGCGCACGGGCTGAAGAACCGACATTAAAAGAACTGGTTTGCCGGGAACTGCATGAAAACCTGGCGCTGCTGCGCAAACTGATGGAACGTGTTTCAAGAGATCACAGGGCCATTGTCAATGATGATGAGATTCGCGCGGCACATAACATCGCCGGCACTGCGGCGCTGGATGCAGTGGGCAGAGAATCCGATATCGCAACGGCGCTGGAACACTTCCTTGAAGCCCAGGCAAAGAGTCAAAAATCTTTCAGCAACGATTCCATATGGACATTGGCATCAGTCATCGGACACTTTGAACACTGCCTGGCCATCCATGAAAGCGTGCCTGATGCAGCTCTTACAGAAGATGAAGATGGTCTTTTTGAAAAGCTGAACCAGTTGAGAGTTGAGTACCTGCCGACAGCTAAAACGCCTGCTCCATTGCCGGTTACAGAACCGGATGAGGTCGAAACCGAAGCGGTAGCAGTAGCCGAAACAGAAGCCGAGAATGCGACGGACATGGAGACGGAAGATGAGTCTTTTGAGGCCGACGTTGAAGAGGTGGACGATGAAATCCTGGCGATTTTCCTGGAAGAAGCCACCGATATTCTCGAGCGTTGCGATTCGTTGTTGAACGCCTGGAGGGATGATCTGTTCGAGCTCGGTATCGTGCGCGACCTGCAACGTGAATTACATACCTTCAAGGGCGGTTCACGGATGTCCGGATTAAGCGCAATGGGTACGCTTAGCCACACAATGGAAAGCCTGCTGGAAAGCATCGCCGGCCAGGAACTGCAACCCACGAAGAACACTATCGAACTGCTTGAGCAGGCGTGTGACAGGCTCAACAGCTGGACCGAGCAGGTGGGTGCAGGTGAAATACCAGTGGGCGACCGGGTTCTCCTCGAGTTTGAACAGCAGATCCAGGCGCTGAGGGTGCCCACTGCGCCAACCGTGACAGAACAGGCAGATGAAGAGCTTGTCCGGCCGGTGGATGTGGCAACTGAGACGCAGGAAGCTGAAGCCGGCGCTGAAGAATCCGCTGCCGTGGATGCCACTGAGGAAGCCGCCACTGAGGAAACCGGGGCACAAGTTGAATCAGCGGCTGAAGAAGAGCTCGAAACCACTCCGCCTGATACCAGCGACACGCCCGCCCAGGCCGGCCAGTCCGATGACAGCCGGCAACCGGCCACAAGCGGCATTGACGAGCCTGAGCCAGGCATCGACAAAGCACTGAAAATACCAAGGACACCTGCAGCAACCGCACCACCTGTTGAAGAATTGCAAGAACTCCCGGATGTCGTCGCCACCCCGGATAGCAACCAGGGAGTAACCGGTGAATCCACCGTCAGCCAACACATCCGTGTCAATGCTGACCTGTTGGATTCACTGGTGAACTCCGCCGGTGAAATCAGCATTTT
>JBFFWN010000108.1:0-10663 GCA_041570235.1 Lysobacterales bacterium | reverse complement strand
TGGCGCGGATGCCGATGTCACACGCGAGTTCGATATCCCCTCAAAGCAGTTTGTAAAAGACGGTTTCTATTTACCGGAATCCAAGGGCGGGGCCGGCTTTATTGACCTGGATACCGTTTTTGTAAACACCGATTTTGGCGAGGGATCAATGACAGCGTCCGGTTACCCGCGCATCGCCAAGATCTGGAAACGTGGAACGCCTTTGACAGAAGCCAAAACCCTTCATGAAGGCACCAAAGATGACATTGGCGTCTGGTCAACCCTGATCCATACCCCCGAAAAAGATTACCCGATGGTTATCGTCGCACCAACATTTTTTACCAATATTTATTATCTTTTGCGCGATGGAGAATTAAAGAAGCTGGAAGTCCCCGAGGATTCCGACATCGAAACCATCTTTCAGAACCAGTTACTGATCAGCCTGAAATCTGACTGGAAACGTGACGGACAAACCTGGAAGCAGGGAACGCTGGTCAGCATGGATATCGACAAACTGTTGAATGGTGAAGGCCGTGTCAACGTAGTGCTTGAACCGAACGAACGCTCGGCGATCAGCAGCGTCGACCGGACGCGTGACCTCGTGTTGATCAACAGGATGGAAGATGTACGCAACCGTCTGGATGCGTTCAGCCTGGTGGACGGTAAATGGGTCAGCCGGCCCATCGATGCGCCGACAATGGGAAGGATCGGAATCACCACGACATCCGATGACAGCAATTTTTTCTATTTTACCTACACCGACTTTTTGACCCCAACCTCCCTTTACCAGGCCGAGGGGGTATCAAAACCGGAACAGTCGAAAGCATTGCCGGCATTCTTTGATGCCAGCCCATACAAGGTTGAACAGCGCTTTGTGTCATCCAAAGATGGTACCCGCGTACCCTATTTCATCATATCGGCGAAAGACCTTGAACTGAATGGTAAAAACCCGACCCTGATCTATGCTTATGGAGGTTTCGAGGTTTCACAACGTCCCAATTACTCGGCCACCATTGGCATGGACTGGCTGGAGCAGGGCGGTGTTTACGTACTTGCCAATATCCGTGGTGGTGGAGAATACGGGCCGGCGTGGCACCGCGTGGCGCAACGTGAAAACCGCCAGCGCTCATACGATGATTTCTATGCCGTTGCCGAAGACCTTATCAGCCAAAAGGTTACGTCCCCACGCCATTTGGGAATACGCGGCGGTAGCGGCGGCGGTCTGCTGGTTGGCATGCTGGTCACCCAGCGGCCTGAATTGTTCAATGCTGTTGTCTGCCAGGTACCACTGCTTGACATGAAACGTTTCAATAAACTGCTGGCCGGAGCCAGTTGGGTAGAAGAGTATGGCAATCCCGATAACCCCGAGGACTGGGAATGGCTGCAAAACTACTCCCCCTACCACAACCTTGATCCCGAAAAGACGTACCCCAGGGTTTTCTTCACCACTTCCACCCGTGATGACCGCGTCCATCCGGCGCATGCGCGCAAGATGGTGGCCAAGATGAACTCGATGGAAATGCCCAATCTTTATTATGAAAATACCGAGGGCGGGCATGGCGGGGCAGCCAATAACCGGCAGCAGGCAAAGGTCCAGGCTTTGATCTATACCTACCTGATCAATGAGCTGAAATAGTTGGGTTTGGGGTTGAGCATGTTGTGTTTTCACGTCAATGACCCCACCTCGCTAAAAGGAAATAAAAGGAACCAACTATGAGCACAATGGATACAAGCCCTGAAATCAGTATGGATGCCTCTGCACTGACCAGAGAAGAAGTCTTCACCGACAGCCGTGTCGGCACCATACGCAAGATGATCCCGGTCACGCTTGACGGCGAACCGGATGCCAGTCGCCAGGTTCAATATATCGGCGCAACGCAGATCATGACCCCCGGCGGCGCACTGCCGTTATCGTTTGAAATCGAGACAGACAGCCTCGCAGGTGCAGTTGCCGGGTTTGGAGATGCCGCCAAGCTTGCCGTGGAACGCACCATGGAAGAGTTAAAGGAAATGCAGCGTCAGCAGGCGTCTTCCATCGTTGTACCGGGCAGAGACAGCAAGATCCAAATGCCCTGAATGAGTCAGCCCGCTTCATGCGGGCAAGTGTTAAAATGTTACCGGTATGCAGCCTGGATACCGGTAACATGATATTCAAACCCTTCAGCTTCACCCGACACTGCAGATTTTTAACGGCTTTCACCGCATTGCTGGCCTTTTCGGGCTCTGTTTCAGCCCAGGACGACCTGGTGTGGAATTTGCTTGACCCGGAAAACACGGTGTATTTGCAGGTGGAGGAAGGCACGGTTGTAATCGAACTCAACCCGGGGTTTGCACCGAAAACCGTGGCTCAATTCAAAAGCCTTGTTAACGATCAGTTTTACCGTGGCCTGAGTTTCTACAGGGTGATCGATGGCTTTGTCGCACAAGGTGGTGATGAAAGCGACATCGATGACAACCCCGCCGTAAACACCATCGAGGCCGAGTTTGAAATTGACTGGCCATTGAAACCAAAAGACAAGGAACTGGCCAAAGACTGGCAGGGGCTGTCCTGGACTCCGGTCCAGGAAAATGACCTGTTTGCGCCATATACCGGTTTTATTGACGGTTTCGCTGCCGCCAGGGACAAAAAGAAGGCCGGTAAAGCCTGGCTGACGCATTGCCCCGGCACGGTCGCCATGGCCCGCAACAATGACCCCGACAGCAGCTCGACGGATTTTTATATCGTTATCGGACAGGCGCCACGTTATCTTGACCGTAACCTGACCATATTCGGTCGCGTCGTCTGGGGTATGGATGTGGTCCAGCGCATCAAGCGGGGGCCAACCCGCGAAAATGGCATTATCGAAAAGGACCTGGAGCGGACCTATATCAAGCACATGCACATGGTATCCGCGCTTCAAGAGCAGCAGCGCATGGACATATGGGTAGCCGACACCAATAGCGAAGGCTTTAAAAAGTCCCTCAAGGAACGGCGCAACCGCAGCCATGAGTTTTTCCATCATAAACCACCCAAGGTGTTGGATATCTGCCAGGTACCGGTACCTGTGCGGCTGGAAAAACGTCCTGTTACAAGGCCTTAACACCAACAAGGCAACATCATGAAAACCACCTGGCGCTGGCATGGCTATGACAATTCGCGGGTGACCCTGGATGGACAGAAGATACAATCCGTATCCGGTGGTGGCCACTTTAAAAGAAGTGGTTGAAGCCGTTATGCAGGCAATCGAAAATTAACCGGAAGAACGGTTATAAATCGCCACTTATTATTACAGGCCTGAACGTCCGCCTGTAAGGATTCGGCAGGCCGTCAGGGGTCTTTGCTACCGTCTCTGCTCTTTCGTCACTACCTGGAAAAGCGTATTCAGCAATTTGACCGCCTCTGCACTGGGCATATAGGTCAACTTGCTGAAATCAACAAAGGTATCACCATAACCGGTTAATGACGCCTCGCTGCCAAAGGTATTTCGCACCAGCACGATGGCCTCTTTCTTCAGGGCCTGTCTGCTGTCCCAGTTCTTTTTCAATGATTTCATAACCCGTTCAGGCGACATCGCCAGTCGAAATACAAAAGGCTGGGACCTGAGACTGACGATGGTGCCGATTTGCCTGCGGTTGTGCACCAGGGTGACGTAGCGGTGCCCGGCACGCCGATACTTGATCTCGGTACCAAGATACCAGACGGACTTTTTGAAAACGTTTTCGACAAACGACTCGATCAGAGCGCTGTCCTCGACATTGTTCTCATGTATACGGCGAACGATCCAGTCGCGTGGCCGTTCACGGGATTCAACATTGGTTATCTTCGCCAGTTCCATCACCGACAGCACCGGTTGCAATTCACGGTTATCTATCTGACCGTCATCATTTTCATCCAACAGGCTGAAAAGGGTATCGACATAGGCCGATATGGCGTTCTTGACCAACTCCCTGTCAGGTGAACGGTCAAACAAACCGCTCGCCTCGGGCAGGTCTTCCAGAAAGTCCCAACTTTGCAGACTGGTGATCAAATCTACCGAGGGATCCCGAAGAAAATATCGGAACAATTCGGGCCAGGCAATCTGCATGCTGACCAGGGCGAACAGAATTTTGCACTCGCTATTGCTGGTGTCGCGTTCGGCGTTGCGACGGTGAATGCGCTCCAGCAGATTGGTGTAATTGACCACGCGCTTGATGCTGCGCGGGTTCCGGCCCACCGTAAAACGCGTGATATCGAGAAAGAACTGGCGGTTTTCCTCGTCCTGTTCATTGCCCACAACACAGGGCAAACCTGACTTTGAGAGCAGGTCAATGATGTACTCATCCAGTTGGTATGACGTTGTGGGAACGATAAAGGGCAACTGGACCATCTTGTCGAACAAAGCCTTGCCGCTGGTTTTTTGCAAATCACGCCCTAGCTTTTCGACCATGCCTCTCTGCACAACATCATAATCCAGCGTCATGACAAATACGCAACCGCGCACATCGATAAAATTCTTGATGGCCTCCAGTAGTTCAAGCGCCAGCAACGGGCGTATCCGGTCAAGGTCGTCTACAAAAATGACCACACGCCGGTAGTCATTGTTCTGTCTCCACAACGAAACAAGCTTCTCAAATGCATTCCTGAAACGCAGCATCTGGTCGGATATATCGATATAACCTTTGCCGCCATGATCTTCACCGACGCCCCCCTGGGCAAGCTGCCTGATCTGCTGCATGACCGTTACCAGGCAACCGTTCGCCGCTTCCAGCAACATTGCCAATTCATCGGGGGCTATGCCTGGCCGGTTTTGCAGGGCTTTACCAAGGCTCTGCGTGATGGCATACAAGCAGGCCACCGCCATGTTGTTCCGCTGGTCGAACTGAGAATAGGGCCAGCTATCCAGGCTGATGCGGATGCACAGCTCGGGGTCCAGTAACCCGGCAGAAGGCTGGTCGCCGTTACCGCGTAACATATTCATCAGGCTTGTGCGGCCAATGCCCCAACCACCCTGGATGCCGATGGTGGTTGGCGTTTCACAGTCGTGAATAAAATCCGCCAATGCCTCCGCATATGGAAGCAGGTTCAGTGTATCGGTTTGACGCGCGTGATCATCTGCACAGAGGTTTGAAGTAAACCGCAGTGGGGTTTCACGGAGTGTGACATCGCTCATTTTTCAGTCCCTGTGCTCATTGATCGTATAAAGCATAGTGTAATGTGGCCGGGTTTGAAAACATGAAAAACTTCAGCAAGACCCGAATAACGCTGCGAATCACAGTGATGCTTGCTCAAACCGGCCAGCCAAAACCGGCAGATTAATCACCAAACTGCAAATTCGCCAATTTTGCATACAACTCACTGCTGGCCATCAACTCATCATGGTTACCCACTGCAACGATGCGACCGGCATCCATCACGACAATGCGATCGACTTTCTTTACCGTAGCCAGTCGGTGGGCGATCACCAGCGTTGTCCGGTCTTTCATCAGTCCCTCGAGGGCCATCTGCACCAGGCGCTCGCTTTCGGCATCAAGGGAGCTGGTGGCCTCGTCAAGCAGCAGTATGGGCGGATCTTTCAGGATGGCGCGGGCGATGGCCACACGCTGACGCTGGCCTCCTGACAAGCGGGTGCCACGCTCACCCAGAAAGGTGTCATAGCCATCCGGTAAGGCCGTAATAAACTCATCGGCCGCGGCGGATATCGCGGCCTGCTCCACGTCAAAATCACTGGCGCCGGGTTTGCCGTAACGAATATTTTCCCGCGCACTGTCACCAAACAGGACGGTTTCCTGGGGCACCAGGCCAATCTGCTGCCTCAGGGCAACCGGTGACAACCTTGCAATATCAACACCGTCAATCTCGATATGGCCTGATTTCGGATCATAAAACCGCAACAACATCTGGAAGCTGGTGCTTTTCCCAGCGCCCGACGGGCCGACGAAGGCCACCGTCTCGCCCGGCTGAATGTCCAGGGAGAAATCCAGCAGCGCCGCGGTATCCGGCCTGGAAGGGTAGAAAAAGCTCACATTTTTGAATGAAATGGAACCGCTTGCCCGGCCTGCAAGTTTCTCAGGTTTTTCGGGCGCGCGGATGGCCGGACGTGCAATCAGCAACTCTGACAAACGCTCCATGGCGCCGGCGCCACGTTGTATCTCACCCCAGACTTCGCTGAGCGCAGCGGCAGACGAACCGACAAACATCGAATACATCAGGAATTGTGCCAGTTCCCCACCCGTCATGGTTCCTGCCAGCACTGCCCGTGATCCGGTCCACAGGATAATGGTAATAGCGCCAAACACCATGGTGATACCCATCGCGGTCAAAAAGGCGCGGGTTCTGACACGTCTCACCGCAGCTTTAAAGCTTTCCACGACCGCATCGCTGTAACGCGCACTTTGCAAAGGTTCAAGGGTAAAAGCCTGTACCGTCTGGATCGCATTCAGTGTTTCATCAGCAAGCCCCGAGGTATCGGCCACCCGGTCCTGCGTGGTGCGGGATTGACTTCTTATACGGCGACCGACAATGATCATCGGCAGTATCACTACAGGTATACCCAAAACGATATACATCGTTAACTTGACGCTGGTCAGTGCCAGCATCACCAGGCCGCCCACCAGGCTCACCGAGGTACGTAAAGCAATCGACAGGCTGACACCTGAAACGCTTTGAACGAGCGTGGTATCGGTGGTAAGTCTCGACAATACTTCACCGGTTCGCGTGGTTTCAAAAAATGTTGGGTCCATGCGAATGACCCGGTCATAAACCGCTGTGCGGATATCTGCGACAACCTTTTCCCCCAGCCATGAAACCAGGTAATAACGCAGTGCCGCAAAACCGCCAAACAGGGCTGCAGCCGCGAAAAACCAGCCGAAATAACGGTTAATGGTGCCAACATCGTTAGCGGCAAAGCCATTGTCGATCAGGTACCTCAGCGCCACGGGTAAAGCCAGCAAAGCCACCGATGCGATCAGTAAAGCCAGCAGTGCGGCGACCAGTACACCGCGATATCTGAGAATAAAGGGAACCAGCGTTTTAAGCGGTTTGAGTGAACTGGCCTTGGGCCGTTCGGTAGATTTATTATTGTTCATTCGTAACAAATGGGGCTTATTCTGATTTGTTTAAAGACCGGCGCCCGTCAATACAGGCGCACCCGGCTGGTTTGTGAGCTGGAACGGGCCCGCTTCACATGGATTCGATCATCTTGTCACGCATGACAAATTTCTGAATCTTACCGGTTACTGTCAGCGGAAACTCATCGACGATGACAATGTGTTTTGGCACCTTGTAGTAGGCGATCTGCTCACTGCAGTATTCGCGAATCTCAGCCTCGTTCGCGGTTTCACCCTCCTTCAGCTTGACCCAGGCCACGACGGCCTCGCCAAAACGTTCATCCGGTATACCAAACACCGCCGCCTGCTGGATTTTCGGATGCCGGAACAGGTACTCCTCGATTTCACGCGGGTAGATGTTCTCACCGCCACGAATAATCATGTCCTTGACACGGCCGACGATGTCGCAATAGCCCTCCTCGTCGATGACGGCAAGATCCCCGGTATGCATCCAACCATCCCCGTCGATATCCTCCCTGGTTTTTGCCTCTTCACCCCAGTAACCGAGCATGACGCTGTATCCGCGGGTGCACAACTCGCCCGAGACGCCCCTGGGAACGGTCTCACCCGAGCTATCAATGATCTTGACCTCCACGTGCGGGTGGACGCGCCCAACGGTTGAGACACGCTTTTCCAGCGGATCATCGGTGGCGCTTTGAAAACTGACCGGGCTGGTTTCTGTCATGCCGTAGGCGATGGTCACCTCACGCATGTTCATTTCACTGATGACCTTGCGCATAACTTCAATCGGGCAAGGTGCGCCAGCCATAATGCCGGTTCGCAAGGTGCTTAAATCAAATGAGCCGAAATCGGGGTGCTCCAGTTCTGCGATAAACATGGTTGGAACGCCATGCAGCGCAGTGCAGCGCTCCTCGCTGACCGCTTCAAGCACGGCCCCGGCTTCAAATGCCTCGGAGGGAAATATCATCGTCGCCCCGTGCGTCACGCAGGCGAGTACTCCCAGCACCATGCCAAAACAATGATAAAGCGGCACCGGTATACACAAACGGTCATTTTCGGTCAGCTTCATGGCCTCGCCGGTGAAATAACCGTTATTAACAACATTAAAATGTGTCAGCGTGGCGCCTTTTGGCAGGCCGGTGGTGCCACTGGTAAACTGGATGTTGATGGCGTCCTCTGGCCGGGCAAGCCTGGCTCTTTCGGCCAGGGATTCTTCCGCGTCCGCCGGCGCCATGGCGGCGATATCGCCGAAACGGAACATACCCGGCAGTGGTTTATCGCCGATGACAATGACGGATTTGAGTTCCGGCAATTCCGGTATATCAAGTTCCCCGGGTGTGCCAGCAGAAATGCTGGGGGCAATGTCCAGTAACATGTCAACGTAGTTGCTGGTCTTGAACCGGCTGGCCATTATCAGTGCCCTGCAGGCGACCTTCTGCAGTGTGTAAGTCAGCTCGGCCTTACGATAGGCGGGGTTGATATTGACCAGGATCAGGCCGGCTTTGGCGGTGGCAAACTGGGCGATGACCCATTCGATATTGTTTGGCGACCAGATACCGATTCGGTCACCCGGTTGCAAATCCAGCGCCAGCAAACCCGCAGCAAACTCGTCCACCGCCTCGCCAAACTCCCGGTACGTCCAGCGGATGCCCTGGTGACGAACCACGACAGCTTCCCTATCGGGCCATCGGGCAACGGTATCTTGCAGGAGATCATCAATGGTTTTATGGATCAACGGCTGCCCGGTGGGGCCGTGTACGTGGCTCAAGGCGGTATTCACAGTAAATTTCCTTTCAGTAATTTATCCGGAAATGGAACTCGCCAACCCAAATGAATGGTACGATTCCACCTTGTCACCATTTTACCCTTTTAGCCCATTTGAAACTTGATTTATGAAACCATTAAGATCTGATACCACCACCAGCGGCAATCGCGCCGCGGCCTCCCGGTCACTTTGGCGCGCCACAGGCATGCGCACGGGTGATTTTGGCAAACCCATCATTGCCATCGCCAATTCATTTACCCAGTTTGTGCCCGGTCATGTTCATCTGCAGCATGTCGGCAGCCTGGTTGCCGGCGAAATTGCGGCGGCAGGCGGTGTTTCCAAGGAGTTCAATACCATCGCGGTCGATGACGGTATCGCCATGGGGCATGATGGCATGTTGTACTCCCTGCCCAGCCGCGAGCTGATTGCAGACAGCGTTGAGTACATGGTCAATGCCCATTGCGCCGATGCCCTGGTGTGTATATCCAATTGCGACAAGATCACCCCCGGTATGCTGATGGCGGCCTTGCGGCTGAATATTCCGGCGGTTTTTGTTTCCGGCGGACCGATGGAAGCCGGAAAGGTGCAAAAAGACGGTGAGACCGTCAAGCGGATCGACCTGGTGGATGCATTTACCAGCGCCGCCAACCCCAATGTGTTCCCGGGTATCAGCCTGGAGGAGGTCGAAGAAAGCGCCTGCCCGACCTGTGGCAGTTGCTCGGGTATGTTCACGGCCAATTCGATGAATTGCCTGACCGAAGCCCTCGGCCTGTCATTGCCGGGTAACGGTTCATTACTGGCCACCCACCGCGACCGCGCATCGTTATTCCTCGAAGCCGGACGCCTGGCCGTGGAACTGGCAAACCGCTACTACCAGCAGGATGACGATAGCGTCCTGCCGAGATCAATTGCCAATTTTGACGCTTTCAGCAACGCAATGGCCGTTGATATAGCGATGGGTGGTTCAACCAATACCATTTTGCACCTGCTGGCCGCGGCCCAGGAAGCGGAATTAGATTTTGACCTTTCAGACATTGATGCGATGTCGCGGCGCATTCCGCACCTGTGCAAGGTGTCACCCGCCACCGGCAACTACTTCATGGAAGACGTGCACCGCGCCGGCGGCATGCTGGCGATCATGGGCGAACTGGATAAGGCGGGTTTGATGAACCGTAACGTTCACACCGTTCACAGTGCCAGCCTTGCACAGGCACTGGAAAATTGGGATATCGGGCGAACCGGTTCCGAAGATGCCAGCCGTCTTTACAGCGCAGCGCCGGGTGGGGTCCGAACCACGAAGCCTTTCAGCCAGGACAACCGCTGGGAGCCTGATCTGGACCGCAGCGGCGGCTGTATTCGTGACATGGAGCATGCTTACAGCAGTGAGGGTGGCCTCGCCGTGCTTTATGGAAACATCGCTGAAAAGGGCTGCATCGTCAAAACCGCAGCTGTTGCGACCGAAATGTACCGGTTCCAGGGCCGGGCAAGGGTATTTGACGAAATGGAGCTTGCGCAGGAGTCGATCCTGGCCGGCGAAATCATCGCCGGCGATGTGGTGGTGATCCGTTATGAAGGGCCCCGTGGCGGACCCGGCATGCAGGAAATGCTGACCCCGACCACGGCGATCAAATCCATGGGCCTGGGGGAATCCTGCGCCCTGATAACCGATGGCCGCTTTTCCGGCGCAACCGGGGGTTTGTCAGTCGGCCACATTTCACCCGAGGCCGCCAGCGGCGGACTGATTGCACTGGTCGAGGAGGGTGATCTGATCGCGATCGATATCCCCGCCAAAAAAATAACCCTCAAGGTTCTGGAGGAAGAAATCAAGGCCCGCCTGGCAAAATGGACGCCCCCCGCGCCCAAAATTACCCATGGCTACATGTCAAGATATGC
>JBFFWN010000107.1:0-10676 GCA_041570235.1 Lysobacterales bacterium | reverse complement strand
TGGTATTCCGTCTGCGGCACAATTGGCGCGTGAGCAAAAGGCGGCCATCAGTCATCGTGGCCAGGCCTTGCGTGACCTGGTCAGGCAATTACGTGAGCGCGATGAGTCTCTTTTCCAGTAATCCACCCTTGAGTCTGTATGTGCACATGCCCTGGTGTGTGCGCAAATGCCCCTATTGTGATTTTAATTCCCACCAGGCCCCCGATGTTCTTGCTGGCGATGAATATATCAGGGCGTTGATTAAAGACCTTGAGAATGATCTGCCCCTGGTCTGGGGGCGAGTGGTGGGCAGTATTTATTTTGGCGGTGGTACGCCAAGCCTGTTTGCCGCCGCGCAAATTGGTGAGTTTTTGTCAGCCGCCAGAGCCCGCCTGGATCTTCGCCCCGATGTGGAGATCACACTGGAAGCAAACCCGGGCACCATTGAACGGGATAGTTTCTCGGCATATGCGGACGCAGGAATCAATCGCGTTTCGCTTGGTGTGCAGTCATTTTCGGATGAATCGCTGAAGCGATTGGGTCGAATACATGGAAGGTCCGATATAGAGAAAAGTCTGCAATCCCTGGATAGAGGCGGTATCAGGAACTTCAATATAGACCTGATGTATGCATTGCCGGGTCAGGCGCCTGAGCAATCCGCACGCGATGTCGAGCTGGCCATCGAGGCACGCCCGGCGCATATTTCTTTTTACCAGTTAACCATCGAGCCGAACACGGCGTTTGCCGCAAACCCGCCGGTATTACCTGTTGAAGATCAGGCATGGGACATGCAACAGGCGGGGCTGGATATGCTGGAGACAGCAGGCTACGGCCAATACGAGATCTCCGCTTTTGCCAGACCTGGTGATGAGAGCCGTCACAATCTTAACTACTGGCGTTATGGCGATTTTCTGGCCATCGGTGCGGGCGCACACGGCAAAATTACCATGCCGGCGGAAAACGCCGTGCGGCGTTATGCCAAGCACCGGCATCCCAGGCAATATCTGAAAGGTGTTGAAAGTGGCGACTGGTATGCACAACAGCGGGTTTTGAGTGAGCCGGAGCGTGTTTTTGAGTTTTTTCTGAATCAGCTCAGGCTGAAGCATGGTGTGTTCATCGACGACTTTACAGCCCGTACCGGCCTGCCTTGGCAGCATGTGGAGCCGAGGGTCCAATTGGCAATAAAAAAGGGCTTGTTGGAGGAATCACAGGGTCGCTTGAAGCCAACCGCCCTGGGCTGGCGTTTTGTCAACGATATCCAGCAGATATTTCTGCCCTAGCAGCCTGTCTGACTTAACATGATCTGCTCGGTAACTACTCCATGCGTTACTCTACCTCCCACATCCCTGTGGTCGTGCGGAAAAGCCGAGTTTGGCCAGATTCCCCGCTCTTTTTCGTTACACGCGGTACCGTGTTCACTCAAAAGACCGAAAAATCTGACTCAAATCGGCTTTTACCCCAGGGCACCTTCTCTTGATGCTGTGCATCAATTCACCTTGCCCTCGCTACGATCGGTCAAGTCAGACAGGCTGCTAGATGTGTGTAAAATAGGCTTGCAAAGCCGGCTTCAGATGGGTAGACTAGCCGGCTCTTTAAACCAGTTGAAAACCGGAATTTGTCATGAAAGCTGACATTCACCCAGATTATCGTGAAGTGGTATTTCAGGATTTGGCATCAGACTTTGCCTTTCTGACCCGCTCCACTATTAAAAGCAAAGAAACCATCAAATGGGAAGATGGCAATGAGTATCCACTGATCAAAGTGGAAGTCTCAAGTGCGTCACACCCGTTTTATACCGGCAAGCATAAGCTGATGGATACCGGCGGTCGTGTAGATCGTTTCAAACGCCGTTACCAGAAGTAATACCGGTCGGAAAGATAAAAAGGCCCGGAATGGCATCGCCGTTCCGGGCCTTTTTCTGTGCATTTAGAAAAGAAAATTACCGCAAATTGTGAGATAATCATAGGTTGTTAGATAAAAAGAATTCGAAGCAGTTTTCGTTCTTGCAACCAAAAAATTCACAAGGAGCATTCCAATGTCCGATCGACGCGTGGTAATCACAGATGAAGCCAGTGGCAAAAGCCTTGAACTGCCTGTCATTGAAGGCACAGAAGGCGAGCCGTGTTTACAGATCAAGGCAGTGCCTTCAACCCTCGGTTACTTCACGTACGACCCCGGATTCACAGCGACTGCGAGCTGCACCAGCAAAATTACATTCATCGATGGCGGCAAGGGCATTTTGCGCTATCGCGGATACCCGATTGAGCAATTGGCAGAAAAGAGCACCTTTCTTGAAGTTGCTTACCTGCTGCTGGAAGGCGAATTACCAACCGCGCAGCAGTTTACCGAATTCGAGCGTGACATAACCTATCACACGATGATTCATGAAAAGCTGAATACCTTTATCAGCGGCTTTCACTACGATGCGCACCCGATGGCAATGATGGCGGGCGTGGTGGGTTCATTGTCGGCGTTTTATCACGACAAGATCGATATGAAGAATCCCGAGCACAGGATGCTGGCGGCAAAACGCATGATTGCCAAGATGCCGACGATCGCTGCGGCCTGTTACCGCCATCACATGGGTTGGCCAACGGCTTATCCCAAGAACGAATTAAACTATACCGAGACCTTCCTCGATATGATGTTCTCGGTTCCATCCGAGCCATACAAGGTCAGCCCGGTGGCCGCCAAGGCATTTGACCTGCTGTTTATCCTGCATGCCGATCACGAGCAGAACGCCAGCACCTCTACGGTGAGGCTGGTTGGCTCGACAGGCGCCAACCCTTATGCCAGCGTGGCGGCGGGGATTTCTGCATTGTGGGGCCCGGCGCACGGTGGGGCCAACGAAGCGGTATTGACCATGCTGGATCAAATTGGTGATATATCCAATGTCGGCAAGTTTATTGACAAGGCCAAGGATAAAGATGATCCGTTCCGCCTGATGGGCTTTGGGCACAGGGTTTACAAGAATTATGATCCGCGCGCGTCCATTATTCGTGAGGCGGCCTACGAGGTTCTGAAAGAACTGGGTACCAAGGATCCGTTGATGGACCTGGCCATGGAGTTGGAAAGAATCGCGCTGGAAGATGAATACTTTATTGAAAAGAAACTTTATCCGAATGTCGATTTCTACTCCGGGATCATCTACAAGGCGCTCGGGATTCCCAGGAGCATGTTCACCGTGATGTTTGCCATTGCCAGGGCCGTGGGTTGGGTTTCACAGTGGCTGGAACAGGAAGAGGTGGGTACACCGATCGGCCGTCCAAGGCAGGTGTATGCAGGTCCGGCGGAGCGTGATTATATTCCGGCTGATAAACGTTAACGACAAGGGAACGATAAGGGGTCAGAGTCAAGTGCCAGAGTAAACATGGCACTTGGCTTTGAACCCGTGCCAGACTTCACTCTGGCACTTGACTCTGACCCCGCTCTTTCTGACCCCGCTCTTTCCGCTCTTTTTGGGGGTCAATAGCCACCGTACGGGTCTTCCTCGAGGCCGGTCTCAATTTGCTCAATATCAATCGGGTCCTCCATTGGCGGCAGGGTTCCGGTTATGAACACCTCCATAATGGCATCCGGATTATTTGCCCTTGCCAGCAGGCCGGTTTTCGGGTCGATGCGCGCCTGGGTGACGCCTTCAGGCATAACAGGGATTGCGTCCGGCACACCCTGAAGGGCAACGCGCATGAAATCCATCCAGATAGGTATGGCGGCCTTGCCGCCGACTTCATAGCGCCCCAGGGGGTCGTGGTTGTCAAAGCCGACCCAGACCGAGGTAACGAGCTCGCTGTTATAACCTGAAAACCATGCATCGCGTTGCTCATTACTGGTGCCTGTTTTACCTGCCAGGTCGTTCCGGCCAAGTTGCATGGCCTTCTTGCCCGTTCCCCGGCGAACCACATCCATCATCATTGAACGAACCAGGTAGGCGTTTTGTTCGGAGATCACCCTTGGGGCCGCTGACGTGACGCCAACAACATCCTGGGGGCTGGTCGAGGCCTGTTCAACTACCGCCAGTTCTTCGGAATCGAGTTGCAACGGCCTGAAACTGGGCTCCTCTTTCACGACCGGGTCTTCAAGCTCCTTTTCTTCCTGGTTGCAGTCGGCGCAGACAACCTTGGGGCCAGCGGCAATAATCACAGTGCCGCGATCATCAAGAACCTTATCGATAAAATAGGGATCAACCAGGTAACCGCCGTTGGCAAAAACCGCATATCCCCGGGCGATGCTGATGGGTTTCAGGGAAGCGCTTCCCAAAGCCATCGAAAGGTTACCGGGCAGGTCTGCGGGATCAAAACCAAATTGACTGATGTAGTCCTGTGCATACTGAATACCGACCTCTCTCAACAGCCTGATGGAGACGAGATTCTGTGAGTTGACCATGGCTTCGCGCAGGCGTGTCGGTCCAAAAAACTCTTCACTGTAGTTTTCCGGCTTCCAGTCGCGTTCCAGTTCCGAATCCGTGAACACCACCGGGGCGTCGTTGATAATACTGGCCGTGGTTTTGCCCTTCGCCAGGGCGGACGAATAAATAAAGGGTTTAAATCCCGAGCCGGGTTGACGACGGCTTTGCACCACGCGGTTAAACTTGCTGCGTGTGTAATCATAACCGCCCACCAGTGCCTTGATTGAGCCATCTTTGGGGTTTAGTGAAATCAACATGGCTTCAGGCTGCGGAAGTTGTGCCAGTTCCCTTGAGCCATCATCACGCAGACGTGTTCTTACCATGTCGCCTGCCGCCAGCACATCAACGACACTCTTGGGCTCAAAGCCAATCCGCTCGCGCGTGATGAACTTTCTGGCCCACTTCATATCGTCCAGCGACAATGCAATGGTTTGTCCATCCTCCTGGTAGACCAGGGCAATATCTTCATCGACTTCCGTAACCAGGCCGGGCACCAGGCCCGCAATGGGTTTGAAGGGTCTCAAAAGTTCATCCCAGGTTGAAGTGGTTGAGTTTTCATCAAGATCGAAATGGACCTCGGGGCCGCGGTATCCGTGTCTGCGGTCATACTCTTCCAGGCCGTCTGTTATCGCCTGGTTGGCAGCGGCCTGAAGTCTGGAGTTTATGGTTGTGTAAACCTGGTAGCCGTTGGTATAGGCCGATTGGCCAAACCGGTCCAGCATCTCCTTGCGGACCATCTCGGCAAGGTAGGGTGCTGAAACCTCGGTCGTTGCGCCATGATAAAAGGCGGTGTTGCGCTCACTCAAGGCTTGTCGATATTGTTCCTCGGTGATGAAACCTTCCTCTTTCATACGTCCCAGGACGTAGTCCCTGCGCTCCATCGCGCGTTCGGGCGAGGTGATCGGGTTAATCCTTGAAGGCGCCTTTGGCAGCGCTGCGAGCATTGCATGCTGGGCCAGGCTGAGTTCATCAACCGCTTTGCCATAGTAGACATCTGCTGCAGCGCCAACGCCGTAAGCCCTGTGACCCAATAAAATCTTGTTCAGGAACATCTCGAGGATTTCATCTTTGCTCAATTCCCGTTCGATTTTCAAGGCCAGAAAGATCTCTTTAATTTTTCGTGTAAATGTCTTTTCGTTGGTCAGGAAGTAATTTCGTGCCAGCAATTGGGTGATGGTGCTTCCGCCAATGGATTTTTCTCCCGTGGTTGCCAGGGTCCAGACGGCACGTGTAATGCCTTCGTAATCGATACCGATGTGCTCGTAAAAGCGCTGGTCTTCACCGGCAATGAATGCATTCCTCAAATCTACCGGGATGTCGTTGATACTGACGGGTATTCTGCGCTTTTCACCAAATACACTGATTAATTTCCCATCCCGGGTGTATACTCGAAGGGGAACTTGCAGTTGTATGTCGCGCAGTGTTTCTACATCCGGGAGGTCTTTTGAAACAACAAGATAGGTCACAACAACGGTGGTTATACCCAGAACAAATGAGACCAACAGAAAGCGAAATATTAAACGAAATACTTTTTTCAAAAGATTAACCTGTTATGCTTAGCACCAGAACATGGAATTTTAGTTGATATATCCTTCCCCGGGTAGCGGGGGAAGGGACAGAAAAGGGTACGCCGCATCGGACATGGATATGCCGGAGTTGTGGAGTGTTAAATACTCACATTGCCAGACATTTTCCATCGCTGTTGACAAACAGCTCTCCGAATTCGCGTAAACCATTTGTAATTGAATACCACAAGGTATTTGAGTATTACAGAGTTTTCTGTTAAAAACAGCTATAAGAATTCTCACTAAACCATTGGCATGGAAAAGGAATGGGGGAGTCTTGAAACTGTTTGCAAAGAAAACAGATCCAGTGATTGGATTGGATATTGGCTCAACAGCCGTACGTTTGATACAGCTGTCAAGCCAGGGGTCCGGATACCGGATCGACCACTTCGCCATAGAGCCTTTGAGCAAAGGGGTGGTGGTTGATAAGGCTGTACAGGATGTAGAAGCTATTTCGGACGCTATTAAAAGGGCCGTCAAGGCCTCTGGCACGCGCTCCAAATCCTGTGCAATCGCGGTTTCCGGTTCAGCGGTCTTTACCAAGACGATCAGTCTGCCGGCAGATCTTGCCACCAAGGACATTGAGAGCCAGGTACAGATCGAAGCGAATCAATATATCCCCTATCCGTTGGACGAGGTCAGCCTCGACTTCGAGGTGCTGGGGCCATCAGCGCGTAATGCTGACCTGATGGATATCCTGCTGGCAGCCAGCAAAAGCGAGAATATCGAAAGCCGGCAGGACGCCATTGATAGTGCCGGACTTAGGGCCAAGGTGGTCGACGTTGAGGCTTTCGCCATTGCCAACGCATTTGAGTTGATCCGTCAGCGTGACGGGGTTAACAGAAGTGAAGCGGTGGGTTTTTTTGATATTGGGCTCGATCTTACCACCCTGCTGGTGATCAAGTCGGGCCAGGTCACCTATACCAGGGATCATCCGTTTGGCGGTCACCAGTTACTCGAAGAAACCCAGCGACGGTACAACATGACACCTGAGCAGGCGAGCTTTTTCGAGCGGAATGAAGACGCACCCGAAGATTTCGAGGAAGAGGTTTTGGAACCCTTCCAACTGAATATTGTTCACCAGATTTCTCGCGCCTTGCAGTTCTATGCTTCCAGTAACGAGTATTCCAATATCAGCACCATTTACCTCTCTGGAGGTGCAGCCTCGCTGAAAGGTCTTGCGCCGATGGTTCAGCAGGAACTGGGCCTGACCACGCGAATTGCTGACCCAATTGCCGGAATGGATATTGCGGATAATGTGCCCCTCACCCTGATCAAGCGCAGTTCGAATAACCTGATGGTAGCCATGGGTTTGGCTTTGAGAGGGTTTGACTGATGGCCAGAATCAACTTATTGCCATGGCGCGAAGAACAGCGCAAAGAGCGTCAACGCCGATTCCTTTCAACACTGCTGGGAACTGTGATTCTCGGTATTGCCGTGGTGTTCCTGGTAATGACGGTTTTTGATCAGAAAATAAACCATCAGCAACTCAGAAACGGGGTGGTCAAGAAAGAAATCAGTAAACTCGAGGCCCGGATCAAGAAAATTGATGAGTTGGAGCGTATCAGAAACCGTTTGATTTCCCGTAAGCAGGTCATTGAGAGGTTGCAGGCCAGCCGGTCCATGACGGTTGAGTTGCTGGATAACCTGGCCAAGTCCATCCCCGTGGGCGTGACCCTGGTCACCGTAAGGCAGCAGGGGCCCAATCTTGAGCTGACCGGTAGCAGTCAGTCCAATGCAAGGGTGTCGGCCTATTTGAGGGAATTGGAAACAAACAGCCTGTTCCTCAACCCGCAGTTGGGTTTTGTGCGGACTGCGCAAAGAGCGGTTACCGCAACAGAACCTTACGAGTTCAGTATCACGGTTACCTTGCGTGCTCCAAAATCAGCTGAAGAAGATGACCTTGCTGATCAACAGGGCCAGGGAGGTGCAGGATGATTATTGATGATCTCAGAAATGCGGAGATGTCGGATCTGGGTAGTGCGCCGGGATCGGTCCGCTATACCTTGTTGTCCGTGGCGCTCATCCTCATTCTCATTGCGGGCTATTACCTGTTCATCGAGGACAAGACCATTGAGCTTGACCAGGCGCGCAAGCAGGAACTGTCGCTGAGAACGGATTTCGAATACAAACAACAAAAAGCGGCTAACCTGGAAGCTTACGAAAAACAACTGGCGGATATGCGTGAGTTGCTGGAGACGATGTTCAGGCAACTGCCGGGTAAAACCGAAATGGACAAGCTGCTGGTTGATGTTTCGCAAACGGCGCTGGGCGCCGGTATTGATGTTCAATTGTTTGAACCACTGGCAGAAACTTTCCAGGACTTCTACGCCGAGCGTCCCATTTCTATCCGGATGCTGGGTGATTACCATGAGTTTGGCGAATTCGTCAGTGGTGTTGCCGGTCTGCCGCGCGTGGTTATTCTGACCATGCACGACATCTCGCTGAGACGTGCAACCGCCAACCAGAGTCGTTATGGGGACTCAGAAGGTCGGTTGATTCTTGAGGGTACCGTCAAAACCTATCGATATGTGGAAGAAGAAGAGGTCGCCGAACGGTCAGTGGAGCAGGCGCCATGAAACATATCTGCAAACAGACAATCAGGTTTGCCGGTTTGACGGTGTTATTAATGACGCTGTCAGCTTGCAGTGAAAACATGGATGATCTCGACAATTATATTGCTACAGTGAAGGCACGGCCTGCCGATCCGATTCCGCCAATTCCTCCGGTTAAAACATATACGCCCTACCAATACGAGGGTTTAACCGGTCGTGACCCGTTCCGTCAATCGATCAATGAAGGTAGTGATGATGTGCGTTCAACGGCGGGTACCGGACCACGGCCCGACTTTGACCGGTCCAGGGAATATCTTGAACGTTACGAACTGGATACCCTGGAGATGGTGGGTACGTTCAGTAAAGAAGGCTCGGATTGGGCGCTTGTGCAGGATCCAGAGGGGATTATTCACCGCGTGCCGGTAGGTAATTATATTGGCAAAAACCATGGCCGGGTCGTCAAGATAGAAGCAACGCAGGTGGATATAAGCGAACTGATTTCGGACGGCGGTGGTGGATGGCTAGTCAGGGAAGCCAGCCTCGTTCTGGGTGATGGATAATCCGTTTTGCGCAAGGAAAAGCGCGATTTTGAGGGTACAGTCATGTACGACAAAAGAGAATTTAAATTGAAACATGCAGTAGTTGGCAGGTGGGGGCAGTTTATGGGTAGCAGGAAAGCTGGAATTCGTTTCGGTCTGGGTTTGGCACTGCTGGTGTTACCGGCATTATCGGCATGGGCGGCAAGTGATGTCACCGCAGCTGACTATAGCAGCAATGCGAAAGGTGATGTGACCATTACCCTCACAACCAGCGGTGGTGATCCTACCGTCAGCGTATTCGCAACGGAAAGTCCGGCCCGCATCATTTTGGACCTCGCCGACACCAACAGCCGGGTTGAGGCCACTCCTGTAACCGTGGGAATTGGTTCAGTGCAGAAGTTTACAACATTGGCTGCCGGTGGACGCACACGGGTCATGGTCGACCTGTCCAACCCGGTGGCCTATGACTACAAAGCTGAAAACGGCCAGGTGGTTTTGATGATGCGCGGGTCCGGGGCAGGTTCCACGGCACCGGTAAGTCATGGCGCTGCAAAATTCAATGTCCAAAACGTTGATTTCCGTCGTGGCGAAGATGGGCAAAGCAAGGTGATCGTCAGCCTGGACCACGATGATGCCAATATTTCGGTCAATGCCCGTGAGGGTGGATTATCAGTGGATATTTTTGACGCCAACCTGCCGGATGCATTGAACCAGCGCCTGGATGTCATCGATTTTGCCACACCGGTACAGATGATTGATGCCAATGAGAAGGGCAGTATCGTTAAACTGGAACTCGATATTACCGGTCTTTATGAGCATATGGCGTATCAGTCCGGAAACGACTGGATTATCGAAGTCTCCGAGCTCGCCTCAACATCGATCGGGGCTTCGGAGGAAATTCTCCAGTTTTACGAGGAGAAGGAATATACCGGTGCCCGCGTAACCTTCAATTTCCAGGACATTCCGGTGCGTTCGGTGTTGCAGCTGATTGCTGATGTATCAAATCTCAACATTGTTGTGGCCGATAATGTTAGCGGCAACCTGACCTTGAGACTGACCAATGTTCCGTGGGACCAGGCGCTGGATATTGTGCTGGATGCGCGTAACCTGGATAAACGCGAGAACGGCAATGTCATCTGGATCGCACCGACGGCCGATATAGCGGCCCGTGAGCAGCAATTACTGCAGGCCATGCAGGACCGCAAAGAGCTGGAACCGTTGGCGACAGCCCTGATCAGTGTCAGTTATGCAACCGCTGAAGACCTGATGACGCTCATTTCTCAAGCATCCAGCGGTGACCAGGGTGATGTGGGGCTGTTGTCAGATCGCGGTTCCGTTGCTATCGATGCAAGAACCAACACGCTGATGGTGACCGATACGCCTGATAGAATCGAAGCCATCCAGGAATTGGTGATAGACCTGGATCGCCCTGTCAGGCAGGTCCAGATTGAATCACGTATCGTGATTGCCAACAGTGATTTCGCCCACGAGTTGGGCGTGCGGTTCGGTGTTTCAGGCCTGCATAGCGGAAGAAACGTTCTTGGCGTATCCGGTAACAACACTTCGGCTGATGCTATCAGGGAAAGCGGGGATGTGACATCGCCGTTGTCACTAAATCGTTACAACGTCAACC
>JBFFWN010000106.1:0-10707 GCA_041570235.1 Lysobacterales bacterium | reverse complement strand
CATCATCACGAATACTACGAGCAGAAGGATTACGAAAGACCCGGCATGCGATTGCCGCGGTTGGGAAGCTGGCTGGAAAAGCGCGATCTGTTTCGCAGGGCAGAGTGGGTTTCCCAAACCAACGAAGACCGTCTGCGGCTCGCCAAACGTGATCACCCCGAAGTTGCCGATTCATCCTGGCGGATGCTTCCGAATTACCCGCCCGCAGAATGGGGTAGTGCGAAAAGCGAAAACCAAACCAAGCGCGGCCAGACTAAGCACGAATTACCATTGCGCCTAGTTTACATTGGCGCGGCTTCTTTCGAAGACACCCACATACGGGAAATTGTCGAGTGGGCAGCGCAGTTCCCGGAGTCGGTCATTCTTCATATTTGCGGTTACAATGTTGCGGAAGAAGTATGGCAGTGGTTAGAAAATAAAGACTTTGCTAATGTCACCTATGATTCAAGCGGATATTCATACGATCAATTGCCGGAGATTTTGCGGGGCTTTGATATCGGGCTGGTGCTTTACAAGGGCAACACCACCAATTTTATCTACAACGTGCCAAACAAGGTTTTCGAGTACCTGCGCTGCGGACTCGAGGTTTGGTATCCAGGCGAAATGGTAAGCATGCACAATTTTGCTGGCAGCAGCGGGGCAACGTTGCGTGAATTGCAATTCAAAGACCTGAGTGATTTGGAACCCGGCCACCTATTGTCTTCATCTTCGAAGCCAGTTGATGCCACTGAGTACACCGCAGAGCGGGCGTTCTCAATGCTGTTCGAGCAGTTCGATATGAAAAGCCGCAGCAGGCCATTATGAATCGGGTTGTTTCAAACCGATTGAGCCGGCCAGCGATAATCAAGGCGCCAAGTACGTCTCTACCCATCCTTATGGCAGTCGTTATGGCTGCGGTTAGCCTGATCCTTGGGGTATATTGGCTTTCGGCAGTGGGCGTGGGTGCATTTGCCTATTATTCCACGCGCATGTTAATCGAGGCCGGCGTCGATTTGCCAATTGAAAGTTTTATCCTTTTCATGGCCTCCATTCAATGGATTGTGGGACCGATGCTTGCTTATGCGGGTTTCAGTAATCACTACAAATCTTTCATTTATGTACCAGAGCAAGAGTACATGATGCTTGCAGTGCCTGGGGTGATCTTATTGTCTTTGGGGCTTTACGCGTTCAGATCGCGAAAGAGAATTCAGGTCATCAGTCACTATGCCGCCATTACGCGCCTGATTGTTAAAAACTCCAGGCAGCTTCCTTATTATCTTGTTGCAGTCGGATTTGTGTTCTCGTTTCTGATCGACAGGTTTCCCCCATCGCTGGCTTTTCCTGCCTACATCCTTTCCAATGTTAAATACATTGGTCTGATTTACCTGATTTTTTCAGACGATCACAAAAACAAAACCACAATTTTGTTAGTGGCTTTTGTTGCAACATTTATTAGCTCGCTTAAGGCTGCGATGTTTCATGACCTGTTGCTCTGGACCGCTTTTATCGGCATGTACGCAGCTTATGTCTTAAAGCCATCCACTGCACAAAAATTCGGGTTGGTAATTTTGGGTGTGTTTTTTGTGTTTGTTCTGCAGGCTGCCAAGGATGAGTACCGGAAGAAATTAATGCTGGAAGGCCACGCCGGGTTTGTCGGTAAATTTATTTCCTCTGTCGATGAAAGGTTTCAAACTGATGAGACAATACTAAGCAACAACGTTGAGCGTGTGGTTATTCGCATCAACCAGGGTTGGATAATCAGCAAGATCATGACAGTGGTTCCGCAATATCGGCCCCATGCCAATGGAGAAACGATAAAGGCAGCGGTAAAGGCCAGTATTTTACCAAGGCTCCTGTACCCGGATAAACCCATTGCGGGAGGTAGGAAAAATTACGAAAAATACACGGGCCTGATTCTTCAAAGTTCAACATCAATGGGCATAAGCCTGATTGGTGAGGCATATATCAATTATGGCGTCACAGGGGCATGGCTTTTCATGTTCATTTTCGGTCTGGTGTCATCTTTTGTTATCCAACGGTTCTTCAAGCTGGCAGAAAAATACCCAACCATCTGGCTCTGGTTCCCCCTGATCCTGCTGCATTTTGTCAAGGCGGAAACCGAGTTGCTGGTCCAGCTCAACTTTCTCGTTAAAAGCATCATCATGGTCTACGCCTTTGTCTGGGCCAACAAGCATTTCCTCAAACTGAAGCTCTGAATGGCCTTGCAGATCACCCACATCCTCCGCGACCTCGACATCGCCAGTGGCGGCCCCTCGCGGTCCGTGCCTGCATTGGCCCAAAACCAGGCAAAACAGGAGGGGGTTAAGATATCAGTGTTCTACCAGGACAGGGGTAATCCGGTTATTCAATTGCCGGATAACCCGGTCAATTACCAAGCCATATCAGGTCGACGGTCCCAAATTGGGCGATCGCTAAACAGCTTGGCCGGGGGTAAACCGGTTGAACCCGGCATCCTTCACATCCACGGCTTGTGGAGGCCGCTGCTTCACCATTCCGCAAGCTGGGCCAGGGCGCACAATATCCCCTACGTGATCTCAACCAGGGGCATGCTGGCGAACTGGGCATTGGGGCACAAGGCGGCGAAAAAGAAAATCGCCTGGCACCTTTACCAGAAAAGAGATTTAGCAGAAGCGGATTGTCTTCTGGCCAGCAGTGAGTCCGAGCGAAAGGATATCGAGTCACTGTTGTCCGGCAAGCAGGTAGTGGCCATTCCTAACGGATGTGAGGATGCACCCGTTAAGACCGAGGTTTCAGGGCTTTTACCATGCGGCAGCGGCATTCGCTGGGCATTGGCCATGGGCCGCCTGCATCCTGTTAAAGGGTACGCTGAGTTAATCGAGGCCTGGGCCAGCCTTGGCCCGCGCCACTGGAAACTGGCCATTGCAGGCCCCGACGAAGACGGTTACCGGGCGCATTTGAAAACCCTTATCGATAAACATGATCTGGCTGAAAAGGTGTTTCTGCCAGGTGAGGTAGACGACACGCGCAAGTGGTCGTTGTTCGATCAATGCGAGCTTTTCATCGCACCTTCAAAAACCGAAAACTTCGGCATGGCGATCGCCGAGGCATTACAATCGGGCACGCCCGTGATTACCACCAGGGGCACGCCCTGGCACGAACTGTTGGATCATCGGTGTGGCTGGTGGATTGAGCATGGAGTGCCCGAGTTGCGCGCAGCGCTTGCCGAGGCAACCCAACTGGATGCCACAACCCTTCGCACGATGGGTGAGAATGGTCACCGCTTGATATCCGCGCAGTATTCCTGGGGCTCGGTGGCGGCGAAAACACTGGATCTGTATCAAGCGATTTTGGAGAGACCCTGATGCATCTGAAAAAAGCGATTATTGACAGCCTGGAAAACCGGTCGGCGGTCATCGGCATTGTTGGCCTGGGTTATGTCGGCCTGCCTTTGGCCCTGCGTTACGCCGAGGCGGGTTACACCGTGCTCGGTTTTGATGTTGATCCCGGTAAGCCAGAAAAAATCGCACAGGGACAAAGTTACTTCAAGCACATTCCGGATAGCAGGGTTCAGAGTGCCGTTGAGGCTGGTTTCAGCGCCACCACAGACTTTTCGCGGGCAGGTGAAGCGGATGCCTTGATTATATGCGTGCCCACGCCTTTAAAAGAACACCGTGAACCGGATCTCAGCTTTGTCACCGGTACAATGGATACACTTGTACCCCATCTTCGTCCCGGCCAGGCGGTCTCGCTGGAAAGCACCACTTATCCGGGCACCACCGAGGAGATTTTACGGCCAGCCCTGCAACAGGCCGGATTCACTGTGGGTGAAGATTGCTTTTTGGTTTATTCGCCCGAACGCGAAGACCCGGGCAATGCCAGTTTCACCACCCGCACCATCCCCAAGGTGGTCAGCGGATCTACCGATAGCTGTCTCGAGGTGGGTATCGCGCTCTATGAGGGTGTGATTGACCAGGTGGTTCCGGTCTCGTCTACGCGTGCAGCGGAGTTGACCAAGCTGCTCGAAAACATCCACCGCGCGGTGAATATCGGCCTTGTCAACGAGATGAAAATTGTCGCCGACCGTATGGGTATTGATATTTACGAGGTCATCGATGCCGCGGCAACCAAGCCCTTTGGCTTCGTGCCCTATTATCCCGGCCCGGGTCTCGGTGGTCACTGCATTCCGATCGATCCGTTCTACCTGACCTGGAAGGCGCGCGAATATGGCGTTAATACGCGCTTCATCGAACTGGCTGGTGAGGTCAACAGCGCCATGCCCGCCTGGGTGGCGGGCAAGGTCACCGAGGCATTGAACTCGGTCGCCAAATCGGTCAAAGGCAGCCGGATACTCATGTTGGGCATCGCCTACAAGAAAAATGTCGATGACCCGCGTGAATCACCATCGGTAGAGATCATGGAGCAACTGCACGGCATGGGCGCAAACCTCGAGTACTGCGATCCCTATTTCCCGGATTTCCCGAAAATGCGACGATATCAGTTCGATTTGCACCACAGGCCGTTAACTGCCGAATGGCTGCAGGGGTTTGATTGCGTCATCATCGGCTGTGACCACGATGTGTTCGATTACGATTTGATATTCAGCAAGGCATCACTCGTGGTGGATACCCGTGGCAGGGCCAAAAAACAGGGCGCACATGTCTTCAGGGCCTGAAAAGCCCCCCGTATACTTGCTTGGGGTTGTAAGCCTGCGTCAAAATTCAGACGGCATGGCGACGTTGGCGCGACAGGTGCTGCGAACGCTATTGGAAATGCACCGGCAGCAGCAGATCAGGCTTAAGGTTCGCGTGCTGGAGGGGCAGGGTGCCGAGCCTGGCGATGGCTTGCTGAACGCCGCCGACCTTCCGTCGATAAGTTGGTGTTCGGGCAACCGCTGGCGTTTTGCCATCGGCTTGCTTGGCTCGCATGCCAACATGCAATTGTTTGATCATGCCGGCCTGGCGCGATTGCCGGGGCTACTACCCAAGACCATGCGTCCGCCATACCTGTTGCTCATTCACGGGGTTGAAATCTGGAACTCCGGGCGCGCGGATTACCATCGCTCCGCCCGCAACGCCGAGTTTCTGATCGCCAACTCCGAATACACCGCAAAAAAGGCACTCGCCTGCTACCCGGATTTACCCGATATACGTGTGTGCTGGCCCGGACTTGACCCGCGTGGTGAAGATTTCCCCCCGGAACCTTCAAATACCCAGAATTCAAATGCCCAGAATTCAAATACCGGGCAGTCAGATACATTCAACATCGGCCCACATGCCATGCTGATTGTCGGCCGCCTGTCATCGCAGCAAAGACACAAGGGGCACGATCACCTGATCGAGGCCATGCCCCTGATCTTACAAACAGTCCCGGATGCGCAACTGGTGATTGCCGGTGCCGGTGATGACCAGGGCAGGCTGGAAGCCAAAGCCCGTGATCTCAAGGTGGCGGGCAGCGTGGTTTTTACCGGCTGGGTTAACGAACAACTGAAACAGAATCTATATTCCCGATGCGCCATGTTCGTGATGCCCAGCGAGGGCGACGGCTTTGGCTTGGTGTTTCTCGAGGCCATGATGCATCACTCGCCTTGCGCGGGCCTGGTCGACGGCGCCGCGGCAGAAATACTGGAGGATGAAAAATCAGGCATCCTGGTCGACCGCGACAACATACCGGAGATGGCCGGCCGCCTGGCTGGACTGCTGCTTGATGATGCGCGCAGAAAACGAATCGGCGATGCCGGTTATGAGCGCTACCGGCGTATGTTCAGGGAGCGGCATTATTCCGAAAGGCTACGATTTGCCCTGAACGAACAATCGCGGGTTCACGCTTGATCATCTTCCGGAAAACGGGGAGAGTATGCCTATGATCGAATTCCTGATCAAATCCGAATGACCAAACCCGGGCACTCACATGCGTCTTGATAAATTCAACAACCCAGATTTCGAACGCGGCCGTTCCGGCTTAATTGAGGCCTGCTGGCGGGTCCTGGAAGGACTGTTTTTCAATTCATGGTTACCGGGCTCGGCCTGGCGTGTCGCCTTGCTCAGGGCCTTCGGTGCGGGCATCGGCGCAGGCGTTACCGTCAAACCGCACGTGCGGGTGAAGTTTCCATGGAAATTGACCGTGGGCGACCACAGCTGGATTGGTGAAAGTGTCTGGATCGACAACCTCGACCAGGTAAGCATCGGTTCACATTGCTGTATATCCCAGGGCGCCTATTTATGCACGGGCAGTCACCGTTGGGACCGGCAAACGTTTGATCTCGAAACACGGCCAATTAAGATCGCCGATCAATGCTGGGTCGGCGCCATGGCCAAAATCGCACCGGGCGTGGTGATGGCCGAGGGTGCGGTACTCACCATGAACAGCGTTGCCGTGAGTGAACTCACCGCCTGGCATATTCATGGCGGTCAACCGGCTGAGCCGCTGAAACAACGAACACACTGAAAGTCATTTGAAACTATATTTCATCAACCGCTTCTTCTGGCCCGATTTTTCCGCCACCAGCCAGATGCTCACCGATCTCGCCAGAGGCCTCGCGGCAGACTACGATGTTACCGTCGTCACCAGCAGGGCCCTGTACAACGATCCTTTGGCCAGGCTGAAGCGGCACGAGGATTTTCAGGGTGTCGAGGTTCTGCGTCTGAACACAACCCGTCTGGGCCGCGCAAGCCTGTGGGGCCGCCTGCTCGATTACATCAGCTTTTATATCCGCGTTTTCGTATTCCTGCTGCGCCATGTACGCAAAGGCGACCTGGTGGTGTTGAAGACCGATCCCCCGTTGCTATCCCTGATGAATACCGCCGCGGTGCGCTTTCGCGGAGGCCGGGTGATCAACTGGCTACAGGATCTGTTTCCGGAAATCGCGATCGAGCTGGGAGCCTTTCCGCGCGCCAGGATACTTTCGGGGCCGCTGACATGGTGGCGCAACCGCACCCTGAAGGCCGCCGAGGCCAACGTGGTAATCAGCGACAGCATGAAAACATTCCTGGCCAGGCAGGGAATAAACAACACAAGCTGCATATGCAACTGGGCCGATGGTGAAGGTATCCGGCCGCTGGCGCATTCAGACAACGATTTGCGCAGTGAATGGAACCCGGGCAACCACTTCCTGGTGGGTTATTCCGGCAATTTCGGCCGGGCGCACAGCTTCGATGAACTGGTCGAGGCGATGATGCTGCTGAAAACCCGCAAGGAAGTGGCTTTTGTATTGATCGGTGAGGGCGCCGGCCTGGATAAGGTGCTGGAGTCGATCGAGCGTAAACATCTGCACCAGGTCAGCTTCCATCCTTACCAGCCACACGACAACCTGAGGCACAGCCTGGGTGCGATCGATTTGCATATCGTCACGCTAAAGCAGCACATGGAAGGCCTGGTGTTTCCCAGCAAGATATACGGTGTGTTGGCCGCCGGCCGGCCGATTGCCTTCATCGGTGATCCGGATGGCGAGATTGCACAGCTGATACATGATCACGAGCTTGGTTTTGTTGTGCCCCACGGCGATGGCGCCGGCCTGGCCGAGCAAATACAGGCCCTGGCGAGGGATCCGGAAAGACTTCGTCGTATGGGCGCCAATGCACGCAGGCTCTTCGCTACCCGATACACAAAACACCTCGCAATCGAAAAGTGGCAGCAGGTACTACAACGAGCCACGTTGGGAACGGATTCAGGATGATTGATCCCTTGCGTGCCCACTCGAGTGATCCCTTTGGCCGCGATGTCAATTTCACCCGCTGGCTGTTCAGGGCCTACCTGCTGGTGCTGTTCGTCTTGCCATTGCCGCTGGGCAGCAACCGTCCACTTTTCTGGAGCCTGTTTGTTGCCGCGGTAGCGGTGCTGGCCCTGGTTTGGGCCACCGGCTGGTTGATGGGCGTGGCCCGATGGCCGGGCAGGATGAATGAGGCAAAGTGGGTGTTTGTCGCCCTGGGTGGTTTTGTCGCCTGGGCTGCATGCCGTTTGCTGCTTGGAATGGGGATGTTCGGCTATCAGCCCTTACTGCCGGTTGCTGATATCCAGGCGGCAGTGGATGCCCTGCTGCTATCAACGGGGCTGCTTTTGCTGGCGGGGTTAACAATTTTGCTGGCGCGCTCAAGCCGCCGCGCCCTGCAGTTGTTATATGTACTGGTGCTGGCGGGTCTTTTACAGGCCATTTACGGTTCTTTGATGATGCTAAGCGGCATGGAGTGGGGCTTTTTCCAGCCCAAGGAGTTCGGCCGCGGCCTGGCCACGGGTACTTTTATCAACCGCAACCACTACGCCAACCTGCTGGTTCTGGCTTTATCGGCCGGCGCGGGCTTGTTGCTGGCGCAGATGGACCTGCGTGGTCACAACACCATGCGCCGGCGCTTGCGCAGCCTGTTGCAGGCCACGCTGGGTCCTAAAGCACGCTTGCGTATATACATGGTAGTGATGGTCATCGCGCTGGTCCTCACTCGCTCGCGCATGGGCAACACGGCTTTCTTTGCAGCGCTCACCCTGGTTGGCCTGTTCGCGCTGTGGCGCTTACGCGAGCGAAGCCGCCCCTTGGTGGTGCTGGTAATAAGCGTGCTGGTGATCGACATTTTCGTGGTTGGCACCTGGTTCGGGGTGGAGCAGGTGATCGACCGTATCCAAAAGACCGTTCAGGTTCAGGACGAGCAATGGGTGGTGCAGGACAAAAACCGTGTCGATGCCGACCGTGAGTCTGTCAATATTATCATCCAGAGCCCCATAGCCGGCTGGGGCGGCGGCAGCTTCTACACCGTATATCCGGCCTGGCGCGGCGATGATCAGAAGTTCATGGATCACGCGCATAACGATTTTCTCGAATTCACGGTGGAGTACGGGTTGGTTGGGCTTATATTGCTGGCGTGGTTCATGGTCTTGTGTTTCATGCGGGCGGGCAGTGGGCTCGAAGACAGGGATCGGCCCAGGGTATTCGGGGTTTCTTTTGCCTCGGTGATGGCGATGACGGCAATGATGATTCATGCAACGGTGGATTTTTCGTTGCAGATTCCGGCTAATGCAGCCTGGTTTGTGGTCTTATGCTTGCTTCCATTTGCGCTTCATGGACAAAATGGGGCGGGCAATCGTCGTTGAACCGCACTTGCACATTGCTTGATACTTCGAAATGCTTAACAATCCTGCTTCAAAAGGCGGTGCTTTTGATCCTTTTAAACCGGTGTTCTTCAGGAACTATTGTTTAAGCAATATTGTTTAAGGAATAATGTTTAGTGATATCAGGGGTGTATATAATGTGCGCGTGGCCATTCCCCCTGAGGGAGGGGCAACAGGGTAGAGTGAATGCAACTGGAAACAAAAATTGGGACTCAAACTGAAAGCCTTTAACTTCATCACACCAGGAGCGCGAGCATCACGGATGGGAGTCCGGGTGGTTCTGTGCCTGTGCCTGTGTATGGCGCCATCGGCATTTGCTGCGACTACTCAATCACCGGAAGGCGGGCAGCAATGGGTGCTGCAGTTGGGCTCTTTTGCCAACCTCAACAATGCCCAGGCGTTTAAAAATGAACTCGCCAGGGCGGGTTTCGATGTGCAACTGGTTTCTACGGGGAGCCCGGGTGACCAGCGCTACCGCGTGATCACCGGCAGGGCAGATACACAGGAAGGTCTGGCCGAATTGGCCAGCAGTGTTGAGCGCAGCACCGGTTACGAGGGCTACATAGTGCCTGATCCTTTCGAGGCCGAAAAGGTGCGCGAGGTATTTGGCCAGCCCAAAGTCAGCTACCTGGTGGCCCAGGCCGGCAGCGACATGCCGCTGGATCCGTCCCCTGTAAAGACCTCCGGTTACGATACCGGCCTCTTGCGCACGCCGCAGGACGAGATCGAATCAATGCCCGGTTTTACCGTGGGCGGTATGCCCATTATCCCCACCATCGGCGCCAGCATTGGTTACGACGACAATATCACGGCGGCCAACCGGGATGAGATTTCCTCGTGGTTTTACCGCATCTCGCCTGCCGTACGGTTGGAAATCCCCTCCGATACATCGGTGCTGGCATTGATCGCCGCTGCCGAAATCGTGCGTTACCAGGATAGCTCCATCGATAACCGTAACGACTGGCGCCTGGCAGCCAGCTGGGATTGGGACATATCCAACCGCCAGAACCTGGGCCTGTTTGCCAACTACCAACAGGGCCAGGACCGGCGTGGCGAAGGCCGCCGCCAGGGTGATCTGGGGCTGATTCCACTGGAGCCGGATAAATGGAAACGCTATGGCTTTGGCGGCGCCTGGGATTACGGTGCAGTGGGTTCGCGCGGGCGTCTGACCTTGCGCGCTGGCATGACAAAGCTCGACTACACCAACAACAAGAGTCAGGGCAACCCCGATGAGCCGGGCACCACCGCGCTGGATCGCGACTGGCAGTATTACGGTGGTACGTTTTACTGGCGCGTGGCCCCCAAGACCTCGTTGCTGGCCGATTACATGTACACCGACATGAGTTACAACTACAACGAAGCGGATTACAGCGGCTCAAACGCCGACAGCCAGATTCATACGTGGATGTTCGGCGCCACCTGGGACGCCACGGCGCGCACCAGCGGCCGCATCAGTTACGGCAACCAGAAGCGCAAGTTTGCCGACCCGGATGCTAAAGATTACAGCGGCCCGGTGTGGGCGGCCTCGGTCACCTGGCGGCCACGCACCTACTCGGCGTTCACGCTTGCCGGCACGCGCAATACGCAGGAGCCCGATGGCCGCGGCAATTACGTCTTGCGCCAGGATATCACGTTGTCGTGGCTGCACAGTTG
>JBFFWN010000105.1:0-11034 GCA_041570235.1 Lysobacterales bacterium | reverse complement strand
TGCGGGGCATGATGCTGAAACCGGTCCCTCAACCATTTCAGCCACCGCCTTCGCCTTGTTTTGTCCGGTGGCCAGCAACAGCACCTTACCGGCACCCATGATGGTGGCAATACCCATGGTGATGGCCAGCGTCGGCTGGAATTCATTCGCCGCAAACAATCGACTGTTATCATCGAAAGTCTGCCGTGTCAGTGTTTTTACCCGGGTCCTTGATTTCAAACTCGAACTGGGTTCGTTAAAACCAATATGGCCATTTGCACCGATGCCGAGTATCTGCAGATCGATACCCCCGTGTTCACGTATCATCTGCTCGTAGCGGGGTCCGACCAGTACTGGGTTCCTTTCCGGTTCGCATTTTGGCAGGAACGTGTTTCGCTTATCGATATCCACCAGGTCAAACAACTCGCGGTTCATATAGGACCTGTAACTCTGGGGATTTTCCTCGGCAACACCGAGGTATTCATCAAGGTTAAAACTGCAGACATGCGCAAATGAAAGCGTCCCGCTTCTGTATTGTTCGACCAGTTTACGGTACAGGCTAAGCGGCGTGCTGCCCGTTGCCAGGCCCAACACGGCATCCGGTTTTACCCGCACCAATTCGGCCACCAGTTCTGCCCCCGTCGTGGCAACATCAACGCTATCTCTGAAGATAATGATTTCCACTTCAGTCACTGACCTCCCCATCAACCCAGGTCCGGTAAATTGTCAGTTTTTCATCCAACTCGACAAAACTGGCTATGTAGCCCGGCCGGATTAGCCCAAGTTGATCCTGCAGGCCAAGTGCGCGCGCAGGATAAACAGAGGCCATTCGCAAAGCCTCCATGTAATCCATGCTGGTGAAGCGCATGGTGTTTTTAACCGCGGTGATCATATCGAGATCCGAGCCTGCCAACTGCCCGCCACTGGTGCGGCAGCAGCCATCGCGCGCAAACATCTCGACACCATCGAAAAGAAATTGTTTTTGACTGGAGCCGACCGTGGCCATGGCATCGGTCACCAATACTGAATACCCCCTGGCCTTGGCCCTGATGGCCACCGCAAGGCTTGCCGGGTGCACATGCTGACCATCCGCAATAATGCCAAACCAGCTCTCATTGTGCTCCATCGCCGCTCCGACCATACCGGGCTCACGCCCCTGGAACGGACTCATTGCATTGAACAGATGTGTAAAGCCATGCATTCCAGCCCGTAAGGCGGCGCTTGTCTGCTCATAACTGGCGTTGCTGTGGCCGCCAAATACCCTGACACCACGATTCACCAATCGACCGATCATGGTTTCGCTGGTCTTTTCCGGCGCCAAAGTCACCAGTGTTTGCCCTGTTTCAAGGGAGGTTAAAAGTTTGTACGCCTGCTCATCGATTGCGGCAAAGTGACTGGCATCGTGTATGCCGCGTTTAAGCGGGTTCAAAAAAGGACCTTCCAGGTGTATTCCCAACACACCGGGCACCCTTTGGCAGATAGCATCGCTCACTGCACTGATGGCCTGTTTCATCGTGCCAAAATCAGTACTGATCAGCGTCGGCATAAACCCGGTGGTGCCAAATTGCCGGTGAGCAGCACCGATATGTTTGAGTGTCTCGACCGTGGGCTCATCATTGAACATCACACCGCCGCCGCCATTGACCTGCAAATCGATCAGACCTGGCGCCAGTATCCTGCCTTTTAAATCCCAGCTGATTTCAGCATCATGCGGCAGGTCTTTTTCTGCCACCAGTTCTTTTACACGATGGTTTTCAAGCACAACGGCAAGCCCGTGATGCAGCTTGTGCCCGTCGAAAACCTGGCCATTGAAAAGAATCTTGATCAAACCGCTTTTCCGCCAATCCTATATGACCATTGAACAATAACCGCCGCGAGGCAGGTCAGTAAAGAACCAACTGCTGCGTACCATGGCCAATAAAGGTCCGTACCAACTGCCACCGCTGATAAACCGGCAACCCCCAAAACAAAGCCCGTCAATGCCGCGGGCTGTTTGACCCCAGGCGCTGCAACCGCCAACAGGAACAAACCCAGCACCGGCCCGGTGGCAAACCCGGCGATTTTAAGCACATTGAACACGGTGCTCTCGTTGGTACCGGCAACCCCTACCATTGCCGCGATCGCCACTTGCAGGACACCGAAACCGGCGGTCGCCCAGCGACCCGCGCGCAGTTGCGCCGACTGCGGAACATCGGTTTTGCAAAGGGGCAGCCAGATATCATTGACCAGGGCCGTCGCCGAAGAATTGAGTGAACTCGACAGGGTTGACATGGCTGCGGCAAAAACGGCCGCCAGGGTTAACCCGGTAAGACCCACGGGCATATGGTTGACAATAAAAAATGCAAACAACTGGTCGCCCTTGCCGGTGTCGAGCGGATTTTGACCCGGCTGGTTCAAAAAGAAACCGGCCAGGGCGATACCAATGACCAGGAATACCGCAAACTGCAAAAATACAATCAGGCCACTGAAAGCCAGGCTGAAGGACGCGTCACGCTGATTTCTGGCCGACAGGTAGCGCTGCACCATCAACTGATCGGTTCCGTGGGTTGCTGCGGTCAGAAACGCACCACCCACCAGACCGGCCCAGAATGTCATCGTGGGCTTGGTCAGGCTGAAATCAAAATCCAGCATACGTAATTTGTCGGTATCGTGGGCAAATTGCAGCAACGCGGGCAAGCCACCCGGCGTGTTGATGATAATGACGGTGAATGCGCCGGCGGCGCCCAGCATGTAAATGACAAACTGGATACTGTCGTTCCATATCACCGACCTGGCTCCACCCACCAGGGTGTAAATAACCGTTATCAGGCCCAACAGGATGATCGAAACCGTCAGGTCAAGTCCCAGCACGATTTGCAGCACAAGGGCCGTCAGGAACAGGCGTAATGCATCACCGATATTACGTGTGAACAGGAACAATACAGAGGTAAGCCTGCGGCTCAGCTTGCCAAACCTTGTCTCCAGCACCTCGTAGGCCGTGAACGTTTCACGACGAAAATATATGGGCAGCAACACGTAGATGATCAGCAGACGCCCGACGATATAACCGATGGCGATCTGCAGGAAAGTCAGGTTGCCATTCACCGCGGCAGGTATACCCGGCAGACTCAGGAACGTGACGGTACTGGTCTCGGTGGCCACTATCGAAAGCAGTAAAACACCCCATGGCAGCGTTCTGCCGCCGAGAAAGTAATCCGCCGATGTTCTTTGCCCACGCCCGACCCACAGGCCAAAAGCCAGCACCACCATCAGGTAAATCAAAACAATGATGGCGTCGATAGCGCTAATGTTCAGCGAGAAATTCATCATTCAAAAACATTATCCTGAAATGCAATCGGCCCGGATTTCCGGGCCGATTGTGATAACGATTGCAGCGTTAGAATTTTGCTGCGAAACCGACCTTCGTTCAGAAGATGAACTTGGCCATCAATTGTAAACGTCTCGGGTTGTAGTAATTTCTGGGCTTACCGTAACCTGCACTATCCAGAACCGGGTTGATGTTATAACCGGTCTGATTGTTAAACACGTTGTACAGGTCGGCGCGCAACTGGAGGTTGTAACGTCCGTTGTTGCCCATGTAGAAATTCTGCACATAGTTCAGATCCAGTTGGATGTGAGACCCGGACCTGCGCGAACCGGCTTTTTCTGAATAACGGTAGACGTCACTGCTGTAACCGTAGTAACCGCCGTCCCATGTCTCCCAGGGCTGGCCTGATTGGTAAAGACCATAGAAACCAACCTGGGCGTTCCAGTCAAGATCATAAAAACCATAAAGCTTAACGAGATGTGTACGATCACCCTTCAAGGTGCCATCTTTGAAATCCCACAATTGCCGTCCACGACCATCAGCAATAAATGATGAGCCGATAAATACGTTGGCATCATTGTTGGTGGTGCTGTTGTCCTGGTCGAAGTTACCCTGGTACTGGCTCCAGGTATAGGAACCTGTCAGGTAAAACTTTTCATACTGCCATTCGGCTTCAAAGCTGACCTCGTAGTAATCGGTGTATGACCTGTCCAACTGGGCGATAACATAGCTCGAGCCGCCAACTTCCGCGCGGTAATCATTCAGCTCTGGAATATAAGGCGTTTCTGGAGCCCATCCAACCGGCATACAGCCGACAAGATCCGGGTTACTGGAACAGGCGTAACTTTCACGTGACCAGTTCCAGGTATCTTCCCAGAAGTCGCGGGCCGCGCGATAGCGGAAATGTGACCGTGTTGTCAGCGTATCATTGACCACCCAATTCACACCGACCAGGTATTCGTCGGTATGGCGGGGGTCAATGCCCTCCTGGAAGAATTTACCAGAGGAAGAATCCCGGGGTTCGATCTCGATCATATTACCATCAATATCAAAATCGGCCTCAATGAGGGAATGCAGGTTACGGTCCCATGCGGCAGCACGTGGAAGTGAACTGGCTGATGGATAATAACGAGCGTAATTGGCAAACAATGACACTGCATCAGAAGCGTCGTAGGTGATGCCCAGACGCGGCTGGATCATGTCACCAAAGCTGACCTTCTTCATCAGGTAGCGGTTGCCGGGGGCCAACTCGTAACCGGACACGTTGGAGCTGTTCTTTTTAAGGCCCTGGCCGTATAGCTTGTCCTCAGAAAACATGATACCAACATTGAAGGTGAATTTTTCCCAGGTGATAGTGTCGTTCAACTCGATGTTTCGGGACTTGGATCCTGTATCAATCGGTGGAACCCCGTATTCACCAAGGCTGGTCTGGTAGAACTGCGCCTGGTAGAAAATAGGTGTACCGTCACTGGCTGTTTCAAGACCACCCACCGAGTCAATAAATCCCCAGCCGTTGGATGAACGAATCAGGTGCTCTTTGGTTTCTTCCTGGTGATAGCCAACGTGCAGGTCATGCGTTACAGCACCGCTTTCAAGAGTAATGTCATAGCCGACTTCAAATGATTCACGGAAAAAGTCCTGTACGTTAAACGTGGTGGCCGCACCGACAAGGCCGCCACCCTGGAGGGAGCCACCGTCACTGTAACCATAACGGTTGATCAGTTGCTGCGCCCAGGCTGCCTGGACAGGGTCGGACGATATGGTCGGGACCTGGAAATGTCCCATCCGGTCCAGGTTATTGGTGTCGAGAGAAGCGCCGAGGCTCGGCTGTGCGCTCAGTATCAGGTCCGGACGGCTGGTGCTCTTGTTTTTATAATCGGTATATTTGAAATAGGCGCTGCTGTTGTCATTGACAATCCAGGAGCCTTCGACGATGACGATGTCCAATCCGTTATCCGAACCGGAGGAACCATCAGCCGTTTCGTAGGCGCCCACGCCACTTCCCGTAACTTCACGGTCGGAGGTGCGGTAACTGGCATCGAACAGCAGGTTATCGGTAGGCGCCCATGTCAGCTTACCGAAATATTCATCACGGGTGCTCTTGTAATCAGGCACCGGGCCATAGGCGTTGTCGCGATTGGCGTAGGTAACCGTGGGGCGATAGTAGGAAGCATAAAAATACAGCTTTTCCTTGAAAATCGGTCCGCTGACACTCGCAACGATCCAGTCCTTGTCTTCGTCAAAGTCCTGCACCTCATTCTGGCGGCCTGCTGTCAGACTGGAGTCTTCGCGTTGGTAGCTTGCCTGGCCGTGAAATTCGTCGGTACCCCGCTTGGAGGTTGTATTGACTTTAAAGCCACCCGAACGGTTGAAGCCAATTGCCTTGGAACCACCACGAACGATTGCAACCTGGTCGATATCGTGGGTGGACGGTTCGGCAGAGAGCGTACCGTATTGGGGCAGCGATACATCGACACCGTCGAACTGGTAAACGTTGTCCTGTCCACTACCACCGGCACTGGGACCACGAACGGCGTCCTGGGAATATTGCACACCCGGGATCAGCTTGATCAGATCGCGGTATTCCTGCCCGACCGGCAAGGCATCGAAAACATCCGTGCCAATTGCTCCGGCAAGTGAAGCACCGCCGGTGTCCGGCGCGATCGTACTGGTGCCAACCACCAGGACCTCTTCCATCATTGCAACATCTGCTTCCAGGTCTACCGGCAGATTGACAACGGTCCGTTGCTGCAGCAACACGTTGGTAACACGTGTGCGGGTTGTACCGTCGCTCAAGGTAAATGTGAGGGTGTAGGCCCCAGGCGGTAACAACGGCAACCTGAAGTCACCATTTTCTGCCGTCGTAGATGTGCGGCTACCCGGCAGAACCGGGCTTGTTGCTTCAATGGTCACACCGACAAGCGCTGAACCATCTGCTGCATTTGTTACCTTACCTGCAATTTCACCTGTTTGCTGTGCAAACAAAGGAGTGCTGAACATGGCTGCAAAAGCAACCAGTACCAACATCCAGGTTAACTTCCACTGTCTTGACAGTGGTGCTCTTACCGCTGATTGACTCTTCATCGTAAGAATCCCCGTTTGGATGATTAAAGTTAAAAAATTGTTATTGTGCAGACGTAAAATATCACTACCGGTGAGAAAGTAAAGAATTATTTATTCCTTTATGCTATTTTTTGCTGATATCAAGACCATGACAGATCGATATGACCAGGTTATTTCTGCCTGGGCCACGCAAAAAAAATGGACAACCATGAATCACGTTAATCGATGTTCTGATACTACACATCACCTGGCTTCCGGCCTGATGGACAAAACCGGTTTCGCCCGCACCATGGGAGTGTTGCTGGCGCTCGTTTTTCTACTGGGCGGATGCGCCGGCCACGACATGGTGGTGGTGGAATCAGCCAACCAGGACACACGTGTCAGGGTCGTGGTGATCCATCATACAACCGGTAACTTCAAGGGGTCTTATGATGTGCTGGTTGAACCCTCCAACAGGCCGGTCAGTTCACACTACCTGATTCCCGAACCGCTGGATGAAAGTTACGCCAAAAAAGATCTCAAGGTGTATCAACTGGTCGGGGAGGAGGCACGTGCCTGGCATGCCGGAACCAGCTATTGGGCGGGAAAGACAGGCTTGAATGATATGTCTATCGGTATCGAACTGGTTAACCAGACTTATTGCCGTAAGTCCACTGAATCCATCGCACCGGAGGAGCTTACCGGGGAACCCGCAAGATTATGTTTTTACCCCGACTTTGCCGAACCTCAACTGGAAATGCTGATCGAACTGCTCGACGGCATACTGGAGCGTCATACATCGGTCAAACCGACCCACATCGTCGGTCATGCGGATATCGCGCCGCAACGGAAAATCGACCCCGGCCCACGCTTTCCATGGCAGAGGCTTTACCGCCTGGGTTATGGCGCCTGGTATGACGATGACACGGTTTTCAATTACTGGGAGCAGTTCAGAAAAGGCCTTCCTTCACTATTGACGTTGCAAACGGCGCTGCACGCATACGGTTACAGCATCGAACTCAGTGGCGAGAATGACGAGCAATCACAGAACGTCATCAGGGCCTTCCAGATGCATTTCAGACCATGGCTGGTCAACAGCGAATTTGACGCAGAAACAGCGGCTATCCTGTATGCTCTGCTGGATAAATACTACCCGGACAAATTGGCAGAATTACCTGTTCAAACTGAGTCAGTCATCGAGACTGATAGCTGAACAGTATTTGCGAGGCATGCTTTGCTGCTTTGGTCACTGCCAAATGTCAGAAAAAAAATCGGGTTGTGCGTCACCGGGAGTGGCTTTAGAATAATTTATTCTTGGCAGGTGAAGCATCATCATAATCAATTCCCTGATAATCAGGGGACGCTAACCCGGAGAACCGGGTAAAGGGGTCAGATATGAAAATTAGCAGTATCCGTTTTGGCATGCTGAAAGTGCCCCTGAAAACCCCTTTCAAGACCGCAATGCGAACGGTATCGGAAATCGAAGATGTCGTCATTACCATTGAAACCGATACCGGTCACAGGGGATTTGGCAGCGCGCCGGCCACCGCCGTTATCACCGGCGACACCCATGGATCGATCATCGAAGCGATCAGCAAGGTTATCGGGCCCGCGATCATCGGCCGAAACATTGCTGACCTGAACAGCCTGACCGGCACCATCCAGTCCTCAATCGTCAGAAACTACAGCGCCAAGGCAGCCGTCGAGATGGCTGTTTATGACCTCTACGGACAATTGTATGGGGCACCGCTTTACAAGCTGCTCGGTGGTGGTGATAACGTCGTCACCACCGACATCACCATCAGCGTCGATTATATCGACAAGATGGTGGAGGACTCGCTTGCCGCACTTGAGCTCGGTTTTGAAAACCTGAAAGTCAAGGTTGGCAAAGACCCTGCCCTGGATATCGAACGCATCAGGGCGATCTATGCCGCTATCAACGGCCGGGCCCTGATCCGCCTTGACGCCAACCAGGGATGGACGCCCAAACAGACGGTGTCGGTTTTAAGAACACTTGAAGACAGTGGTGTGCATCTCGAATTGCTCGAACAACCGGTCAGGGGTGATGACATCGAGGGCATGAAATATGTCAACGACCGCATTCAGACACCGGTGATGGCCGATGAGAGTTCCTTTGGCCCCAAGGAGGCCATTGAACTGATCAGGACACGCGCAGCCGATATCATCAATATCAAGCTGATGAAGACCGGCGGCATATCCAATGCCATCAAAATTGCCGATATCGCCGGAATTTACGGCGTAAAGTGCATGATCGGCTGCATGCTGGAATCCAGCATAGGTGTCGCTGCTGCGGCGCATATTGCGGTTGCCAAGTCATCCGTCATCACCATGGTCGATCTTGATACGCCCTCGTTGGGGCTGTTTGACCCCGTTACCAGCGGCACACGCTTTGAGGGTGCGGAAATCACCATTACCGACGTGCCGGGTCTTGGCATCAGTAATATCGATAACCTGGTGATGCTGGATACAACTGTAAGCAAGACTCCCTGAGACCCCGGCCTGATCTTCGGGCCTGATATTAGGGTTTACTGCTCAGGTCAATAACCAGGTACAGAAGAATACCGCCGCCAGTGCACCGGCGGCATCGGCGGTCAGACCGGCGACCAGCGCATGCCTGCTGCGTGTGATACCCACCGATCCAAAATAAACGGCGAGCACGTAGAACGTGGTTTCAGATGATCCATACATCGTCGCACCGATTTTTGCATATATCGAATCCGCCCCGTACTCATTAACGAGATCGGTCAACAGGCCCAGCGAACCACTACCGGATAATGGTCTCATCAAGGCCAATGGTAAATTCTCTGGCGGAAACCCGATAAAATTAAGTAATGGTGCCAGCAGGCTCAATAACAGATCCAGAGCACCGGAAGCACGAAACATGCCGACTGCAACCAGGATGGCCACCAGGTAAGGGATAATCCTGACTGCGATGGTGAAACCATCTTTTGCGCCTTCTACAAAAACCTCGTAAACCCTGACCTTCTTGACGGTTATTGCATAAAAGGGAATACCAACCAGTAACAACGGGATGATGTACTTTGCACCCGCGTTAAGGCCGCCGACAAAAGACTCGATCATGATTCGCTCTCCACAGAGAAGCGCTTCATTTTCTGAAGCAGGCGCACCATGATTATGGCCGTGATGGTCGAGACCAGTGTCGCGAGAATCGTGGTCAGAAAGATCGTACTGGCCGCGACCCCCATCAACGCTACCACGGTGGCCGGAATGATCAACTGGACACTCGAGGTATTAATCGCCAGGAACATCACCATGGCATCGGTCGCGGTGTCCTTTTTGGGGTTCAGTTCCTGCAGTTCCTCCATGGCCTTTAACCCTAGTGGCGTCGCGGCATTACCCAGTCCCAGCATATTCGCCGCCATGTTGAGTACGATGGAACCCATCGCCGGGTGATCTGCAG
Source organism: Lysobacterales bacterium (assembly GCA_041570235.1). Lineage (GTDB taxonomy): Bacteria > Pseudomonadota > Gammaproteobacteria > Xanthomonadales > SZUA-36 > SZUA-36. The sequence goes on along the minus strand of JBFFWN010000105.1, from coordinate 1,264 downwards.
GCACGTCGGGGAACAGGCGAATCAATATGGGCCGCAGGCCGCGCGCGATGATATTGATCAGGCCGGAGGCTTCGGCGATTTTCATGATACCCAGCCACAGCGCCATGATTCCGATCAGGCCAATGGAAATTTCGACCGCCACCTTGGCCATATCAATGGCTGCCTCGGTCACCGCTTCTATATTCCCGGTAAAAATACCGGCAATAACACTGATCAGCATCATTCCAAACCAGATGTAATTAAGCATATGTCTTCCTTAATAAATTCTGTAAAAAACCTTTTTTATCGACGCTTTTTGCTCAACTTACCGGCGACTCGGGAATCCGGATAAAACACTCATCCTCGCCCGCGTGAATTTCTACAGGGTGTGAAACCGGTAGCGTTGCCTGGTAGTCACCATGTCCGCAGGGGAAGTTGCTGATGATGGGAAAGTCAAAATCCTGGCAAACATCCAGGACAATCTCATCGGTGGTCCTGCCAAACGGCACCCTGCTGTCACCCATTTCCAGCATCTCGCCGACGATCAACCCCCTGATCTGGTCAAGGCTGCCGCTGTTCCTCAGGTGAAGCATCATGCGGTCAAAGGCATACAGTTTCTCATCGATATCCTCCAGCAGCAGGATCGCGCCCCTGGTGTCGATCTGATCCGCTGTGCCGAGGCGTTCGTTGACCAATGTCAGGTTGCCGCCCCACAATGGACCTGTGGCGGTTCCGGGCTTCAGACATCGTGCGCGGCACTCACTAACCGATTCAATCTTGATGGCATCCTCGCCCGATAGCACCCTGTGAAAGGTATCGAGATTGTACCGGGTGGTTTTACTGCCATAAGTGGTCAGCATGGGGCCATGAAATGACACCAGCCCTGAGCGTTGAGCGAATGAGGTCAGAAAACCCGTAATATCGCTGTAACCGACAAATATTTTCGCGTTGTCGCGAATCACCTGGTAATCCAGCAGCGGCAGCACACGGTTACCACCATAACCGCCGCGGGCGCAGATGATCGCATCGATATCCGGGTCTTCAAACATGGCCATGATGTCAGCCGCCCTGTCCTCGGCGGAACCCGCGCACTGGTGCAGCTTCAGACGAGTGCTTTTGCCGGGAACCAAATCGTAACCGAGGCCGGAAAACACGTCCATGGCCCGCTGCATGCGCTCTTCTTCCAACCAATCGGCCGGGCTGACGATTCCAATCCTGGCGCCTGCCCTGAGCCTTTTGGGCCTTATCATTTTCGTCATCGGGGATGTTCCCTTGTCGTTCAGTC
>JBFFWN010000104.1:0-11089 GCA_041570235.1 Lysobacterales bacterium | reverse complement strand
GGCGATAGCGGCATACGGTGCTTTTTACATTCCGCAGGTTTTCGGCGAGCAGATCAAGGCGACGACACCGGAAAACGCCTTGTTTGGTTTCGCCGCCTTTTATGGCGTCTGCATCCTGATTAACTGGTGGTTCTACCTGCGTAAAGGCGCGGAATTCCACAATCCCTGATACCCGGAGCAAGCTATGAGTCACTTTCTCGACAACCTGACGTATTTCACCAGGGAAAAACCGGAGACCTTCTCCGATGGGCATGGCATTACCACCAGCGAGCCCCGCGACTGGGAGCGCGCCTACCGTGGGCGCTGGTCGCACGACAAGATCGTGCGCTCCACCCACGGGGTTAATTGCACCGGATCGTGCAGCTGGAAAATATACGTCAAGGGCGGCCTGGTGACCTGGGAAACCCAGCAAACCGACTATCCGCGCACCCGCGTGGACCTGCCCAACCACGAGCCACGCGGTTGTTCCAGGGGCGCCAGTTACTCCTGGTACCTGTACAGTTCGGCGCGCCTGAAGTACCCGATGATACGCAGCCAGTTATTGAAATCCTGGCGCAGCCTGCGCGAGCAATACAGCGATCCGGTGATCGCCTGGCAGCACCTTATGGAAGATGAAACCGCCACCAAAGCCTACAAGTCCGCGCGCGGCCTGGGCGGCATGGTGCGCGGCGAATGGGACGAGATGAACGAGATCATCACGGCCTCGAATATCTATACCGCCAAGACCTATGGCCCGGACCGGGTGATCGGCTTTTCACCGATTCCGGCCATGTCGATGGTCTCCTACGCCGGCGGTTCGCGCTACCTGTCATTGATCGGCGGCACCTGCATGAGCTTTTATGACTGGTATTGCGATTTGCCACCCAGCTCACCGCAGGTCTGGGGTGAGCAGACCGACGTTCCGGAAAGCGCCGACTGGTACAACTCCAGCTATATCATTGCCTGGGGCTCGAACGTACCTCAGACACGCACACCGGATGCGCACTTCTTCACCGAGGTGCGTTACAAGGGCACCAAGACCGTTGCCGTGACGCCGGATTACAGCGAGGTTGCCAAGCTCTCCGATACATGGATACCGGCCCGGCAGGGCACCGATGCCGCCGTTGCCATGGCGATGGGGCATGTGATTCTGAAAGAATTCTATGTCGACCGCCAAAGTGCGTACTTCACGGATTATGTGCGAAAGTACACCGATATGCCGTTTTTGGTGATGCTCGATCACAAGGACGGCCGCTGGGTGCCCGGACGGACCCTGCGGGCGTCTGATTTTGCCGGCCAGCTTGAACATAAAAACCACCCTGACTGGAAGCCGGTTGTTCTCGATGCCACCAGTCAGAAAGCCGTCGTACCCAATGGCACCATCGGCGCGCGTTGGGGAGACCAGGGAAAGTGGAACCTCGAAGAGAAGAACCAGCACGATGGCAGCGACATCAAACCTGTACTCAGCTTCCTCGGCCAGTCCGACGAGGTGCTGTCCGTAGCGTTCCCGTATTTCGGCAACCAGGAGCACGATCAGCAGATATTTGCCCACAGCAACCACGACAGCATATTGCAGCGCAAAGTGCCGGTTAAAACCCTGGAGCTTGCCGGGGGAAGCGTGAAGGCGGTGACCGTATTTGACCTGATGCTGGCCAATTACGGTCTCGATCGCGGCCTGGATGATGACCAGGTCGCCAAAAGTTACGATGATGATATCCCCTACACACCGGCCTGGCAGGAACAGATCACCGGCGTCAAACGGGAACAGATCATCCAGGTCGCCCGCGAGTTTGCACAAACGGCAGACAAAACCCGGGGCCGCTCGATGGTGATCCTGGGTGCGGCGATCAACCACTGGTACAACATGGACATGACCTACCGCGGCATCATGAACATGCTGATCATGTGCGGTTGTGTCGGTCAGAGCGGCGGCGGCTGGGCGCATTACGTGGGCCAGGAAAAACTCCGCCCGCAAACCGGCTGGCTGCCGCTGGCCTTTGGGCTCGACTGGCACCGCCCGCCACGCCAGATGAACAGCACATCGTTCTTCTACGCCCATTCCGACCAGTGGCGTTATGAAAAACTGGAACTGGATGAAATCCTTTCACCGCTGGCGGACCGATCAGCCTGGGAGAACCAGAGCCTGATCGACTGCAATGTTCGCGCCGAACGCATGGGCTGGTTACCCTCCGCACCCCAGCTGGAGGAAAATCCGCTGAGGCTGTCCCAAAAAGCCAGGGAGGCGGGTGTCAGCAGTGTCGATTACGTGTCAGGACGCCTCAAGGACGGCAGCCTGCGGATGTCCTGCCAGGCGCCGGATGATCCACGCAACTTCCCGCGTAACCTGTTTATCTGGCGATCCAACCTGCTGGGCTCCAGCGGCAAGGGCCACGAATACATGTTGAAACACCTGCTGGGCACCAAGAATGGCGTGCTGGGCAAGGACCTGGGCGAGACGGGGGGTCAGAAACCGGGCGAAGTCGAATGGGTCGATCACGACACCGAGGGCAAACTGGACCTGGTGGTCACGCTCGATTTCAGGATGTCCACCACCTGTGTGTACTCGGATATCGTCCTGCCGTCTTCCACCTGGTATGAAAAGAACGATCTGAACACCTCCGATATGCACCCGTTTATCCATCCCCTGTCACGCGCGGTCGACCCCGCCTGGGAAAGCCGCAGCGACTGGGATATCTACAAGGGCCTGGCAAAAACTTACTCGAAGTTGTGCGTCGGGCACCTTGGCACGGAAACCGACATCGTTGCTTTACCCATCCTGCACGATACACCCGCCGAACTGGGACAGGCATTGGACGTGAAAGACTGGAAGAAGGGTGAGTGTGAACCGGTTCCGGGCAAGACCATGCCGAACTACATCGAGGTGGTGCGCGACTACCCGGACACCTATAAGAAATTCACCTCGCTCGGTCCGCTGATGTCGAAGCTGGGTAACGGTGGCAAGGGTATTGGCTGGAACACCGAAGATGAGGTCAAGCTCCTGGGTGGTCTCAACCGGCTGGTAACCGAAGAGGGTGTCTCCAAAGGTCTTCCCTGCATTGAGACCGACATTGATGCCTGCGAAGTGGTGCTGTCACTGGCGCCGGAAACCAATGGCCAGGTGGCCGTGAAAGCCTGGCAGGCGCTGGGCAAAATCACCGGCCGCGATCATACCCACCTGGCCTTGCCCAAGCACGACGAGAAAATCCGTTTCCATGATATCCAGGCGCAACCACGCAAGATCATTTCATCACCCACCTGGAGCGGCCTGGAGGACGAGCACGTCAGCTACAACGCCTGTTATACCAACGTGCACGAGTTGATACCGTGGCGAACCCTGACCGGGCGCCAGCAGTTCTACCAGGATCATGCCTGGATGCGCGACTTTGGTGAAAGCCTGTGTGTCTACAAACCGCCGATCAACACCAAGACGGTGGCGCCGGTGATCGACTCGGTCGGCAAGGGCGCCAAGCAGGTGGTGCTGAACTGGATCACACCGCACCAGAAGTGGGGTATTCACAGCACCTACTCGGAGAACCTGTTGCTGCTGACCCTCAGTCGCGGCGGGCCCTGCGTGTGGGTGTCCGAGATTGATGCAGCCAAAATCGACTGTGAAGATAACGACTGGATCGAGCTGTACAACACCAATGGCGCCATTGCGGCGCGTGCCGTGGTCAGTCAGCGGGTACCGGAGGGCATGGTCATGATGTACCACGCCCAGGAGAAAATCATCAATACACCGATCAGCCAGATCACCGGCCACCGTGGCGGCATCCACAATTCGGTCACCCGTGCGGTCATCAAACCGACCCATATGATTGGCGGCTACGCGCAATTGGCTTATGGCTTCAATTATTACGGCACGGTGGGCTCCAACCGCGACGAATTCGTGGTGCTGCGCAAGCTCGAAAAGGTCGAGTGGCGTGTGCCGACTTCAGAATCTTCCGAGGAGGCTTTGGCATGAAAATCAGGGCGCAAATCGGCATGGTCCTTAACCTGGACAAATGCATTGGCTGTCACACCTGCTCGGTCACCTGCAAAAACGTCTGGACCTCGCGTGAAGGGGTCGAGTACGCCTGGTTCAACAACGTTGAAACCAAACCCGGCATCGGCTACCCGAAGCAGTGGGAAAACCAGGATGTCTGGAATGGCGGCTGGAAGCTGAACAGCAAGGGCAAGCTCAAGCCAAAGATGGGCGGAAAGCTGCGTCTGTTGGCAAAAATCTTTGCCAATCCGGATCTGCCGGAAATCGACGAGTATTACGAACCCTTCACCTACGATTACGAGCATCTGCAAAAAGCACCCGCGTCCCGGACCACACCGACCGCACGTATGAAGTCAGCGATAACCGGCGAGTCCATGCAAAAGCCCGACTGGGGACCCAACTGGGAAGAGATTCTCGGTGGTGAATTCAGCAAGCGCAGCAAGGACAGTAATTTCGACGACATCGAGAAGGAGGTCTACGGCCAGTTCGAAAACACCTTCATGATGTACCTGCCACGCCTGTGCGAGCACTGCCTGAACCCGACCTGCGTGGCCTCATGCCCCAGCGGTGCAATTTACAAGCGCGAAGAGGATGGCATCGTACTGATTGACCAGGACAAGTGCCGCGGCTGGCGTATGTGTGTCAGCGGTTGTCCGTACAAGAAGATCTATTTCAACTGGCAATCCGGCAAATCGGAAAAATGCACCTTCTGTTACCCGCGTATCGAAGCCGGTGACCCGACCGTCTGTTCGGAAACCTGTGTCGGCCGTATCCGTTACCTCGGTGTCCTGTTGTACGACGCGGACCGTATCGAGGCGGCTGCGAGCGCGACCGATGAAGAGGATTTGTACGAGTCGCAATTGAGTATCTTCCTTGACCCGCACGACCCCGAGGTGATCAGGCAGGCGGCCCTGGATGGTGTTCCGCACAGCTGGATCATGGCGGCGCAAAAATCACCGGTCTACAAGATGGCGGTGGATTGGAAAGTGGCCTTTCCGCTGCACCCGGAATACCGCACATTGCCGATGGTGTGGTACATCCCGCCCCTGTCACCGATACAAAATGCCGCGGCGCAGGGCAAGATCCCGACCACCGATGGCGTCATTCCCGATGTTACCAAGCTGCGGATTCCGGTCAAATACCTGGCCAACCTGCTGACGGCAGGCAAGGAAGCACCAGTCGTTCACGCGCTTGAACGCATGATCGCCATGCGCACCTATATGCGTGCGCGCACGGTGGATGGCGTTAACGCTGCCGATGTACTGGAGCGTGTCGGCCTGGATGAGAATACGCTTGACGATATGTACCAGACGATGGCCATTGCCAACTACGAGGATCGCTATGTCATCCCGACCAATCACCGTGAATACGCCGGCGAAACACCCTTTGACAATGAGATTGCTTTCGCCCACCGCTCGGACTGTGGTTTCAGTTTCGGCAACGGCTGTTCCGGAGGGCAAAGTAAAACCAGCCTGTTCGGCACTCCGACACATAAGAACACCCTGAGCGGCAAGACCATTCCCATGAAGGTGAAGACCAATGAAGACACTTAAAATCCTGGGTCTGTTGATGTCCTATCCGAAACCGGATTGGGTGGCGCACCTGGATGACTGTGCGGCACTGTTGAAACGGGAAGATTGTTTGCCGAAGAAACAGCTGAAAGGCGTCCTGGATTTCATTGAGGAACTGCGAACAGCCGACATTTACGAGTTGCAGGAGCAGTATGTCTCGACTTTCGATCGCGGGCGTTCGCATTCCTTGCACCTGTTTGAACACATCCATGGTGAGTCCCGCGATCGCGGACAGGCGTTGGTCAACCTCTCTGACGCCTATGCCGAAAAAGGCCTGTTCATCGACCAGGCGGAATTGCCCGACTACATTCCGCTTTTCCTTGAGTATCTTTCCCTTTGCCCCGCCAGTGAAGCTTTGGAATTACTGGGTGAACCCATCGACATCATGGCGACGATTGCGACCCGTTTGCAAAAACGGGACTCATCCTATGCCGTGCTGTTTGACGCACTGGTCGCCTTGTCGAGGGTAAAACCAAGCGAGGAAAAAATCCGCGAGATCCTGGCTCAGGCCCTCGAGGACCAGAGCCTGGAGGCCCTCGACAAGGAATGGGAAGAGGCGGCAGCGTTTGCCGGCAATCCGGACCAATCCGAATGCGGGGGCTGTGTTGCCCCGCGTGACGGTTTAAACATACAAATTACACGGTAGGAGGAATTCACATGGCCAATTACGTGAATCAGTTTTTCTTTGGGATCTACCCGTATATCGCGATCACCGTGTTCTTCCTCGGCAGCCTGCTGCGTTACGACCGCGACCAGTACACCTGGAAAGCCAGTTCCAGCCAGATGTTACGCAAGAAGGATATGCGACTGGGCAGCAACCTGTTTCATATCGGTATCATCGCCTTGTTTTTCGGCCACCTGATGGGCTTGTTGACGCCCCACTGGGCCTATCACTTCATGATAACGGCAGGCCAGAAACAGATCCTGGCGATGACCGCCGGCGGAATATTCGGTGTGATCTGCCTGGTCGGCATGCTCCTGCTGATTCGCCGGCGCATACAGGACCCGCGTATCCGTGCGACCAGCCAATTTTCCGACCTGCCGATTTTGCTCATCCTGTTCGTGCAACTGGTATTGGGCCTGCTGACCATTCCGTTTTCAGCGCAGCACCTCGACGGCAGCTCCATGCTGGCGTTGGCCAGCTGGGCGCAGCACCTGGTCACTTTCCAGGGTGACGCTGCGAGCTTCGTGGCCGGTGAGGCGTTTATGTTCAAAATTCACATATTCCTGGGACTGACGATTTTCCTGGTCTTTCCATTTACCCGCCTGGTCCACGTATGGAGCGTGCCGGTTCAGTACCTGCTTCGCAGCGGTTACCAGATTGTCAGGAAGCGCGGCTAGGGTGTTTAAACCACCAATACTCAGAGTAAGCCCCTATAAAAAAAGCGCGACAAGTCAGTGGCATGTAACACGCCTGCAAAATCAAGAGGCAAAGCAATGATTTTAAGAAGATTAATCTTCGCGATCTGCGTTGTGTGAGAATACTGGAATTAAAACCATGGAAATGAATCCTGAACGAGATTCCGAAGGATATCTGTTTAGAACTGATGATTGGGACGAGGAAATTGCAAATAAAATCGCCTCGGAAGAAGGTATAGAGTTGAATGATACCTATTGGCTGGTATTGAAATTTATCCGTGACTACTATCACAAGCATGACATTACGCCGGATGTGCGTCATTTAATCAGTTACATGGCGACCAGGAATGAGTGCAGCAAGAAAGAAGCAAAGGCGCTCGTTTTTGAATTATTTCCCTACGGTTATGTCAGGCAGGCATGCAAAATTGCCGGTATGAAAAAACCACGTGCGTGGAGCACGGGTTAATACATTTCGTATCAGGTCTCCAACGAAATCGCTGCTCAATGCTAAACTAGCATTTAAGGAGGTTCAGAATGACAGCAACAACAGCTCTGCGATCCGAACACAACTATATTCTTGCCATGATTGATTGCCTCGTTTCAGCTTGTAAAGCTGCTGAGAATGATGAAAGGTTTGATTCTGATACTTTCCGAGCGGGCCTTGACTTTATCCAAAATTATGCCGATGCCTGGCATCATGCAAAGGAGGAAGGCCTTCTGTTTCCGGCACTGGAAGCTGCTGGCATGCCGCGTGGAGGAGGCCCAATTGCCATGATGTTGCACGAGCATGAATTAGGCCGCACCTATACGCGACAAATTCGCAACAACCTCGAAGCAGCGACCAATGGTGATGATTCGGCGATCCAATTAGTGCTGAGGTTTACACTGGCTTATGCTGAATTGCTGACCCAGCACATCCAAAAGGAAAACAATATCCTCTTCAATATGGCAGACCAAATCCTGTCACCGGAAGAGCAAGCGCGTCTGCAACAGGAATACAAAACCATAATCCCAAGCGGTGCGAGTGCGAAATCTGGTGAGTATTACGAGGGCGTTGTTGCGAAGTTATGTGAACTTTGGAATGTCTATCCTCAAGATATCGCTTAGGCGGGAACAAACTTTCAGTGCGGATAGAGCGGCTCCTTACGGATTACCGCTGGACATTTAAGCCGGTGGGCTCCCTGGTCAATCACTTGAGCCGGCTAACCGGGGCATACAACAATGTTCGAACGCAGTGTCCACGGAAAGATCTTTCCCGCTACCGTCGTGGAGTCTGGAGCATAACCGGTTCGTTGAGTGCGTCAAGCACTCTCCGGTCGCGGCCATAGATATCCCTGTAAAAATGGGTTTGCCCATCCGCACTTATCCCGGCAGTCAGGTAAACGATGGCAATGGGCACTTTTGGTGAAAGCGGCACTCTGCGGGTTTCACCTGAGGCCACGATCGATTCCAATGCGGACCTGTTGTATTTCACCGGGTCATTCAGGACCAGCTCCGCCAGCCTTAGCGGATCTTCAACGCGGATGCAGCCGGAAGAAAAGTCCCTGACGTGGTTTAAAAAAAGTTCGCGATGCGGAGTGTCGTGGAGAAAAACGGAATGCCTGTTTGGGAAAACGAATTTTACAGCGCCCAGAGGATTTCCCGGGCCTGGATCCTGGCGTAGCGTAAAAGGAATGCCCGTGCTGTAGGCTTTCCAGTCGACGCTTGACGGATCAACGAACTCACCCTTGTGATCGATCACGTGGATGTTGTTGGCTGCCAGGTAGCCGGGGTTTCTCTTGATGACCGGCAAGGTGTCATGACGCAGGATGATCGGTGGAATGGTCCAGAAGGGGTTGAATTCGAGATAGCCAATGTCGCTTCTGATTACAGGTGTTTGCCGGTAATCCCTGCCAACCATCACGCGCGTGTCCCATACAGGCACACCCTCCCTGTAAAAAAATGCGCTGAAACCTGCGACATTTACCATCAGCAGGGTATCAGCGGCTTCCTGGTTAACCCAGCGCAAACGCTCCAGTGACAGGCGCAACTGGTCGATGCGGTGTTCAACGGGCACATTCATGGCCGCCGTGGTCTGTTCGCCGACAATACCGTCCTGTTCCAGTTGGTGCCGTGATTGAAATGCTTTAACCGCCTCTTCGAGCGCTGGATCAAACAGCGTCGAATCGAGGTCATGATTGACGCCGATATGACCGCTTGCCGCCAATCGCTGACGAATAATGGTAACGCGGGCATCATCGTCGCCGGGGCGAAGCGCCGGGCCTTCCGGCACCGTGGGCCAGCCACCCCTGTCTGCAATATCCCGATACCGCTTCAGGCTGGCCAGCAGTTGCCTGTAGACCGGCCCCATGGGCGCGATTGCCTGGATAAAATCGGCCAGTGAGGCGGAATCAAGCATTGTTTCCATATCGGCCGCGGGTACCCGTCGTTGGGCACTTTCGATATCGATGCTGATATGCGGACCCGGATGGCTGGCCTGTGTCTTTCCGAAGCGGCGATGTTCAGCGTATCTCAACAGGCTTTCTGTCAGAAGGATATCGGTCCCGGCGTCTATTTGCCCGGGTGTGCCCGCCATGGTCTCCCGCAAGACCTGCTGCAGCAGGCTGACGTTGTAATCTGCAGGCAACAGGCCGTGGTCCACGGCATGCCGGACTAGCTCCAACAACTCCTTGAGCCTGTTGGGGTCGGTCCAGAACGGTGAGAACTCATGGGCCTGATAGACCTCAAGCAATTCCGGGCGGGTCGGAATGTCAGAGCCGTGAATACCTGAGTCCTGTTCAAGCAACCGTTGCTCGATGTCCTTCTGGATGGACGGGGTATCTGCCGGTCCCGCTGCAGGCAGACCGAAGGGAACGGCCAGCATGACAAAAAATATTAACAAGCCAGACATTTGCCTGATGGTGCTCATAAATACTTCCGCAGTTAAAGCATGAATCCTTGAACCTGCTTAGCCACATTCAACGCCTTTAACCGGGCTAACGGCGTCGGTGGCGGGCTAAGCTGTATGCATTACCAGTATCTTACCCTGCCGGTGTCAACATGCACAAAATTTGAGTCTGAATAATACCCTACACCACCCAGCTTTAGGCTTTTGGCGGAGTCGCGCAGCTGGGCGAGGTCGACGCCCCTGAGCCTTACGTCCATGGCGTGGCCGAGCAGGTGCTGGCTTTTGCTGGCGACACCTGAGCTCGTGCTGCGCAGCAGTTCATTGGTTTCAGGTGAACGGTAGGCGGAGATAACTTCCCACGTATTGCTGGAACCGGTGACCCGCTGTAATTGCCAGAGTATGTCGATCAATTCCGGATCAATGTCCTGTTGCTTTCCATCACGCCAGTCGGCCAGGAAAACCCTGAGATCGGAAAATGCCGCGGGGTCGTATTCCCCATTTCTAAAATAGACAACCTCGAGGGAATCCCCTGTGTGGGTATGAAAGAACTTCAACGTCCTTTCCTCGCCGGTATTACCGGACAGGCTGCCGATAGCGGTGATGCTGACAAGCAGCAGGGCGATTTTCAATAACGACTTCATGGATCAGTTCCTGGCACGATTTCAGTTTAGTTTGAAGGCTGAAACAGCATTTGGTTCAAATGATACCGAAAAAAAGCCGCTTTTTGCAGGGCCCAATGCACTGACCTGCAGGTGGCGGGTCAACCACAGATGATTGGAGGGTGTTAAAAATGAATCGGTAATATGATCGAATTCAGCGGCAATTCCAGGCATCGACAGCGGTTCGGATGGTGCGTATATGTTCAACGGTCGTTCCGCAGCACCCGCCTATGACAGATACGCCCGCCCCGAGCAGCGCGTTCATTTTCTCCTTGAAAAATTCCGGGGATTCCGGGAATGACAGGTTTCCCTCCCGGTATTGGGGTATTCCTGCGTTTGACTGTATGAGCAGAGGGAGGGAGGTGGCCTCTTTGAACGCCGAGGCTATGTCGATCATGGTCGATAAACCATTTCCGCAATTTGACCCGATAATATCAGCCCCATTCTCCTCGAGTGACCGGGTGGAAGCCTTGAGTTCATCGCCCATGATCGTAAAAAAACCCCTTGGCGTCTTATCGTAGGTCATGGAGGCGATAACCAGGATGTCTTTATGAATGCCTTTGGCGGCTTTCAGGGCAATCAATGCCTCATCGAGGCTGGTCATGGTTTCAATATTGATCAGATCCACACCTGCGTTTATTAAAGCCGCTGT
>JBFFWN010000103.1:0-11141 GCA_041570235.1 Lysobacterales bacterium | reverse complement strand
GTGATCTGGTTATCATCCATGTCGGTGGTGATAAACGCCTGGGGCGTGAACTCGCCTTCCAGGTGTCGGATATATCTCGTTGAGATTCCCAGTGATTCCAGTCGCCTCTGGTATGGGCCAAAATCATCCCCAACCGTTGCCATGGGAAACGGGTTACCACCCAGCATTTTCAGGTTATAGGCAATATTACCGGCAACCCCGCCAAACTGGCGGCGCATTTCGGGGACGAGGAAAGACACATTCAGCATATGTACCTTGTCCGGGAGGATATGATCCCTGAAACGTTCCGGGAAAACCATGATGGTGTCATAGGCCAGTGAGCCACATATTAAAGCCGACATACTTTGTTCCGTACCTGTTATGGTAAATGATGATTGATATGCGGCATTTTACCGGACTTTTGCGGCGATAACCGCGAGTTTCTTAAAATCTCGGTTAAAGCGCCTGGTTTCATGCATGTGCCGCTTGCTGAAACGCAAGCTGACTGATACATTAAGCGGTCTGACCCAGACATTTCCCCGGATAACAACATCATGGTTTTCAAGAGTCTTCGTGGCCTTTTTTCAAACGATTTATCGATCGATTTAGGCACTGCAAATACACTGGTTTACGTACGTGGCAAGGGTATCGTATTAAATGAGCCCTCGGTGGTAGCTGTACGCATGGACCGTGGTCCGGGTGGACCGCAGTCTGTGGCCGCAGTTGGTCGTGCTGCAAAGAGCATGCTGGGAAGAACGCCCGGCAATATCCGCACGGTTCGGCCGCTGAAAGACGGTGTTATCGCCGATTTCAACATGACCGAAGCGATGTTGCAGCACTTTATCAAGAAGGTGCATGAATCACGTTTTCTGCGCCCCAGCCCGCGCGTGCTGGTTTGCGTCCCCTGCAGTTCTACCCAGGTAGAGCGCAAGGCGATCAAGGAATCGGCCGAAGGCGCCGGCGCCCGAGAGGTATTCCTGGTTGAAGAGCCCATGGCGGCAGCTATCGGCGCCGGTATTCCGGTGCATGAGGCCCGCGGCGCAATGGTATTGGATGTGGGTGGCGGTACATCCGAGGTGGCCGTTATTTCACTCAATGGCCTGGTCTATTCCAATTCTGTCCGCGTTGGCGGCGACCAGTTTGACGACGCCATCGTCAACTTTGTACGTCGCAACTATGGCACCCTGATCGGTGAGTCCACGGCCGAGCAGATCAAGATCAAAATTGGCCGTGCCTGGCCCGACGAGGAAGCCGAAGAGCTCTCGGTTTCCGGCCGTAACCTCGCCGAAGGTGTACCGCGGCGCATTACCATCAACAGCAACGAGGTGCTCGAGGCGCTGACGGAAAGCCTGGCGAGTATTCTCGATGCAGTTAAAGCGGCGCTTGAGCAAACACCCCCCGAGCTGTGCGCGGATGTGGTGGAAACCGGTATCGTGTTAACTGGTGGTGGCGCATTGCTGAAGGGTCTCGACAGGCTGATTGCCGAAGAGACCGGTCTGCCGGTGTTCGTGGCAGATGATCCGTTGACCTGCGTGGCCAGGGGCGGTGGACGTGCGCTCGAGTTAATGGACGAAAACCACGGTGATTTCTTTACCACCAGCTAGTCATTGCTTGGGTTTTTGCCGTTGGCGTCGTAGAATTTCACAAAGCTCCCGTAGCTTACACACATAAATGTCAGACGCTTAAGTCTGACTTTTCAGGCACGCGATAAGACCTTGGTATACAAAGAATCATCAGCAAGCCATTGGTTTGGCGCAGAAGGCAAACAGACGGCAAAATTGATGGTATATATTTTGCTGGCCATCGTCTTGATGCTGATGGATCAGCGGGGTCAGTATGTGCCGCGTGCCCGAAGTGCGATTGAATTTGCCATCGAGCCGGTTTTTCATGTCGCCGGCTGGCCGGCCACGGCCTGGGACTCGCTGGCAGAGCAAACCCGTGCGCGTTCAGAGTTAATCGCCGAAAACAATCAGCTTAAACAGCAGTTATTGCAGTCCTCCGGTTCCTTGCAGACACAGGCTGCCCTGCAACAGGAAAACCAGCGTTTGAGGCATCTGCTGGATGCCACCGAGGGCAGGACCTTCACCTTCCAGTTTGCCGAGATGCAACGCGTTGAGCTCGATCCATTTGCGCACAAGGTATGGATTGATCGCGGCGCGGACGAGGGTGTGGTCATTGGCCAGGCGGTGATCGATGGCCTGGGCATCGTCGGCCAGGTCGAAGACGTACACCGGCACTTTTCAACGGTGCGGCTGATATCCGACCCTGATCATGCATTACCCGTACAGATCAACCGGACAGGCCTGCGCACCGTGGCTTTTGGAAGCGGCGAGACAAGCCATTTGCTGATGCCGAATGTTCCGCTGCAGGCCGATGTCAGCCCCGGCGATATGATCGTTACATCCGGTCTGGGCGATCGTTTTCCACCGGGTTTTCCGGTGGGAGAGGTTATAAGCGTCACCCGCGATAGCGGTGAGAGCTTTGCAACCGTTTACCTTCGTCCATATGCTGCGCTGGACCGGGGCCGCGAGGTTTTGCTGGTCGAACAGCAGCAGTCAGTTGAAACACCGATGCCTGAGGAGCCGGAAGTTGGCACAGCAGACATTGAAGCAGACCTTGAGGAAGCGCCCGTCGATAACGGGCCGCCGGATGAAGAAACGTGAGCACTTTTCGGGAAGGCCGTAGCCTGTCTTTTCTGACCATCGTGGCGGCAGTATTGCTGTCGCTGTTGCCCGTGCCTGAAGTATTGCTGCCGTTTAAACCTTACTGGGTGGCCCTGGTGGTTATCTACTGGTCATTGGAAACCCACGGAACACTCAACCTGGGACTGGCTTTTTTGATCGGGCTGTTTGTTGATGTGCTTAGTGGCAGCCTGATGGGCCTGCATGCCCTTAGCCTGGTGATCATGGTGTTCCTGGTTCAGCGGTTCCGTTCCCGCTTGCGTTTCTTTCCACCCTGGCAGCAGGCGATCAGCGTGCTGGCCCTGCTGGTAAACGACCGTATTATCCTGATCTGGATCATCGCGCTGTTGGGCGAACCCCTGCCTACCTGGAAATACTGGCTGCCGCCACTGGTAGGCATGGTCATATGGCCCTGGTTATTCCTGTTTCTTGACCGCATTCGCGCCACCTCGCGTCAGCAAAAGTCGTGATCAGCTATTCCAGAAATCGCGCCATCAAAGATGAACGGGATGAACGGCGCCTGTTTGAAAAGAGGGCGTTGACAGGTTTTGTAATTATCGCATTGCTTATGCTGGCACTGTTGGCGCGCTATGTCTGGTTGCAGGTCTTCGCCTTTGAAAGTTTTTCCACGCGTTCCGAAAGTAACCGCCTGGCCGTGCGCCCGGTGGTGCCAAACCGGGGAATTATTTATGACCGCCGCGGACGGGTGATTGCTGATAATCAACCGGCTTACCGGCTCGAGATTATTCCCGAAAATGTGGCCGGGAAAACTTCGGGCCTGGATACCTTGCTGGATGAATTGGCCACGCTGATCGATATCGATGAGGATGATCGCAAGGCTTTCTACAAGTCACGCCGCGACTACCGTGTGTTCGACAGCATTCCACTCAAATTCAACCTCAGTGAAGCAGAAGTCGCGCGCTTTGCTGTCAATCAGCACAGGTTTCAGGGCGTGGATGTGGTCCCGTACCTGTCGAGGCACTATCCATATGGCGAGTTGCTCACCCATGCGCTGGGGTATACCGGTCGGCTTGATGCGCAGGATATTGCCAAGGTGGATGAGGGCAACTACCGTGGCACGCGCACCATTGGCAAAATTGGTATCGAGCAGTTTTATGAAAAAGAACTGCACGGCATCAGTGGTCTTGAGAAGGTCGAAACCAATGTGCGCGGCCGGGTTTTAAGAGTGGTTGAGCGTCAGGATGCAGTGCCCGGGACGGATATGGTTTTATCCATTGATGTGGCCGTCCAAAGAGCGGCCTGGGATGCGCTGGGTGACCGGCCCGGCTCCGTGGTGGCCATTGATCCGGCCGATGGAAGCCTGATCGCGCTGGTCAGCAAACCCGCCTATGACCCAAACGACTTTGTAAACGGTATCAGCCAGAAAGGCTACCAGGCCATTCTCGAGGCGCCCGGAAGGCCATTGTTTAACCGTGCTTTAAGGGGTGGTTACGAACCGGGTTCCACCCTCAAACCCTTTGTCGGCCTGGCAGGTCTTGAACTTGGCGTGGTGACGCCCGAGACCCGCGTGTTTTCCAGTGGCAAGTTTTATATTGAAGGCTACAGCCGACCCTACCGCGACTGGAAAAATACCGGTCATGGGTGGGTGGAAATCACCTCGGCGCTGGAACAGTCCGTCAACACCTACTTCTATCAACTGGCCCAGGATATGGGCATCGATCGTATGCACGATTACCTGTCTCAGTTCGGTTTTGGCGAGCCAACCGGTATTGATGTGCCCGGCGAAGGCAAGGGTATTTTGCCTTCCAGGCAGTGGAAAGAGGCCGTTCATGAACAGCCCTGGTACCCCGGTGAAACCGTGATTGCCGGCATTGGCCAGGGCTTTAATGTAGTGACTCCCTTACAGCTGGCCAATGCGATCGCCGCGCTGGTCAATGGTGGTGTGTTGTATACACCCAGGTTGTTATATGCGGCCAAGCCAGCGGGTGAAGAAAGGGCAATACGTATCCGGGCACCGGTAAAAAATCAGGTTCCGGTAATAGATCAACCCAATTGGGAGACGATACTGCTGGGCATGGACAAGGTGGTCAACGGTCTTCACGGAACGGCAAAAGTTGTTGCGGTCGATGCAAAATTCCGCACCGCCGGTAAAACCGGTACTGCGCAGGTGTACAAACTTGGCGCTGATAAGAAATACGATGAAAATGAGTTGCCTGAGCACCTTCGCGATCATGGCCTGTTCGTGGCGTTTGCACCGGTGGAGAACCCAAGGATAGCGATTGCCGTCGTGGTCGAGCATGGTGGCGCGGGGTCGAAGGCGGCCGCTCCGGTGGCCAGGGCAACGCTGGATGCCTGGTTGGAGCAGGAAGTCGCCATCGGGGGACAGCAATGAAGCGCTGGTTACCGACCTGGGTGGGTTTACCGCGCCTGGATCCGGTGCTGCTGTTCCTGTTGTTACTGATTATTGCCGGTGGCCTGATTGTGCTGTACAGCGCAACCGGTCAAAACATGGCGGTGGTCGAGCGCCAACTTGTCCGCCTGGGTGTGGGGCTGTTGTTCATGCTGGGTATCAGCCAGGTGCCGCCACGTATTTTGAGAGCCTGGACACCCTGGCTATACGCCATCGGCGTGCTCATGTTGTTGGCAACCCTTGTCATTGGCGTGGGCCGCGGTACCCAACGTTGGCTGGATTTTGGATTGTTCCGCTTCCAGCCTTCAGAATTGATGAAACTGGCAGTGCCGATGATGGTTGCATGGTATCTGCACTCAAGGGTATTGCCACCCAACTGGAAAAACCTCGCTGTCAGCCTTGGGATATTGCTGGTGCCAACCCTGCTCATATACCGCCAACCCGATCTTGGCACCTCGTTGCTGGTCGCCGCGAGCGGCGGCTTTACCCTGTACCTGGCTGGCCTGCGCTGGAGGTTGTTGTTTGGATTTACCGGCCTGGCGCTGGCGGCGGCGCCCGTGTTGTGGCTGGTCATGAAGGAATACCAACGCGAGCGGGTCCGGACATTTCTCAATCCCGAAGCCGATCCGCTGGGTAATGGCTGGAATATCATCCAGTCAAAAATCGCGGTGGGTTCCGGCGGTGTTACCGGCAAGGGCTGGTTGAATGGCACCCAGTCGAATCTCGAATTCATCCCCGAGCGCCACACCGACTTTATCCTCGCGGTATTTTCAGAGGAATTCGGCCTGGTGGGCGTTGCGTTGCTGATGTTGACCTATATGCTGGTCATTGGCCGTGGTCTATACATCGCCGGCATTGCGCGAGACACCTATTCGCGATTGCTGGTGGGTTCCTTAAGCCTTACCCTGTTTGTTTACGTGTTGGTGAACGGAGGCATGGTCTCGGGTGTTTTACCGGTTGTCGGTGTTCCATTGCCCCTGATTTCTTATGGTGGCACCTCCGCGGTAACCCTGTTGGCGGGCTTTGGCATGATGATGTCCATTTACGGCCACAGAAAATTCATAAGCCACCGTTAATCTGATGCTTGCCTCAGCTATTGGGACATGAAAATTCTTAGCTACAGTTGCGGCTTTTGGTCGCCATTCAGGTACACTTTGCAGCTAATTGTTTAAAATGACGTTTGACCATCTATCCAGGAATCCATTGTTAATGCGAAAACTTCTGATTTTGATATTTTTTTGTGTATCCGGTTTTGCTGCTGAGCACCCGGGTACCGATGAGTTTGTAAAAAAAGCGGTGTCCGACTTCGGTCTGCAGGAGACAGATGTAAGAAATCTGCTTGCCGGGGCTGAGTATAAACAGTCCATTGTTGATGCCATTTCCCGGCCAGCCGAAGGTAAGCCCTGGTACGAATACAAGAAAATATTCCTGACCGACACCCGCGTCAGGCAGGGCATTGAGTTCTGGAACGAGCATGCTGAACTGATCAGCGCCGTATCGGAGAAGTATGGCGTTGATGAAGAAATCATCGTGGCCATCATTGGTGTGGAAACCTCTTACGGACGCATTACCGGGGGCTACCGTACGGTGGACGCGCTGGTCACGCTGGGGTTTTATTACCCGCAGAACCTGTCATCGGACCGCTCGGGGTTTTTCTCCAGCGAATTGCTTCAATACATACAATTGGCCAAAGAGGAGAATCTTCCCGCCTCTGAGATCACCGGCTCCTATGCAGGCGCCATGGGGATGGGGCAATTTATGCCCAGCAGTTACCGTGAATACGCGGTCGATTTTGATGGGGATGGCAGGCGTGATCTGTGGCGATCCACGCCCGATGTGGTTGGCAGCGTGGCTAACTATCTTCATCGCCACGGTTGGCAGCCGGGCAAGCCGGTAACCCGCCGCGCACGGGCCTCGGAAAATGCTGCGTTTGACATGATCAAACGTGACCTCAAACCCACATTGACCGTCGCCGAGTGGGCGGACAAGGGTTTTACCAGTTCCAGCGAGCTTTTGCCGCATCTGCCGGCTGCAGTTTTGAAACTGGTTGAGAAAGACCGCAACAGTTACTGGCTGACTTTCAAAAATTTCTGGGTCATCACCCGCTATAACCGCAGCCCCCGCTATGCAATGGCCGTGTATGACCTGAGCCAGATGATCAAAAAAGGTATGGAAAAGTAGACAATGGCAAGGTTGTTGATCTCCATGACGGTAGCAGCCCTGTTGCTGGCAGCGTGTGCGGGTGATAAAAAGAAGGGCTCCGAGCCCGGCGACGGCCCGTCAAGCCGCAGGATCAGTCCTGCGGATGTGTATGATGCAGTACCCCAAAATGAACCGTTGGCCCGTTATGGAAACCACAGCCCCTATACCGTGCTGGGTAAAACCTATACCGTTTTGCCTTCCAGTAAGGGTTACCATGAGCGAGGTATTGCATCCTGGTATGGCAGTAAATTTCATGGCCGGCGTACATCCAGTGGAGAACCTTACGACATGCACCTGGCAACTGCGGCACATAAGAGCCTGCCCCTGCCAACCTATGCTGAGGTGACAAACCTGGATAATGGTCGCAAGATGATTGTTAAGATCAATGACCGCGGCCCGTTTCATGATGGACGTATTATCGATCTCTCCTATGCCGCTGCCATTAAGCTGGGCGTGGATCAGACCGGCACGGCGCGTGTTGATGTTCGTGCCATCGATATGGATACATCAAAACGCAGCGCAGTGAAGGTGGCTGACGGTACGTTTTTACAGGTGGGCGCCTTCAGCAAGCGCAAAACAGCTGAAGACCTGGCCGGAAAAATGATGGCTGCACAGCTAAACCCGGTCTCGGTACAAAAAAGCCGGGGGCTTTATAAAGTGTGGATAGGACCTTATGTTACAGAGCAGGAAGTTGAAGCCAGTAAACGCCGGGTGGTTGAACTCGGCTATGAAAGCCCTCATAAGGTTAGTCGCTAAGGATATGTCACGGTTTCCGGGAAGACCCTGGAGTCAAATACGGAATAATAAGTTGATCATGAAAAAAATCCTGTTGTTAATCACACTCGCCATGGTCATGACCGTGGTTTTGCCGCCCGCATCGATGGCGCAGCGACCCACGCCTGTGCCTGTGCCACCCAAGGCGATGCCCACCCCGGCAGCGCCGGCCCTGGGTGCGAACAGCTATATCCTGATGGACTTCAACAGTGACCATGTGCTGGTCGAGAACAACCCGGACATGCGTGTTGAGCCGGCCAGTATTACCAAGGTAATGACCTCATACGTTGTATTTAACGAGTTAAGAGAAGGTAATATTCAGCTCGGTGACCTGGTTAACGTGAGCGAAAACGCGTGGCGCACGGGTGGTTCGCGTATGTTTATCGAACCCCGAATGGAGGTCACGGTAGAGCAACTGATCAAGGGCATGGTGATCCAGTCTGGCAATGACGCCAGCGTTGCGCTGGCCGAACACCTGGCAGGCTCCGAAGAAGCATTTGCCGCGCTGATGAACCACTATGCCGTCGAGCTTGGCATGGCCAACAGTCACTTTATGAATGCAACCGGCCTGCCGCATGAAGATCACTACACCACGGCAAGGGATGTAGCGCTCTTGAGTATCGCCCTGATCAGGGATTTTCCGGAGTTCTATCCGTGGTATTCGGAGAAGGAATACAGCTTCAACAATATCCGTCAGCACAACCGCAACAACCTGTTGTGGCGCGACCCGGCGGTCGATGGACTGAAAACCGGACATACCCAGGCCGCAGGTTATTGCCTGGCGGCATCTGCCAAGCGTGATGGTATGCGCCTGGTCAGCGTGGTGCTGGGGTCTGCATCAGAGCAAACACGTGTTAGCGAAAGCCAGACGCTGTTGAGTTACGGCTTCCGTTTCTTTGAGACGGTGCAGCTATACAAGGCGGGCCAGGAACTGGCGCAGGGTAAGGTCTGGAAAGGCGAGGAAGACCAAATCAGGCTGGGAATTGCAGACGAACTGTTTGTGACTATCCCGAGGGGCCGTTATGAAGACCTTGATGCACAGGTTGAAATGCGCCCTGAACTGATCGCACCGGTTGCCGATGGCGAAGAGGTAGGACGTATTTCCATACAGCTTGAAGGCGCCGAAATCACCTCGCGCGGCCTGGTGGCGTTGGAGCCGGTTGCCGAGGCCGGGTTCTTTGGCCGCACATGGGATGGCATGAGCATGTGGTTCGGCGGATTGTTCGGGGACGATGGCTAATGGCTTCTGTAAAACCACCGGAACAGGTGCTTGAGCGCGAAACGCTGCTGGAGTTTCCATGCAGGTTTCCGGTCAAGGCCATGGGTCGTGACGAAGATGGGTTCGAGGCACTTGTCACCGCTATGGTGTTGAAACACGCCACCCTGTTTGAAGATGAACCGGTCACCACCAACCTCAGCAGCACAGGCAAGTACATTTCGGTGACCGTCACCATTGAGGCCCTGTCAAGAGATCAGCTGGACAAGATCTACTATGCCCTGACCGATTGCGAACAGGTGCTGATGGCACTTTGATGTCTCTGCAAAACCTGCAGGTCCGTCGCCTGGGACTGATGGATTACGAGCCCGTCTGGCATGCCATGCAGAAGTTCACCGATGAGCGGGATCAGGACACCCCGGATGAGTTGTGGCTGGTAGAGCACCCGCCGGTATTTACCCAGGGGCAGGCGGGCAAGGCCGAGCACATACTGGCGCCGGGTGATATCCCGGTTATCCAGGTAGACCGCGGGGGACAGGTCACTTACCACGGCCCCGGCCAGATCGTCGCTTATCCGCTGGTTGATATAACGCGTTCGGGTTTGGGCGTGCGGGCGCTGGTCAGGGGTATCGAGCAGGTTATTCTTGATGTGCTGGACAGCTACGGTGTCTCGGCGGAGTTGCAGCCGGGTGCGCCGGGTGTGTATGTTGATGGTGTCAAAATTGCCTCATTGGGATTACGGATTCGACGAGGCAGATCATTTCACGGGCTGGCGTTCAATATCAATATGGACCTCGAGCCTTTTCAGCGCATCAATCCCTGTGGTTTCCAGGGCCTGCAGGTGACCAACCTGAGCACGTTTGCCGATGTCACGATGAGCGAGGTTGAGGACCGTTTGATCAACGGAATGAGCACGCTTTTGGGCTACAATGGCAGCTTCAGCCTGGTGGAAGGCGGTTTGCCCTGATGAAAGGTTTAACGGATAAGTGAAAGAGACAGATCAGAACAAGATACCCATTAAACTGGTGGGGCAAAAGCAGGCTGGCGTGAAAGAGCTGGGTGCGGACAAACTGGCGCGCAATACTGCACAGTTCATCCAGGACGCGCCGGTTTTGCGTAAGCCGCCATGGATCCGCGTGCGATTGCCCTCCGGCAATGCGGTGGCAAACCTCAAAGACCAGTTGCGAGATAACCGGCTGGTGACCGTATGTGAAGAGGCGACCTGCCCGAATATCCACGAGTGCTTTCACAAGGGCACTGCCACCTTCATGATACTGGGTGAAATATGCACCCGCCGCTGTTCATTCTGTGATGTTGCCCATGGCCGGCCCAAGCCGCCGGATGAGAGCGAGCCGGAAAACCTTGCCCGTACCATCCGCGATATGAAACTGCGCTACGTGGTGATTACATCGGTCGACCGTGATGACCTTCGTGACGGCGGCGCAGAGCACTATGTGCGTTGCCTGGCACGCGTGCGCGAATTGAGCCCCGGTATCAAGCTGGAAGTGCTGGTGCCCGATTTTCGCGGCAAAGGCCGCATGGAAAGGGCCCTGGATATATTGAAGACATCACCACCCGATGTATTCAACCACAACCTGGAGACCGTCAAACCCCTGTATCCGAATGTCCGGCCGGGCGCGGATTACGACTGGTCGCTTAAATTGTTGCAGCGATTTAAAGCGCAGCACCCCGATGTACCGACCAAGTCCGGCATCATGCTCGGCCTGGGTGAGACCTATGAGCAGGTTGAACAGGTTTTGAAGGACCTCAGGGCGCACGATGTAGACATGCTGACCATCGGTCAGTATCTGCACCCCACACCTCATCACCACCCTGTTTTGCGCTACTGGACACCGGAAGAATTTGAAAAATTGTCTACACTTGGTTATGGACTGGGTTTCACTCATGTGGCCTCAGG
>JBFFWN010000102.1:0-11334 GCA_041570235.1 Lysobacterales bacterium | reverse complement strand
ATACGATGACCTGTCATTTGCAGCTTTCCTTTTGCATCCAGGGCCACTTCGTTCCACCAGGCATCACAGTTGATTTCACCGTCAACAACAATTGGCAGTCTTGGACACTCGACCTGCACAAAAGGGTAACCATATCCCGCCAGTGTAAGCGAGCAACCAAATTCAATATCCTCCCTGAAATCGATTTGCACGGGTTTGTTTCTGACCACGCTCCACAATACGTCCAGGGGGTTATTCAGCATCTTCAGGATCAGGGGGCCCGACGTGATACCGATTCGTACGTTGTATTCAAGTACATGCCACTTTCCAAGGTGCTCGGCAGCGGTGACCTGGACCGGCCCGTGAAAGCCGACTTCACGAAACCAGGGCAACAGCGGGTGCAGCAGTTGTTTTGCCAGGCCATACTTGTCATCCGGGTCCTTCTCAACGATACCGCCCAAGGGTGCACCGGCGACGATTCCCATGTTTCCGTTGAAGGCGCGTTTGTATTCCTGGTTGGTGACCAGTGAATGTATTTCACCATTACTGACAACTGCAATATGACCCGCTTCCCGCCGTCCCGCATACTCCTGAAGAAACACACCCTCCGCGTAATCGATCCGCTCAAGCCAGCACCTTGTGTCATCAATGGATTCACATACGATGGTATGGATCGGACTGGTTGGTGAGCAGAATGTGTTCTTGATGACATATGGCAAGGGTTGCTGATCAAGAATCTTTTCGGCCTCGATGCGGTTTCCCGCGCTATGAGACACCGGAAAAGGGACATCATATTTCTGACACAGCTCATAGCCAAAATAACGATCGCGTTCAATCAGCATGCCTCGATCGGTGGGTGAGAATATCGGTATGTCCATCGCCATGAATTCATCGGCCCAATCAGCCAGTATCCAGTCAACTGACATTGGTATCACCATGTCTATCTGTTTTTCGCGGATCAAGGGACAGGGGTTGGGATGAACCTCTTTATGAAATGTCTCGCCCTCAAGTGATGGGCTGTAATGGGCATAGTCACGCGTCAGGTAGGTGCACACTTCGGCGCCATGTGTCCGCAGCACATTAAGCACACCGTGCGTAAAAGCACCAACTCCCCAGAGCATGACCCTCAAGGGTCGGTCAGGATACAAAGTTATATTTCCTTGGTCTGTTTTGAACTTCACAATGGTTCGGATGCTTGCCCGGTTTAACAAGTTCCGCCAGTATCCCAAATCTTAACCCGGCGGTCTGTAGAATTAACATGATCTACTGCTGAAAAGCCGAATTTGGCCTGAACCTCTGCACATTTTTGTCAGATTGTGGTGAAATATGCGGGCTAGTGTTCTGAGAAACCGAACCATTCGGGGAAAATCACCAATATACCGAGCACCAGTACTTGCAGGGCGATGAAAGGCATCACCCCATAGTAAATATCCGTGGTGCGCACGCCGGGTGGTGCGACGCCCTTCAGGTAAAACAGGCTGAATCCAAACGGAGGCGTCAGGAACGAGGTCTGCAGGTTCATCGCGATCAGAATGGCATACCACACCGGGTTGATATCCAGGCTCGCTGCAATGGGTACCAGTATGGGCACCACGATATATGAAATCTCGACAAAATCGATAAAGAACCCCAGCGTCATGATGATCATCATTGAAAGGATCAGGAAGCCCCATTTTTCACCGGGCAGACCCAGCATGAATTCCTCTACGATCATGTCACCGCCGGTATAGGTGAACACCATTGAAAAGGCCGTGGCGCCGATCAGGATGGCGAAGACCATGGCGGTTATCTTGACCGTTTCCAGGGAGCTCTCCCATATCATGCTGATGGAGAACCGGCCGTAAAGCGCGGCCAGTAAAATTGCCCCGATACCACCCACCGATGAGGATTCCGTGGGGGTAGCCACACCGGTCAATATTGAACCAAGCACCAGCACTATCAGCACCAACGGTGGAACCACCGCCTTGAGCGCCTGGAATACCTGGTGCTTTTTTGAGCCGGTCATCAATTCGAGCTTGATCGGGGGCGCCAGGTCCTTATTGGTTATGGTGATGAAAATGATGTAGGCAATATAAAAGCCTACAAGAGACAGTCCCGGCCACAATGCGGCCTTGAACAGATCGCCCACCGGTTCCTGAAAGACATCTCCGAGGATGATCAGGATGATGGACGGCGGAATGATCTGTCCGAGTGTGCCGGCGGCGCAAATGGTCCCGGAAGCGAGTCGTTTGTCATAGTTATACTTGAGCATTACCGGCAGGGAGATGACGCCCATGGCGACCACGCTGGCGCCTACTACACCGGTCGATGCAGCCAAAAGCGCGCCTACGAGTATGGTTGAAATAGCGATACCACCGCGAATTTCACCAAAAAGAAAGCCCATCGATTCCAGCAGTCGTTCGGCCAACTTCGATTTTTGCAGGATGATACCCATAAAAATAAAAAGCGGTATGGCCATCAGGATGGTGTTGTTCATGATCGACCAGATGCGGTGTGGCATCAGGGAAAACATCTGTGGCCCTTCTGACAGAAGACCAAAAAAAACAGCGACACCACCAAAGGTAAAAGCCACCGGAAAACCCAGCAACAACATCAGCAGGGCCACGGCAAACATGATAAGACCAGTCATTGTTCAAGCACCTTTTGCCGTTTGCCGGCAGTGATGTGAAGAGGCCCTCCACCAGGGTGCAGGGTGATTGCCGGCTTAAAGTATCTCATTCTCAATACTACGTTTTGGCGGCTCTTCCAAGCCTCTGAAAATATTGATATTGTGAATAACAAACCCGGTGGCCGAAATGATCAGGAAAATAAAGGACACCGGAATAACCAGCTTGATCAGCCAGCGGTATCCCAGTCCTCCCGGATCTCCGGAGATTTCCCCGGATGTGAAGGCCTCGGTGACATACCAGATGGACCCTTCGATAACCAGCAAACTTAGTGGCAGCAATAGCAAAAACGTACCACCGATATTAACGATGGCCTTCCAGCGTGGGGAGAAGCGGTCATAGAGAATATCAACACGAACATGACCATCATGTTTCAGCGCATAGGCAATGCCAAACAGAAAGACCATGGCGAAAAGGTGCCATTCCAACTCCTGCATGGCGATCGATCCGCTGTTAAAGAAATAGCGCAGGATGGAATCGTAAAAAACGTTTAATAACATGGCCAGGTTCAGGATACCTGCAATCCAACCCATCAACTCGGAGAAGCGGTCAAAGAATTTTTCAAGCCTCAGGAGCATGGGAATACCTTTTCACCGTATGGAAAAGCCCCCGATCCATCACCGGGGGCTTTGGCAGGGTTAATCGAGATTATCTTTAAGATAAGCATAGTCAGAAATTACTGTCCATTTACGCGCTATCTTCTTATAGGCGTTTTGCGAATCCAGGATCTCCTTGAATGTTGGATCACTTGCAGCGCTTTCAGCCAGTAATTCAGCATTGGCCTGTTTCATGGCAGCGATAATTTCCGGTGAGAATGTCCGTAGTTTTACATCCGGATATTCTTTTTCAATCGATGCCCAGTTGACCGCACTGTCATGATAGGAGCGGGCGTACATGTCATAGGCTGCATATTGCATGGCAATGGTCAGTATCTTCTGCAGGTGCTCGGGCAGGGCGTCAAATTTTTCCTGGTTAACCATGAACTGCAATTCGGTGGCAGGTTCATGCCAACCGGTGTAGTAAAAAGGCGCGATTTTCTGGAATCCCATATTAAGGTCCAGTGAGGGCCCGACCCACTCGAGCGCATCAATGGTGCCACGGTCCAGGGCCGTGTATAGCTCGCCCGGTGGAATGTTGGTTACGACAACGCCCAACTTGGACAGGACTTCGCCAGCGAAGCCCGGCACACGCATCTTCAGACCATTCAGATCATCCAGTGTGTTGATCTCTTTGCGAAACCAACCGCCCATCTGGTTACCGGTATTTCCGCCCGGAAACGAGTAAACACCGTGTTTGTCGTAGACCTGTTTCATCAACTCCATACCGCCGCCATAGTAAAACCACGCATACTGCTCCGGCGCGATCATGCCGAATGGCATGGTTGAAAAGAACATCGTATTGGCATCTTTGCCTTTCCAGTAATAGGAGGCCGAATGGCCCATCTCGTATTGGCCGGCTTTCACCATGTCGAGAATACCCAGCGCTGCCTTGTGCTTGTTGGCCGAGTCTATGCGGATTTCGAGTTCGCCATTGGACATGGCCTTGACCATGTCAGCCATGTTAATGACCGCATCGCCAAAGATGGGGAAGCCGGTTCCCCAGGTCTGGGCAAGCTTCCAGACGATGGTTTGTTTCTCAACCGGTTTTGCTTCGGGTTGCGCGCCCGGTGCTGCTGCCTGCTGCTTTTCGCCGCAGCCTGCAATACCGAGGAAAACGAGGATTAGCAGAAGTCCTGCAATCTGATGCATGAAATTCTTTAGCGGTTTCATTTTTATACTCCTGTTGATTGAGACAAACCTGGTGCAATCAAAAATATCGAATGCCATTTCACATCATATGACAGACATGGGTGTCCTGACTATTGGTCTAAAGTATATTACAGCAGAGATAAATTGCTCTGTTCCTTACATTTGTTCTTGCTAGAAGCCCGCAGCCAAGCCTTCCTTGCGGTGGTCCGATCCGCCACAATAGCCATCCGGCATGGCATAAATCATCTGTGCGCCGCCAAAAATAGATTCCGGGCGGTTCAGCACAATCTCATGTCGGCGCTTGACCAGTTCATTGACAACACCGGGATCAAAACCATTTTCAATGGCCACCTTGCCATCTTCCTGCAGGTGCCACCTTGGTGCGTCGGAGGCTGCCTGCGGATTCTGCCCATGAACAAAGACTCGCAGCATCATCTGCAGATGTCCCTGGGCCTGCATGTGTGCGCCCATGACGCCGAAGCTCATTGCCGCACGGCCATCTTTCATCACGAAGCCCGGGATGATGGTGTGGTAGGGGCGTTTACCGCCGCCAACCCGGTTCGGGTGCCCCTCCTCCAGTACGAAGCCGGCACCGCGGTTCTGCAGGCTGATACCGGTTCCCGGCACCACGATGCCCGACCCGAAACCGTGATAATTCGACTGGATCATCGATACCATCATGCCGGATTGATCCGCGCAGCTAAGATAAACAGTGTCGGGGCTGGCCTTGATCGCCGTCGGCCGAGGGTTGGCCTGTAACAGGTCAATCTCATCGGCCCTCTTTTGAAGGAAGTCATCGGCCAGCAAATCTTCCGGTCTGACCCGCATATGTACGATATCGGCGAGGTGCCGTTCAATATTGGCATAGGCGATACGCATGGCCTCAATCTGCAGATGGACACTATCGGCCGAATCCAATCGGTAGCCCGTGATTCCCATTTTGTCCAGTATTCCCAGGCCGATCAGCGCCATCAACCCCTGTCCATTCGGAGGGATCTCGTGGAGTTGGAAGCCGTTGATGGCGGTATTAATGGTATCCACCCAATCACAGCGGTGGCTGGCAAGATCTTCCATTGTCAGCACGCCGCCGTGATCCCGGGCGTCTTTCACCATGGCTTCGGCCAGTTCGCCCCGGTAAAAGGCGCGCCCGTCAGTTTCGGCAATCAATGCAAGGCTGTCCGCATGATCGGGCAGCCGGATCAGCTCACCAATATGAGGGGCGCGGCCGGAAATCATGAAGGTTTTCATGAAAGAATCGAAGCCCGGAAACCTTGTCTCCGCCTCTTTCCACGCCGCGGCCGTCTTGGGGCCAACCTGGAAGCCGCTGGTGGCATAATGAATGGCTTCCTCGAACAGGCGCTTAAAGGGCAATTTGCCAAATCGCCTTGACAGCTCCACCCAGGCACTGACCGCACCAGGCACGGTAACGGCATCCCAGCCCAGCTCGGGTATCCGGTCCATACCCTCGAATTTTTCAGGGCCGAGCGCTGCCGGGGCGCGCCCCGATGCGTTTAGCCCATGCAGTGTATTGCCATCCCATACAATGGCGAAGGCATCGCTGCCGATACCGTTGCTGGTGGGCTCGACCACGGTGAGGGTGATCGCGGTTGCCAGCGCGGCGTCAATTGCGTTACCGCCTTCTTTCAGAACGTTGATGCCGGCCTGGACAGCCAGAGGCTGCGATGTCGCCACCATGTTTCTGGCAAAAACAGGTGAGCGGTTTGACGGATATGGACAGTTCCAGTTCAGGCTCATGGATACTCCGTATCGAATTCAGTTTGAAGTCGCGCGCCATCTGTTCATCTGCTGATGGTCCGGCTCAAAATAACGCCGATGGTCCCTGTATGCAATCAATAAGGGAGACAAAAGCACATGGCACCGGCTTTATTGGCGGTGAGCGAAGCATTCGATTGCTCGGCGTCAATTTACGGAATAGAGAGGCGGGCAAGCGGCCGGGAAGCCGGCCTGGAGCTTACCATCGAACGACAGGGTCTAGTTCAGGGCAACAACAAGATCGTTCTTGCCCTGTGAATTGACAGAGCTTTCTTTTGCGCTCGTTGTGTAAAGCATCGAGGTACAGTTGCCGCCATCATACGAGGCATGAATTTCAAAACCTGATACCGACCCGCCAATATCCGTTGTAAGCCTGGCAAAAACGGAGTCCGGAAATGTACCGGATGTATTACCACACGAACCTACTGTAGGGTTTTTGCCACCATGCGCTTCGTTATTCGCTGCACTTGAAGGTGCCTGGATTAAAACGAATAAAGGTAAAGCAACAACAAACAGCCCTGCTTTCGCAATGAAAGTATTTTTCACCTTTTTAATCTCCTGACCGACGGAGGTTTTAACTCTTGTTAGCTAAAATATAGCAGGTGATAATGATTCTTGCTCGCAATTTATGAAATTTATTTGATTTTTCGGGCTGTGAAATAAAAAAAACAGGGGCAGATACAAACCCGGCCCGGGTTTTACGCCGGGCCGGGAGAGTAAAGCTTTTGATGACGGTTAAACCGTATTACTTTCAGTAGGTGTAACGGAATTCGGCGCCCCAGTATCTCGGCTCATTGATAAAGCCGGTCAAATTGAGAAAATCGATGGCACCGTCAGCGGTGATTTCATTGGTGATATTTCTGCCTACGAACGCTACATCCATATTGCCCGCCTCATTTCTAAAGCCGGCCCTGAGGCCTCCAAGCCAGCGCTTTTCAGCGATGAACTCGACGGATTCATAGAGGAAAATATTCGACTCGCTGCGATAGTTCCAATCTGTCATGAAATAAAGTTCACCGGATTGCAGGGGTACCGTGTAATCAAGCACCACGTTGAATAGCCACTTGGGTGCACGCGGTAAGGGGTTGCCATCCACTGATACGAGTGTGACCGGACCAAAAAAGCCCAAAAATTCATCCACAACAGGATCAAGGCCGGTGCAACCGGGTGTTGAACCACATTGCTCGGCCAGCAGGTTGGGGTCGTCGATCTTGGTATAGTTATAGCTCAGGTTGCTTGAAACGCGGAAGTTATCAGTGATAAGCACTTCCAGTTCTGTTTCAAAACCGCGACCCTTGGTCTTGTCAGCGTTGAGTATTTCATTGGTATTACCCACACCGCCGGTTGCGGTCAGTTGTTGATCCTTGATCCCAAAGGTATACACATCTGCGCTCCAGCGTGCCCGGCCATCGAGCAGCATGGCTTTGAAACCAAGCTCAAACGAGGTCAGTGTCTCGGTATCAGCTGTGCTGGTGAAACCAAATCTGCCCAATGTGACAGGGCCCCTGGAAGCATTGCCGGCACGGCCATACAACATCCATTCGTCGTTCAGGTCGTATGACAATGACAGGTCCCAGTTGACGAAGCTGTCATCTTTTTTGATGGTCGCGGCAGGGGCAAAGGAGCCTGGCCCGGGGATGACTTCGAGGTTCTTATCATCCTTGGTGTAACGCAGGCCGCCGGTTAATGTCAGAACATCGCTGATGTCATAGGCAACATGCCCAAAAACGGCCTTGGAAGTTGTATCCTGGTCAACAAAGGTGGTCGCCATCGGAAGTGTCGTGGCGGTGTCAAAGTCGGTGGATTCAACCACGATATTTTCATCAAAATAATAGGCGCCAACCTGGAAGAAGGTTTTACCTAATTGTTTAGCCAGGCGAAATTCCTGGGTGAACTGGTCATGGTCTCTGAGGCCATCGCCGGATTCAATATTGAAGAAAGCCTGTCTGCCCAGCACGCCAATGGCTTCAGGCCCACCGACCAGGCCGCCATCCACATCTGTACGGCTGAAACTGTCGACCGTGTCATAACCGGTTATCGAGGTTAAAGTCATGTCGTTTTCGAAGGTCCAAACCATGTTGGCCGAGCCACCGATGTGGTCCATTTCGAATCCGGAGGTGCCATCCTGTGAGGCGATTTCTTCATCAAAGCCGGGACGCAGCCCTGCGATACCCGGGGTAAAGGCGTTGGCGTAAAAGATCTGCGGGTGACTTCCGTCCTGGTTAAAGCCATGCAGTTTGAACAAGCCGCTGAAATTGTCGTTGGGCTCAAATAACACCTGCAGGCGGAATGCGAATTCATCGAACTCGCCAAAATCATCGCCAGGCCCATTGACCGTATTGTTGATCCAGTTATCTCGTGTCTGGTATTTCAGAGACAGTCGGGCAGATACGCTATCTGTTAATGCGCCGCCAAACGCTCCTTCAAAGATGGTTGTGCCGCGGCTGCCGTACGACAACATGGCATAACCGGCTTTTTCCTGCCCGGGTTTGACCGAGTCAATTTTAACAATGCCTGCCGTGGTGTTGCGTCCAAACAAAGTTCCCTGTGGTCCCCTGAGAACCTCGATACGCTCGACGTCCCACACCGGGATTGCCTTGAGCACTGAGTTCTCCAATGCAATTTCGTCATACACCATTGATACCGGTTGGTTGGCATTGACATCAAAGTCGTAGTTGCCCAGGCCCCGGATGTAAAAACGGGGAGATTGGCGACCGTTGGAAGACTCGACCACGAGACTCGGGACGCGGCCATTCAATGCCCTGATATTCTCGGATGAGGACAACAGGTCGTGCATTTGCTCGCCGGAGATTGCGCTGACCGCAATAGGTACTTCCATCAGTGACTGCTCACGTTTCTGAGCGGTCACAATGACCTCTTCCAGCAATAGTTGTTCTTCCTGTGCCAACACCGAAGCGGTGGCGCCAGTGGCGAGAGTTGCGATGATGAGTGGCAGAGTGACTGACTTGTTATTTTTGTGCATGAGGCGGTCCCCGAAAATGGTTTCGCGGATTATAACGTAGTTTATATCTCAGCGACCATCGCGCTATGCGATCCTTCGCAAAAATTTCTGTCCACGGTGCTGGCGCTCAATATGGCATCATCGAATTGCGCTTCGTTGAATCTGATTAAAAGCGGTGACCGGGTGTATTGTATTATTTTGGACGCGCCCCTTCCTGCACGCCTACGGGGATCGCAGGCTCAACCCTGACAGGTGGAAGGTTTTGTAAAAACAGGTAGAGTGCGGTTAACTCTGGGTTTGGGAACCAAGGCGACGAGCCTGGAAAGGGCCACCCCTGCATGCACAAGGTGAATTGATGCGCAGCATCAAGAGAGGGTGCCCTGGGGTAGAGAGAACCCGGAAACCAATATTTTAAATCTCAGGTGGCAATATTCAGACACCTGTCAAAACCTTTGAGATGTGTACTGCCCCGGTCTCTCACTCAAAACCATCAAGAAAGATCAATTCCTCCGGGCGCACGACATTGAAGAACGCGGTATTTGAGGGTGCGGCCTGCGGTTCGGGGTTCAGGGCGGTAACGGGAATCAGGCCTTCGCGCTCCAGGTCTGCAACACCCAGGTCGATGCGTAGCAGGGTTGGGTTCTCAAAGATCGTATTACGCTCTTCACCATTCCATATCACCCGTGCGCCATCGACGAAATCGGTTCCATTAATATCCAGGGTCATACCGCTGGCGCCTATTTTTGCGGAGCCCGGCGCAAGGTCTGTAATGACTGGTTGTGCATTGAGTACGGTAAATAACTCATTGGCAGTGGTCAGTTCGGGTTCTGACTGGACACCTACCGCCACACCCTGAATACCTGCCGCAGGCGCCAGTGCTGCGGGTACAACTGCTGTCAGTGTCTCAGCATCCAACAGCGTGGTGGCAACCATCGTACCGTTCCAAAGCACACGGCTAGCGGCTTCAAAGCCGCTACCGGAAACCGTCAGGTTGATATCTCCGGAACCCAACACCGAGGTTTTCGGCTGCAAGTCCGTGAGCGTTGCTGTCAAACCAAAGTTGGTCAGGGCCCATGTCTGTGGACTGGTAAGCACCGTGGATAAGGGCCAACGATTGCTGGAGTTGCCGTCATGCGCAAAATGGCCGATGGCCAGCGAGACCCGTTTTTGCCAGGAGCCGAACGCACTTTTGCTGATCCTGAGTTCCGCCGACCAGGCAGACCCATGGTCATAAATGCGCGCCGAGAGCAGGTTAGCAGAGGCGGTTTCAAAGTTGGCGCCGTTGCCTTCGTCGACAAAGCGGGTGCCGTCCCGGGTCACGAAATAAGCAAAATCGCCCCCTTGAACAAGCGCATCCCTTCCGTTGTCGGCATCCAGCAGCAAACCGGCATGGCCGCCCGTGCCCTGCAAGCCAGACAGGCATAACCACAAACTACCACTGGTGTGATTGATGCGTGCACTCGCGCGCGCGCCGCCTGCATAAGGCGTCAGCAACAGGCGAGGCGACTGCTGATAACCTACATCGTCACAGCGTCCATCCAGCACGTAAGTATCTGAAGATTCGGGTACCGCCAGTGGCGCAACCGAGAAAGACACACTGGCAACACCACTCTGCAGGTCGGAATCGGTCACCTGCAGATCAACCACATGGAAGCCCGGCGCCATGCCCCGTACTTCTGCGAAGCGACCAATGTTGCCGGTGGACCAGGCAAACTGGCCGTTGGCGATCAACCCGTCTTCGGGGTCTCCGGCGAAACCTTGTAACGGTATGGTTTGTTGTACTTCAAACACCTGGTTTTCAGCAGGTTGTGTCACGCTAACAAACGGCGCGCGGAGTTTTACGCTAAAAGGCAAAGAGGTTGCAAAGGCAGTGTTGTAGCTATCGCTGGCCAGAACCCGCACCAGAGCGTTCGGCCCCACGCTGCCGGGTTCTGAAGATAAATCCAGCGTAACGGTCTCGGTGGGTCCACCCGTGCTACCAAAGTTCACCAGAAGGGGAGCCCAGTGACCACCGCCGTCCTGAGAATAGAGAATAGTGAAAATCAGGTCATCGCCATCGGGGTCGGATGCCGTCCAGGTAATGGTGACTTCATTACCAACCTTGGTGCCACCCGCCGGCAGAGTCAGGTTCACAGTGGGTACCCCGGTGCCCGGCGCAAGGGTGTCCAGCACCTGGGCGTCTTGCATCAGCCTGACGCGATGCACT
>JBFFWN010000101.1:0-11382 GCA_041570235.1 Lysobacterales bacterium | reverse complement strand
CGAGAATGCCGCGGTTTCAAGCCTGGCGCCATTAACGCCGGAATTGCACCGGCAACTCGCCGCCTTCTATCGCAGCAGGGTCGAGCCAGCCATATGCGTACCTATCTGATAAGGTCTGCAGTTGGCAACCGGGGTGTGTTTAAAGCGTTACCGGTATGACCAAAAGAATTGAAAACCCGGTCATCAGGGGGTTCAATCCAGACCCATCCATTCTCAGGGTTGAAGATGACTATTACATCGCCAACTCGACTTTCGAGTGGTTCCCGGGCTGTCAGATTCATCATTCCCGTGATTTACGGCACTGGCAACTGGTGGGCCGCCCGCTCAACCGGGTATCCCAGCTGGATTTGCTGGGCGTGCCAGACTCCTGTGGTGTCTGGGCGCCTTGCTTGACCTACAAAGCCGCGAACAGGACTTTTTACCTGGTTTATACCAACGTCAAAAGGTTTGATGGCCCCTGGAAGGACACCCCAAATTACCTGGTTACCAGCAAAGACATACTCGGCGACTGGTCTGAGCCGGTTTACCTGAACTCCAGTGGTTTTGACGGCTCTTTATTTCATGATGATGACGGCAAAACCTGGTATACCAATATGCTCGTCGACCACCGAAAAAACAGTATTTTTGGCGGTATCGTGTTGCAGCAGTACGATACCGAAAAACAAAAACTGACCGGCAAAATCCATCATGTTTTTAAGGGCTCTGAACACGGTTGTACAGAGGGCCCCCATATTTATAAGCGTAATGGCTGGTACTACCTGCTGGTTGCCGAAGGTGGAACCGGATACCAACATTGCGTGAGCATGTCCCGCTCGAAAAATATTACCGGGCCCTATGAGTTGCATCCTCAAAACCCCATTATCACCGCGAAATACTCAGCGGATAATTATTTACAGAAAACCGGTCATGGTGATTTGGTGGAGACCACCGGTGGCGAAACCTATGCCTGTTTTTTGAGCACCCGCCCGCTGACCAGGCTAGGGCGCAGCATTACCGGGCGGGAGAGCAGCATCGAAAAAATGCAATGGCGTGATGATGGCTGGCTTTACCTGGAAGGCGGTGGAAATGTTCCGCGGCAGTTTGTGGATGCACCGGACTTGCCGGATCACATACCTGACCCACCGGTCTCAAGACTGGAGTTCGATGATGAAAGCATCGATATCAATTTCCAGTCTTTACGTGTGCCGATGACGGACGATTGGGTCAATCAGATAGATCGCCCGGGATATTTGCGCCTGTATGGCAGGCAGTCATTGAGCTCTTGTTTTGAACAAAGCCTGGTTGCGCGTCGTGTCCAGGCGCATCATACCGTCAGCAGTACCTGCCTCGAGTTCGAACCGGTGACATTCCAGCAGATGGCCGGGCTGGTGTGTTTTTACAATACCTATCATTTTCACTACCTGCATGTTTTTGGTGGCGATAACGGGACGCGTAAATTCCTCGGAATTATCAGCTGCGACGGTTTGGATTCAAGCGAACCTGCCGGCGAGCCAATTGATATCAGCGGTGCAAAGAGGGTTTATTTAAAAGCTGACTTCCATGCTTCAGACTTGCAGTTCTACTATGCTTTAGATAAAGAACCCGGGCCAGGGCAGTGGCTCAGGATCGGACCTGTACTGGATGGCAGTCAGTTATCAGACGAGTATGTCGAAGGGTATCCCGGGCCGTATCGTGCCTGTTTTACCGGTGCCTTTGTCGGCCTGTGTTGCCAGGATTTATCAGGGCGAAACCTGCATGCCGATTTTGACTGGTTTGAATACCTGGAGCCTTAGACCGTCTGTTTTTTCACTGGGATAAAGCCCGGCATTTCTGGTTTCGGGCCGTGATGCTCATGAAGTGAATCACGCTTGCTGCTGCCACCGGTTTGGTTTTCTCGGTGATAGCCGTCGCCGCAGCCACTTGTGCAGTTCCATGACAAGCAGCACCGTCAATGACAACAGCAGGAACTCGGACCAGCGCTGCAGGCTGATCGGCTGTATTTTTAAAACGTCGCTGATCCACGGCGTGTACATGGCTCCCACGTGCACCAGTTGTGCGGCGACCGTTCCAAATAGCAGCAGGGGGTTACGCATCAGCTTGTGACGGAAGACCGACAGGCTCTCCGAGCGGCTGTTGAATACATGGATATTCTCAAACAACACCATCAGCATCAGGGTGCCGTTACGCGCCTCATCAAGCGTGAGCCCATGCGCCAGCAACCACTGGAACACCACGAAAGCAACGCTGCCGATAACCGCTGCCGACAGCGCCACCCGCTCGATCATCAGCCGGTTGAAAATCGATTCCCGAGGTGGCCTGGGAGGATAACGCAGCTCGTTTCCCTCGCCCGGCTCGAACGCCAGCGCCACGTCCTGGATGCCGTTGGTCACCAGGTTCAGCCATAGCAACTGAACCGCCAGCAACGGCAGCGGCAGACCGCTTATCAACGCCAGTATAAAAAGGACCAGTTCCGCTGCACCGGTCGATATCAGCAGGAATATCACCTTGCGGACATTGGCATAGGCTATCCGTCCCTCCTCGATACCGTTCACTATCGAGGCAAAGTTGTTATCGGTGATGATGATGTCGGCGGTTTCGCGCGCCACGTCGGTACCGCCACGCCCCATGGCCACACCGACATGGGCGGCACGCAAGGCCGGCGCATCGTTGGCGCCGTCGCCGCTGACGGCAACATAATGCCCGTTGCGCTTCAGCGACTGGACGACCTCTAACTTCTGCTGCGGCTCGACACGGGCAAAAACGCGCGCCCGGGCGGTCAAACGGTCCACGCTGTCAGCATCTGTCGACTGTTTGAGCTCCGCGCCGGTGACAATCTCCTGTGGGCTGCTCAATAGCTCCAGTTCGCGGCCGATGGCGTAAGCCGTCGAAGGGTGGTCGCCGGTCAGCATGGCCACGCGGATACCGGCCTGCCGGCACGCTGTTATGGCAGCCTTCGCCTCGGGGCGCAGCGGGTCGATCATGCCGATGAGACCGATCAGCGTCAGCTTCCTGAGATGTTCCTCGGAAAATACCTCCTGCGGGCCAAGCTCGATATCGCCGGCCGCCAGCGCCAATACCCGGTAGCCCTGTACCGCCAGCGCCCTGGATTGCTCCGTCAGGAGCTCCGTTTCCAGTGCCACCGGGCCACCGCGAGACAACATGGTGCTGCACATCGGCAACAGGCGTTCCAGCGCACCCTTGACGAAAGCGCACTGCCCGTGTTCTGTCCTGTTAAGGCTTGCCGCGAACAGCCGTTCCGATTCAAATGGGATCGTCTCAATCTCGGGCTGCAGGTTGCCGGCCTCCGCCTGGGTGATGCCTGCCTTGTGCGCCATCACAAGCAGGGCCACGTCGACCGCGTCTCCATGCTGGACCCAGCAATCGCCGCGCTGCCCCAGGTAGCCCTCGTTGGGCAGTACCGCCGAACGGCAAAGCCAGTCCAGCATTGTCAGATCTGCTGTTTTAGGTGCACCGTGGGTTGTGACGATGGAGCCCCGCGGTTCGAGGCTGTCGCCTGTAACCTCCCATGGCTCCTGGCCGGGAAAGACGATCCAGCGAGCTGTCAGCTGGTTGACTGTCAGCGTGCCGGTCTTGTCGGTGGCAATAAACGTGCAGGAGCCGAGCGACTCGACCGCCAACAGGCGCCGGATGATGACATTACGGCGTGCCATGCGCCGCATGCTGATAGCCAGGGCGACTGTCAGTGCGACCGGCAGCCCCTCCGGGATGGCTGATACGGCCAGCGCCACGGCCAGCAGAAAGATTTCAGCCAGCGGCATGCCGCGAGCCAGCGCCAGTACTGCCATCAGCAGGGCTGCAAGGCCCACCACGATCGCCACCCTGTGTGTAAATCGTTCCATGCGAACCAGCAGCGGCGCCTTGGTACGCGCCTTGCCCAGCACGGCGGTAGCGATATGTCCCAGCTCGGTATCCAACGCCGTTTCCGTCACCACACCACGGGCGCGCCCGCGGCTGACCAGCGTCCCGGCAAAAGCCATGTTTACCCGGTCACCCAGCGGGCTATCTTCCGGCAAAAGGGCTTCCGCACGCTTGAATACCGCCACAGATTCACCGGTCAGCAGCGACTCGTCGACCTCCAGGTCGTGACTGAAAAACAGCCGCATGTCGGCGGGGATGCGCGTGCCCGACTCGAGCAGGACGATGTCTCCGGGTACCAGTTCCTCCGCGTTGAGTTCGTAGGTGTCGCCCTCACGCAGTACGGGTATTTGGGTGGTCACCAGCTGCTGCAGGGCCGTTGCCGCTCGCTGTGCGGAATATTCCTGGGTCGTGCCAATAATGGCGTTTAGTAACAAGACCGCGCAGATAAAGCCTGCATCGGACCATTCATGGATGAGCAGCGACACCAGCGCCGCCGCCACCAGCACGTAAATCAACGGACTGGCGAACTGGTGCAGGAAGACGCGAGCAATGCCTGCCGGTTTTTCGGCCGGCAACACGTTGCGGCCACAACGCTGCAGGCGGGCCGCGGCTTCGAGGTGGCTCAGGCCATTTACGGAACTCTGTAAACAGGCAAGCACATCTTCCGCCTCGCGGGTGTGCGGGGTCTTCATGCTTGTGGAATAATGGATACCCATCATGTCACCGCTATCGACACGACGATTTTTCCGATCAGTCTATCGGTAGTTCAGGAAATGTCTCGCTGAGCATGTATTCGCCCGCCGCTTCCACTGCCCTGTCGCTGAGATCAGTCATCCCGCCCTTTGACGGCATATCCTGGTAACCATTTTTGGCATGCTTGAACAGGACTGCCGACCATAATGGAGAACGGTTTGACCAGGAATCACGGTCACCCTTGGCGGGGGCGTTACCTCCGCCCGGGTCGTGGCAGGATGCGCATGCCATCTCATAGGTTTCGCGCCCCAGCTCCAGGTAACGAGCCCTCCAGGAGCCCTCCAAAGGGTCGGGGCAACTCACTTGGCTCTGCGCTGGTGTTACTTCATCGCTGCCCGCCGAACAGCCAAGCAAACCGGCAATTGTCACAATCACAACACAATGCTGAATATTGATCATTTTGCACCTCGCTTTGGCGAATATTTATGATATACCCTGCGGCCCAAAAAGGGGCCGGATACACTTTAATTATAGGGAATTAAAATGTATCCGGCCCACTACTGTCCCACTGAAAGTCATGGGAAGGAGCAGACATTCCGTACTCCTTCCACTAGACTGCATGATACTGGCACCCCAAAAGGGCTTGGCTTCACTCAGAAAAACTATGGCAAATTCCCTGCAAATATCATGGCGACGGATTCTCGCTGAGACCCTGGTTATCACGGTTAGTATTTTGCTGGCCTTTTTAATTGATGCATATTGGAATGGGCGGATTGAGCAGCAACGGGAACACGAGCAACTGGTATCCATGCGCGCCGAGTTTGAGGCCAGTTTGTCGCAGCTGGATGCGTTGATTACGTCAGTTCAGACTCATGCGGCAAATGTTGATTCGCTTATTGCGCTTCTCAAGGAGGCTGGCGATAAACCGGTTATGGTACCCGGGCATCTACTGGGCTCAGCCATAACGTGGCGTACCTCAGATGTATCTACAAGTACGGTTGATGCCCTTATTGCATCGGGCGATCTTAATCTCCTGAAGAACCTGGAGCTTCGTAAAAGCCTGGCGGGCCTCCCTGCGTTCCTGTCGGACATCACTGAGGACGAAATCGTATCTCAAACATTCGCGGAGACCCACATGGCTGTTTTTCTGGCGCGCGAGGGTCTTGCTGAAATCGCATACGCAAACCGGCAGCGTTTTGATGGATTGAGTGCACCAGGGGAGATCAGTGTTTTGGCCACTCCCGAGTTGATCGGCTATCTTGCAGTGCGGCGTGTTCATTTTTGGTATTCCGAGGTCGGACTGCCAACCATACAGGTATACCTTGAAAAACTGATCGAGCAAATCGATAACGAATTAAATCCAAAGGAGTGAATGGCTGATCTGCCGTTTCTGGCAGGTGCCATGGCTTATTGCCGGGTGACCTGGCTTAATACTTAGGCATATACTCTTCACAAGTTAATCCAGGAGGACAGACAAGTGAGCCCCACCGAAAATAAACCTGCTTCTAAAAAATCCGCGGTCAAGAAAACCGCCACACGGAAAACCACGGCTAAAAAGACAGCTGCTAAAAAGGCGGCAGTCAAGAAGGCTACAGTTAAAAAGGTTGCAGTTAAAAAGACCGGCATTAAAAAGAAAGCTTCTAAGAAGGCTGCGCCCGTTAAAACTTTACCGGATCACAATGAAGTTAACGAAATCAGTGCCAAAACCCTGGAAACCATGGCATCGGACATTGATCGCCAGATGAAGATGCTGGCAGAAATTGATACCAGGATGCTCATCGCGAAAGATCAGCTCGCAGACCTTCAGGAAACGATCCAGGCAAAAATCAAGGCCTTCCAGGAGAGAAAGGCCAATAAGCCAGATGCATCCCACAAAGATCTGATGACGTCAATCCGCGAAACCAGGGACGAGGCGGCAAAGATCATCAAAGAGTCCAGGGCGATTCACGATACGTATGAATCCGCTGTTAAGTATTTTGAAAAAGGCAGGGTGGCTGCCATGAAAGAAGCTAAAAAAGCCGAGACCATGCTGGTCAAAAAACTGCATCAGGTCGAGGCGAAGGTGTTGAAAAAAGCGGGCGAAATTAAAAAGAATATTAAAAAATAGCGATAAAGCGGCTGGAAATTGGCGACCGGAACGTCCCGGGCGATCACGTTTTTAGTTTATGACAAAACCCGGGAAACTGACCCGGGTGGCAAGCATGTCGGTGAGCGCTTCAGGCTTGAAGCAACGGCCTGCCATTCGCTTCATGCCACTGAAGGATGCCGTGCCAGATGTCCTCTGCGCTCTCGGCGAACCAGAACAATTCGCGGTCCTCTTCATCGATTACGCCCTCATCAACCAGGAAGTCCACGTTGAAAGCCTGTCGCCAATAGGCCTCGCCAACCAAAACGACCGGGATAGGCTTGATCTTGCGCGTTTGCACCAGGGTCAGTGTTTCAAACAGTTCGTCAAAGGTGCCGTAGCCGCCAGGAAACACCACCAGCGCCCGTGTTCGCAACAGAAAGTGCAGTTTGCGCAGGGCAAAGTAATGAAAACGGAAACACAGGTTCGGCGTGATGTAAGGGTTCGGGAATTGCTCATAGGGCAGACTGATGTTCAAGCCGATTGACTTACCGCGCACATCGTAGGCGCCACGGTTGGCGGCCTCCATCATGCCGGGGCCGCCGCCGGTCATAAGGAGCAACCTGCCGTCCTCGACCTGGTTGCCGGCCTCGCCGACCAGTTGGCCGAATTTGCGCGCAACGTCATAGTAATGACTTTTTGCAAGAAGACGTTCTGCGATTTGGGCGCGGCGTTTCAGGTCATTGTTGTCCGGGTCATCATCAAGCTGTGCGCGCAATTTATCGTACCTGTGTCGCGCGACCCCAGGTTCAGAAATGCGCGTACTGCCGAAAACGACAATGGTATGTTGGATATTTTGCTTTTCGAGGAGAAACTCCGGTTTCTGGTAGTCGATTTGCAGGCGCACACCGCGGGTTTCATCAAGGTTGAGGTAGTCGATATCCTGATCGGCCTGCCGATAGCTGGGGCTGTCCAAAATCTCCTGGATGCGGCTCGGCGCAGCCAGGTCCTCGTGCGCAGGTTTGGGATGAGATTCGGGTAGAGGCTCTCGCCGGCGATCGGGATTGGGCGGTGAGGGAATCGGTGTCTGTGATTCAGTCGTGGGTTCGTTTTTCATATGGGTTACCCCAGCATGGAAACTTCCTCTATATCATTGCATTTTTCAGGTCATAAGGCACGCCTATCCTCGCTTAATGGGTGGCCGGCTTCCGCCGGAACCGGTGGCCGCTTTACCCCGGAACTGATTGGTTTGCAGCCATGACGCTTTCCTGGGACCTCTCCAGCAGTGTCTTCAGCGCCACCAGTTCAAAGTGACGCTTGGCGGTGATGGCGTAAAATCGCTCAGCTACGTTATTCAGAACAAAATACTTCTCTAGCTTGCCGCTTTGCAGTTCATCTTGAACAACAACCTCCGGTACAACGCTAAGGCCGCCCGAGTCGCGCGCGAGCAACCGCAGCATGGCCATGTCGTCGACCTCCGCGTAGGGGGTGATCTCGATACCATGCTCCTCACACAACATATCAAACTGGCTGCGAATGTCGCTGCTGGGCCCGGGCAGAAGTACCGGGGATTCCTGAAGGTCCTGCGGAAAGCGAAACGGCTTTGTCAGTTTGCCCGGCGGCCCGACAATACACACGCACTGCTCGGCGATTTGCTGGCAGCGCCACGGCGTTGATGCGCCGGCTGCGACTGCGCGGTTGGACAGCACCAGGTCCAGTTTGTGTACATGCAGCATCTCCAGCAGCTCCTCGAGGCTTGCCGAGCGCATGACCAGCTTTACCTTTGACTCTCCGATAACGGGGCGCAGAAAGTTTTCCTGGAAGTTGCGTGACAGGGTAGCCACTGAGCCAATGCGCAACCTTTCCAGGCGCTGCAGGTCTCCGCTTTCAGTCAAGGCGAGCAGCTCGTTGCTCAAACTGAAGATGCTTTCGGCGTACTCGAGCACGATATGCCCCACCTCGGTCAGGGCGAGTGACCGGCCCTCGCGGGAAAAGAGCTCATGTCCGAGACGATCCTGAAGTTGTCGAATCTGTGAAGAAAGTGCAGATTGAGAGACATGGAGCTGTTGCGCCGTGCGCGTCAGATGCCCCTCCTTGGCAACCCTCCAGAAGTAATAGAGATGGTGAAAGTTCAGTTGTCTCATAATAAGGTTCTCAAAAATAGAACAATAACATCTAAAATATATATTTTACATAAGTATTATCTGGCCTCACCATAGCGCCCGCAGATTCGAACTCATACTGAGCGGAGAGCTTAAACATGCTAGTTTCCATCATCAGCTGGCTATTGCCGGTTATTTACGCAGTCGGCTGCCTGCTGGTATTGGGCAAAACAACCCGGCTATGGAAAGTGGCAAAGATCACGGCTGCCGCGGCCTTAGTGGCGACAACGACGTTTGTGCTGGCTTTTCTGGTTTGGGGACAATTCACAGCGGCCACCTTCGATAAGGTGGGGTTGACCCTGTCGCTGCTGGTCGCGGTGCTCGGTTGGGTCATCATCAATTACTCTTCGCGTTATCTGAATGGCGAGCCCGGCCAGACGCGGTTTATCCGCGCCATTCTGCTGACCCTCACGGCGGTCTGTGTACTGGTTGTTAGCAGGAACCTACTGGTCATTGTCCTGGCATGGAGCATCACAAGCCTGGGGCTTCATCATCTGTTGACCTTTTACCGCGAGCGCAAGGCGGCCCAGGTAGTCGCTCATAAAAAGTTCCTGGTCAGCCGCCTCGCCGAGGTGGCCCTGGCGATAGCGCTTCTGCTCGTATATCAAACAACGGGGACGCTGTGGCTGGACGATCTGAATGCCTACCTTGCCACGCAGGAGGCGCTGCCGCTTTCACTGCATGTATCGGCACTGCTGTTTGCTCTTGCCGCTACGCTGAAAACAGCGCAGTTGCCCCTGCACGGTTGGCTGATCCAGGTAATGGAGGCGCCTACGCCGGTCTCCGCACTTCTGCATGCCGGCATCGTCAACATCGGCGGCTTTGTCCTGATCCGACTGGCGGAACTGATCTCGCTGGCGCCGTTGGCCCAGGCGCTGCTG
The DNA here is from genome assembly GCA_041570235.1 of Lysobacterales bacterium. Taxonomy (GTDB): domain Bacteria; phylum Pseudomonadota; class Gammaproteobacteria; order Xanthomonadales; family SZUA-36; genus SZUA-36. The sequence goes on along the minus strand of JBFFWN010000101.1, from coordinate 1,723 downwards.
GTTGTAGTGGGAAGCCTTACCGCGGTGCTTGCAGGCCTGGTTATGCTTACCCGCGTCAGCATCAAGGTGCGTTTGGCGTGGTCTACCTGCGCCCAGATGGGTTTTATGCTGATGGAGATAGGTCTCGGCCTGTATGAGCTGGCGCTGCTTCACCTGGTTGCTCACTCTATCTACAAGGCACATGCCTTCCTGTCTGCCGGTGAAACAGTGCGCCAGGTGCGCAGCAGTGACCTGTTGAAGTCTGCCCGTGTGGTGAGAGTCCCGCTTTGGTACCTGGGAGCAGTTGTCATAAGTGCTGTCCTGGTATTCGGCTCGGCTGCAGTCTGGCAGCTGCTTGAGCCTGCATTGGCACTGCCGCGCGTGGCTCTGCTCATTGTTGCCTTTGGGCTGGCCCCATTGCTGTGGGCAGAGCAGGGCGCTACTCCGGCCCTGTTGATACGGGGCGTAGCCCAGATTATCGCGCTGGCTCAACTTTATCTGCTCTGGCATCTGCTGTTCGCAGGGCTTGCACCTGCCGCTGCAATTGCCGCGGCGCCTGCGGTGCTCTGGGTGCCGGTCTGTTTTACGGTGCTTTACGGCACCCAGGTGTGGCTGCGCTGCTTTCCAGGTGGGCGTTTTGCCAGGGCGTTCTACCCCTGGGCCTATTGCGGTTTCTATCTCGATGAAACCTTCACGCGACTGACATTCAAAATCTGGCCTGTGAAATTCAGCCCCGTTCAGGCGCAGACCCTGGCAAACAGAAGCCTCACTTTTCAAGGAGAATTACCGTGAACGCGTGCATTATGCCAACGCCATCAGAAAGTGAATTATTGCAAAGCGCAGTGGCATCTGCGATTGACAGCATTGCTCCAACCTGGCCCCTGGACCGGATGATCGCGGTGAATCCCTACTGGGGACGGATACAGCAACCCTTTGAGGAAGCAGCTACGGATCTGGCCAAAATTGCCGGCTCCGCCATGACCTTGCCACTCAGTGAATACCGTAAGGCCTGGCGCCTCGGTGAGATTACCATGGAGGATCTCGAACTTGCGCTGCGCGAAAGCCGGTCGGACTGGAGTACCGGGCAGCTCATTGCTGCGCTGGATGAAAAGCACGCTATGCCGCTACCCTTGCCACTGCTCAGCGACAGTCTTGACCGAAAGAGGGACTTGAGCCGGCAGCCGGCGTGGTGCGACACCATTACCCACCAGGTGTCCCAGTTCTGCGCGGCCTACTTTGACCGCGATCAGGCCGACTGGCATCCCGACCAGGGCAGTCGCCTGTTCAGCAGTTGGCGCGACACACTGATCCATGATCACAGCGTCTCGCTGTTGATGCATACACCGAAAATTTCAGCTCGTGCCAGGCAGCTGGACAACGGGGCCGAGCAGCAGATTGCCGCATCTCTCGCACAGCTCGCGATACCCGAACGAGAGTGGGCGACGTATTTGCAGGCCTTGCTGATGCGAGTGAGCGGCTGGGCAGCATGGTGCGCTTACCGGCGTTGGCAGGCGCGTTTGGATGGAAAGGAGGACAACACCCTGGTGGACCTGCTCGCCATCCGCCTGAGTTGGGAAACCCTGCTGGATGACGGTGCGCGCGGGGCGGATTCACGCTGGTCATCATGGAAGACTGAATGGCAACAGCGGATCGCGGGTTTCGACAGTTCACCCCTGGAGTTACGCCATATCTGGCAGCGGGCGCAGGAGATCAATTACCAGCGCAATCTGCGCCAGCGGCTGCT
>JBFFWN010000100.1:0-11597 GCA_041570235.1 Lysobacterales bacterium | reverse complement strand
TTTTTGAGTACAGCATCTCCTGCTGTGAATATAGAAAACAGGGCGTTTCGGGCCTGGGCATGGTGGTAAACTCATCTGCCTGGGCTTTTTCTATTTCAGCTTTATAAATAACAGGTGCTCAATGTGCGTATATTAATTATTGAAGACAACAGGGATATAGCCCTCAATATTGGTGATTATCTTGAGGAAAAGGGCCATACGGTGGATTTTGCCGGTGACGGCATAACGGGCTTGCACCTTGCCGTTGTCAATGACTTTGATGCCATTGTCCTCGACCTGGCGCTGCCCGGAATGGATGGTCTTGAAGTGTGCCGTAAGCTGCGTGATGACGCCGGTAAAGACACACCGGTGCTGATGCTGACTGCGAGGGATCGCCTGGAAGACAAGTTGAAGGGCTTTGAAACCGGTGCCGATGATTACCTGGTCAAACCATTCGAATTACAAGAGGTCGAAGTCCGTCTCAAGGTATTGGCTACCCGTGGCAAACGACGCGCGGCCAGGGAAATTCAGATTGGTGACCTGCTGTATAATCTGGACACATTGATTGTCAGTCGCGATGGTCAGGAGATTGATCTGAACCCGATTGGCCTGAAGTTGTTGCGTTGCCTGATGGAGGCATCGCCCAACGTGGTCACACGGGCGGAGCTTGAAAAAGAGGTATGGGGTGAAGAGATGCCTGACAGCGATAGTCTCAGGGTGCATATACACTCATTGCGTTCCGCCATTGATAAACCATTCGGCAGTAAAATGATCCAGACCCGTCACGGTATCGGTTATCGTTTACTGGAGTCAAATGCTGTATCGACGTAGGCTTCGCAGCCGGATCATCGTTTCTTTTGTGCTGTTTGGCACCCTGCTCAGCTGCCTTTTTGCGATCAGCACCCTGTTACTTCAGAGAACTCTCGAAGATAAACTCATCGGGTCAACGATAAAGCAGGAACTGGACGACTACCTGGTACAACTGTACAAGGATCCGACCCTGGTAGAGCCATTTCACACGCGAATCCAGGGTTATGTCACCCGTCCCGGTGATCCCAATCACAGCGTCACTGCCAAGATACGTAACCTGGATACGGGGGTTCATGAAGTTGAAACCCCTGAGGGGTATTTCAAGGCCGCCGTCCGCAAAGACGATGAGCTTTGGGCTTTTTTGATATATGACATCACCGAAAACCAGCGTCTGACAAACCGGCTGGTGTGGTCGTTATCGGCTGCCGTGGTGATATTTTCCCTGTTATCGCTGGCCCTGGGTCTATGGTCCTCCCGGCGCGTCATGAAGCCCGTCACCGACCTGGCCGACCGCCTCAGTCAACTGGGTGAAGAGACGCCTTCTCCGGGTTTGGCAAGATGGTTTCCGGATGACGAGGTTGGACAACTGGCAGCGGCACTTGATGCCTACGCCGAAAGAGTCCACCAGTTGGTTGAAAGAGACAGGGAGTTCAATGCGGATGTCAGTCATGAGCTGAGGACCCCCCTGGCGGTGATTTCCGGCGCCACGGAATTGCTGTTGGCACAGAACGACCTGCCGGAAAAAACCAGGACACGCATTTTGCGTATTGCCCGGGCGGTCCGGCAGTCAACCGATATCACGACGGCGTTGTTGCACCTGGTCCGGGCTGAGCAGGGCACCAACCGTGACAGTGAAGCGCATGATGTTTGCCAGATCGTCGACAAACTTATCCACCTGCATGAACCCCTGTTGGACAAGAAAACACTGGTGCTCAAAATTATCTCAAATGACAAGGTCAGTGTGATTGCACCTGAATCGGTTATTGCAGTGACCGTCGGCAACCTGATCAGTAATTCTATTCGTTATACACCGTCGGGCGAGGTGGTTTGTACCATTGGAAGCGGAAAAATAGTGGTGGAAGACACCGGTCCGGGTATCCCTGAAGAGGAGCTTGCCCAGGTCATGAACAGGCATTACCGGGGTGAGGGCGTATCAGGTAAAGGTTCCGGTCTTGGTCTTGCAATCGTCAAACGCTTGTGTGAATTATATGGTTGGTCGATACATGTCGAGAATCGGAAAAGCGGTGGTTTAAGGGCTGAGTTGAGATTTTTTGGCTAAAATTGCTCGACCGCTTTTAAGGATTTGATCAATGGCAATCGTAAATTGCAGTAAATGTGAAAAACTGATTTCCAGCCGGACTGCGCTGTGTCCTTACTGTGGGTTTCAGATGGGCGAAGTTGGCGAGGAACAGTTGAAAGAACTCCGTCGTCGTAAATTGAGAGACCGGATATATCACCTGAAAATGACAAGTTATGCGGCGCTTACCCTGCTGATCGCCGCCTTTGGCTGGTATCTGCATGCTACCCAGTGGTTTCAGATCCGTTCTAGCATCGGCCCGTACATATTGTTTGGTATCGGCGGGGTATCTTATATTGTCATCCGGGTTTTATTGTTCAGGTCAAAAATGAGCCTGAGAAAACTGCTCGGGTAACACGGTCATACAGCTCTCTGGTGAGTCCGATGGAGTCCGCTGTACCTACTGGATTCGGACGACCCGCACTTTCTTGTCATGACCCGCTACCGACATGTGCCAGTTACCAAGCATGTTCTTTTTGATTGTGACCTGTGCGTTTTTTACCGGGACCATGGAAAATGAGCTTTTTTCATCCTGTTGCCAGACCATGCCGTTATTGAGCTTAAAAAGGTCTCCCTTGGCAACCCATCCGTTAAAAGTGCCGACAATAGTTGCTTTGATGAGATCATCAAGTCCGTCATTTTTGGGTCGATTTGCAAAGCCGCGGAGGTCACCTTTAGGCCCTGAAGCTTCGGCCCCGACATCGGTCAGTGCGTTGACATTTTCAAGAGTGGCCACGGAATGGCGTCTTAACCATTCATTCAGGGTGCTCAGCTCGGCAGCGGTCAGCTTATTAAGACCGGTTTCCTGGAATTCATTACCTGTCATGCGTTCTTCCAGGGTGGAAAAACCACTGGCCCCAAACGCGGAAGCCTGGACTGAAAGAGCGAGCACAAAAAACAATAGTGTTTTCATTTAACCATCCTGATAAAAGCGGCATAAGCCGCAAGGTCCTGTATGGGTATCTATATTTGCCGGTGCAGATTTATAGGTCTTGCTGGTATCTCACGTAGGGAATGCGACCGTACACGGCCTCGAAGGGGTCTCTCAGACCATTGTCGGTATTGCCCTTGGTTTCTGTTCCGGAGCCGAGCAGGTTACTGGTGCCAACACTGAGGTTTGCATTCCATGGAGCACGCCAGGTGAAATGAACATCAAAGGACGTCGTACTGTCCAACTCTTCACCATTCAAAAATTGTATCGGTTCCCTGAAATAACCTTGCAGACCGCCGCTGAAATTACCTTTGCTCCAGTCAAAGTTGACCTTTGCGCTGTCAAACGGGTTGCTGATCGTCCAGTTTTGAAGCTCTGGTGAGAAAGCCGAACTGGTGTCATAAGAGGCATCGAGAACACGTGTGAGCTGAAGACCAAGCCGGATATCACCTGCGCTATCGGTGGTCAGACCAAGCTGAAACTCCATATCAAGGCCGGAGGTTTCACCATTCAGAAAAGTCAGGTCCTGTGATGAGCCGATAAACGGCAGCATAGGATTGTTGCGGTCAGGCGCAAGCAAGCCGGAGTTCGTTATCGGGTTGTTTACCGAGGATGCGTAATTGAGTACGCCTTTTTGACCTACGCTGTTTTCATGACGGAACATACTCACAGCAGATTGAACATTGTTGTTGCTGTAACGCAAGCCCAGGGCAACCTGGTCCTGCTGCAACACATTCGCCTGGTTTATGAAGTGACAGTCAGAGGCCCGGTAGGAACCCTGCTCCAACACACCATTTTGGCAATGTATGCTGCCCAGTGGCTGGAATGCGGACTCGCTTCTGCCTGCACCAAGGCTCGAAGTGATATCCAGTTGATCATTCAGTTGCAGGCTTAAAGAGCTATCCAGGAACACTGATCCAACGCCGTGAGTGTTGGTCATCATGTCGCTGCTAACGTTGACGGTAAGTGGCCTGAAAAGTTGTACTTGAAGCTTGCGGGTATCCGATCCACCGAGATCAAATGCGAGTCCGGTCCGGCTTCGTTCCTTCTGGATCGGCAACAATACCAGGGGCTGATCCCTGTTGTCGGATACCACATTGCCAAACAACGGTGATGGGAGTACCTGATCATTTGCAGCAACAGAAGATAAATGACACAGGCACACGACAAAAGCAGCCAAAAGGCTGACTTTATGTCCTAATTGTGACCTGCGCTGTTGCTGCACTTTTTTCTCCACAGAAAACCGACCTACGGGTTGATACACTTTATAGAACCCCTGTCGGCGATTTAGTTCTATTTAAATAATAGCAAAACTCCTGGGCTTTTGCTTCTAAGAATTGGCCGCTCAGCCTGATATAATGAACCTTTGATCGATTTGGGAAGAGTGAAATGGTCAGTTTGAAAACGCCGGTATGCGAGTTTGGGAAAAAGGCGGTCGGGTTCTCCCTGCCCGGCGTTGATGGGCAGCAATGGACTTTGGAAAAATGCCGCGGAGAAAACGGCTTGTTGATCATGTTTATCAGCAATCATTGTCCCTATGTGAAAGCCATTCGCAAGAAGTTGGTGCGTGATACTGCTGAGCTGAAGCAATTGGGAGTCAACAGCGTGGCCATCATGCCCAATGACACGGTCAGCTACCCTGAAGATTCTTTCGAAAATATGCGCTTGATGTCTGAAGAGTTCCACTTTCCCTTTCCCTACTTGCTGGACCGGACACAATCGGTTGCAAGGGCCTATGGCGCGGTCTGCACGCCTGATTTTTTTGGATATAACAAGAACCTTGAACTGCAATACCGGGGTCGCCTGGATGCGGCGGGCCCCAAGTCCGATGACGACACCCAGACCCGGGAATTGTTCGAAGCCATGAAGCAGGTCGCCCTCACCGGCATTGGTCCTGAGTCGCAGGTTCCATCCATGGGATGTTCGATTAAGTGGAAGCAGGACGCCTGAAACCCTCTGTGAGTTCGCTTCAGCCTCCAAAAGTCTCATCATCCCTGTTTTGATGGTATAGTCGCTGCTTATTTTTTGCGCCTATTGTTTTAAACTAACTGGATACGGGTACCGGGGAGAGAAGCAGATGAGTTCCGTTTTGATGGTTGCAGTCGACTGTAGTGAGTGTGGGGAGCGGGCTATCGAGTACGCTATCGCTCAGGCCAAAGCTTCCGGGGCACGCCTGTATGTTGCCCATGTGATCGAGTGGTCACAGTTTTCGTTTTCAACGGTTGAGGAAAATGCACAGCGGCATAAACGGCGCGAAGAAGAACTGCAGCGCGCATACTCAGAGGTCATTGATCCGGTTGTCGCCCGCTTGAAAGAACAGGGCATTGATGCAGAAGGACTGGTTCGGCATGGACATGTTGCGGATACCCTGAACGCACTTGCCCGGTCAAAAGGTGTGTCAAATATCATCCTGGGTCGCCAGGGGACCTCAAAACTCAAGTCGCATGTATTTGGCAGCGTAGGCAGTCGCCTGGTGCAAAGTGCAGATTGCGCTGTAACCGTTGTACCGTAGACCAACCTAGCGGAGATAATAAATGTCAAAATTAAGAGTGGGAATCACCACCTTCATCTGTCTTTTAACCAGTTTTCCCGTTTTTGCCGAAATAGGTATCGATGAAAGGATCAACCTGGCGGTAAAGCCCTACGCCGATGCGGTTACCGGTTTCGTTTTTTCATCCTTCCCGGTCGCCGGTGTGGATATACCCTTCGTACTCGTCTGGTTGATCCTTGCTGCGACCATTTTCACGCTTTATTTCAACTTCATTAACCTGCGGGCGCTCAAGCATGGCTTCCAATTGGTGCGTGGCGACTACCACGACCCCGAAGCGGCTGGCGAAGTCACCCATTTTCAGGCATTGGCAACGGCATTGTCCGGTACCGTCGGGCTTGGCAATATCGCAGGCGTCGCCATAGCCGTCTCTCTCGGCGGGCCGGGTGCAACGTTCTGGATGATCCTGGCGGGTTTTTTGGGTATGTCATCCAAGTTCACCGAATGTACGCTTGGTGTGAAGTATCGCAAAGAACTGCCCGATGGGACCGTTTCAGGTGGTCCGATGTATTACCTGACAAAAGGCCTGGCGGAAAGAGGCACCAGCTTTGCAATGCTGGGTAAAGTGCTTGCCGTTATGTTCGCCATTTTTTGCGTCGGCGGATCTTTTGGCGGCGGCAATATGTTTCAGGCTAACCAGAGTTTCGCGCAATTGGTCAACGTCACCGGTGGTGACAGTGGCTGGATGGCAGACAAGGGCTGGCTATTTGGCCTGATCGTTGCTTCATTGGTTGGCCTGGTGATTATGGGTGGTATCAAGGGTATCGCCAGGGTAACGTCGAAGATCGTTCCTTTCATGGCGATCATTTATGTCACCGCCGGCGTAGCGATTATCCTGATGAATTTGCCCGCTCTACCGGGCGCCTTTGTTGCTATTTTTGATGGAGCGTTTACCGCCGAGGGCATTTCCGGCGGTGTGATCGGCGTTTTATTCCAGGGTTTCAAGCGTGCAGCGTTCTCCAACGAGGCCGGCGTTGGGTCGGCAGCGATCGCCCATTCGGCCGTGCAGACCAACCGGCCGGTGACCGAAGGCTTTGTGGCTTTGTATGAGCCCTTTATCGATACGATCGTGGTTTGTACCATCACGGCACTGGTGATCATCATCACCGGCACCTGGGATCCATCGGTCGACCCAAGCGCCGGCGTACAATTGACCTCAAAAGCATTTGAATCAACTTTCGCCTGGTTTCCCTATGTCCTGACCGTCGCGGTAATGCTGTTTGCATTCTCGACGATGATCTCCTGGTCCTACTATGGCCTCAAAGCCTGGACCTTCCTGTTCGGAGAAAACAAGGCCACCGACCTTTCGTACAAGTTGCTTTTCCTGATATTTGTAGTGATCGGATCATCCATGCAACTGGGTGCTGTGATCGACTTCTCGGATGCCATGATTTTTGCGATGGCGTTTCCCAATCTGCTTGGCTGTTATTTCCTGTTGCCGGTTGTCAAGAAGGAACTGAACGAATATTGGGATGACTACAAGTCGGGCCGGCTGGTGAAAACCAATTAAGGCGCCTCTGATCCTGATCAATAATCGTGCCGAAAGCGCCTGCTAATTACTGCTGGCGCTTGCTTATTGATACTCCGATCAGCGAAAATTAAAAGTTGAATACTTTTTGGTAAAGAATTTCCTTATTTATTTTTCAGTCGCGATATTACTCAGGATCAGGAATACCCCAAATGCCCACACGACGTGAACTCGCTAATGCAGTCCGTGCTCTTTCCATGGACGCTATTCAAAAAGCCAACTCCGGTCACCCCGGTGCACCCATGGGTATGGCGGATATTGCCCAGGTACTTTGGAGTGACTTCCTCAAATACAACCCTGCGAACCCGCAGTGGTGGGACCGTGATCGATTTGTCCTGTCCAATGGGCATGCGTCCATGTTGTTGTATTCCGTTTTGCACCTGACCGGTTACGACCTTCCCATGGAGGAGATTAAAGATTTCCGCCAATTGCATTCGAAGACCGCGGGGCATCCGGAGTTTGGAGAAGCGCCCGGCGTAGAAACCACCACGGGTCCCCTGGGGCAGGGTATTGCCAATGCCGTAGGCATGGCGCTGGGGGAAAAAGTGCTTGCCAATCGTTTCAACCAGCCCGGACACGATATCGTAGATCACCATACCTGGGTGTTCATGGGTGATGGTTGCATGATGGAAGGTATTTCTCACGAAGCCTGTTCATTGGCGGGTACCCTGGAACTGGGTAAGCTGATCGTGTTCTGGGACGATAACGGGATTTCAATTGACGGTGAAGTCCAGGGCTGGTTTACCGACAATACGCCCGCACGCTTCGAAGCCTATGGCTGGCAGGTGATTCGGGACGTGGACGGACATGATCCTGCTGAGCTCACTCAGGCGATCAGCACGGCAAAGGCGGAAAAACATAAACCGACACTGATTTGCTGTCGTACGGTAATCGGTTTTGGTGCGCCCAACAAACAGGGTACGTCAGCAACCCACGGATCACCACTGGGTCACGATGAAGTCGCGGCCGCCCGGGAATCACTGGGGTGGAGTCATCCGCCATTTGAAATACCTGAAGATATTTATGAGGGTTGGGATGCCAGGTCAAGTGGGGCTGCTTCAGAATCAGGGTGGAATGAGCGGTTTACCGCCTACCGTGAGGCCTTTCCGGAACTGGCGGCTGAATATAGCCGCAGAATGCGAGGAGACCTGCCGGAGAACTGGAAGCAGGCTACCGCCAAAATCATCGCCGACCTCCAGGAAGAGGGCGGAAATGTTGCAACGCGCAAATCATCCCAAATTGCACTGGATTCGTTTGGACCGATGTTGAAAGAACTGATTGGCGGTTCGGCCGACCTGGCGCCGTCCAACAACACGATCTGGAAGCAAAGCGTTGATGTAACGAAAAACACCAATGACGGCAATTACATCTATTTTGGGGTGCGCGAATTTGGTATGACCGCCATTTGTAACGGCCTGGCTTTGCATGGTGGTTTTGTGCCCTACCATGCGACATTCCTGGTGTTTTCGGATTATGCACGCAATGCCATCAGGATGTCGGCCCTTATGCCGGCGCACTGCATCCACGTATACACGCATGATTCCGTCGGCCTCGGTGAAGATGGCCCCACCCATCAACCGGTCGAACAGGTTGCCAGTTTGCGTTTGATTCCCAATTTGAGCGTATGGCGTCCTTGCGACACGGTTGAATCGCTTGTGGCGTGGAAGTGCGCCATTGAAGAAAGCTCAACGCCGAGCGCCTTGGTTTTTACCCGTCAGACCGTGCCGCACCAGCAGCGTAATGATGAGCAGGTGGCGAATGTTGCGCGTGGCGGTTACGTGCTACGCGAGGCTGATGGCCCCTGTGATGGGATTCTTATCGCCACCGGTTCCGAGGTGGGTCTGGCCATGGATGCAGCAGACATTCTGTCTGCACAGGACATTCACGTGCGGGTGGTTTCCATGCCAAACCCGGGTCGCTTTATGGCCCAGGAGCCCGACTATCAGGATTCGGTCCTGTTGCCGGCCTGCAAAGCGCGCGTCGCAGTTGAAGCCGGCGTCGGCCACTACTGGCATCCTTTCGTAGGAGACCAGGGCAAAATCATTGCGATTGACAGTTTTGGCGCATCTGCACCGGCAAATGAATTATTCGAGTTTTATGGTTTAACAAAAGAGAACGTCAGCAATACGCTAAAAGCGTTGCTTGATGAATGATCAAAATAGAGGAGAGTTAAAATGACAGTTAAAGTTGCTATTAATGGCTATGGGCGTATCGGCCGCAATATCATGCGCGCTTTGTATGAATTGGGCCGTACAGATGAAATCCGTATCGTGGCCATCAATGACCTGGGTGATGCAAAAAGCAATGCCCACCTGACCCGTTACGATACCGCACATGGCAAATTCCCCGGAACCGTTGAGGTTCAGGATGGCGACCTGGTCATCAATGGTGACCGCGTTAAGGTATATGCTGAGCGTGATCCATCAAAATTACCCTGGGCAGAGCTCGGTGTTGACGTGGTAATGGAATGTACCGGTTTGTTCCGCAGTAAAGAAACTGCCGGTGCGCATATCACCGCCGGCGCCAAGAAAGTCATTGTTTCAGCCCCGGGTCAAAACGTCGACAATACCATTGTCTACGGCGTTAACCACGACACCCTGAAATCCAGTGACGTTGTTATTTCCAATGCATCCTGCACCACCAACTGCCTGGCGCCTATTGCCAAGGTTCTGCACGAAAGCATCGGTATTGAACATGGTTTGATGACCACCATTCATGCTTACACCAATGACCAGGTTCTGACCGACGTGCTGCATAGCGACCTGCGCCGCGCCCGCTCGGCCACCATGAGCCAGATTCCGACCAAGACCGGTGCAGCAGCTGCAGTCGGTATGGTTTTACCTGAGCTCAATGGAAAACTGGATGGTTTCTCCATGCGTGTTCCAACCATCAACGTATCCGTAGTTGACCTGACCTTCACGGCCAAACGTGCGACAACCATTGAAGAGGTTAACGCTGTTGTCAAAGCTGCTGCAGAAGGTGGCCTCAAGGGAATACTGGGTTACAATGATGAGCCACTGGTATCGATCGACTTCAACCACGACCCGCGCTCTTCCATTTTTGATGCCGGTCTGACCCGTGTCATGGAAGGCAACATGGTTAAGGTGCTTAGTTGGTATGACAACGAGTGGGGTTTCAGTTGTCGCATGCTCGATACAACCCTGGCGTTGATGAACGCCTGATTAAATAAACAGATACTAGGAGAGTCACAATGTCATTCCTGCGTATGGACGAACTCGACCTTAATGGTAAACGCGTCATGATTCGTGAGGATTTTAACGTTCCGGTTGATTCTGGCAGGGTGACATCGGATGCACGTATACGTGCAGCTGTTCCTACGATAAAACTGGCACTGGATCGCGGCGCAGCCGTGATCCTGTTGTCACACCTTGGCCGGCCGGTCGAAGGTGAGTTTAATGACAAGTTTTCGATGGCGCCTGTTGCTGAACATTTGTCCGGCTTGCTGGGCTTGACCGTCCGGTTCCAGAAAACCTGGCTGGGTGGATTCGACATCAACCCGGGCGAAGTTGTTCTCTGCGACAACGTCAGGTTCAACGTGGGTGAAAAAGGCAATGACGGGGCACTGGCCAAATCGATGGCCGCCCTGTGTGACGTGTTTGTCATGGACGCATTTGGCTCCGCTCACCGCGCCCAGGCATCGACGGAAGGCGTTGCCAGGTTTGCACCCGTGGCATGCGCCGGTCCCTTGCTCAGCCGTGAGCTGTTCGAACTGGAAAAAGCACTGACGGACCCTGAACGGCCCATGCTGGCGATTGTTGGTGGTTCAAAGGTATCCACCAAGTTGACCGTGCTCGAGGCCCTGATGTCCAAGGTGGACAAGTTGATCGTTGGCGGTGGTATTGCCAATACGTTCATCGCGGCAAGCGGGCACGATGTCGGCAAGTCACTGTATGAACCAGACCTGGTACAGGAGGCGCAACGCCTGATTCGCCTGGCCCATCAGCAGGGTGGTGAGATCCCAATCCCCAAAGATGTGCTGGTGGCAACATCATTTTCAAAAGATGCCAAGGCTACCGTTCGTTCTGTCGACGAGGTTAAAGATGACGAGATGATTCTCGATATAGGCCCGCTGACCGCGATTGATTATGCCGCCATTATCCAGAGCGCCGGTACGGTGATCTGGAATGGTCCGGTGGGTGTATTCGAATTTGATAACTTTGCTGCAGGCACACGGGCCGTGGCGGATGCGATAGAAATTTCCGATGCCTTCAGTATTGCAGGGGGTGGTGATACGCTGGCGGCTATTGATCAGTTCAATATCGCAGACGGTATCAGTTATATTTCCACCGGGGGTGGTGCGTTCCTCGAATATGTTGAAGGAAAAACCCTGCCCGCGGTTGCTGCACTGGAGGCGCGTTACAAGGGCTAAATCAACGTCTGCCTATGCTTTGCGAGCCAAAAACAGCACCCAGGCGCAGAAAGATCAGCGCTGCCCGCTCCTCGCTCCAACCTAGACCCAGATAGATGGGGCCCAAAGGACTTC
>JBFFWN010000099.1:0-11711 GCA_041570235.1 Lysobacterales bacterium | reverse complement strand
GCGGCTGACTTCACCGCCAAGCAGTGCGGCAACCGCAAACGCAAACGCCACCGAAAAGCCCACGTAGCCCATGTAGAGTAACGGCGGGTGGACGATCAGTCCGAAGTCCTGTAACAGCGGGTTCAAATCAATGCCTTCAACAGCAGCGGGCACCAGGCGCCCGAAAGGGTTTGAAGTTAACAGGATAAACAATAAAAACCCCACCGATACCCAGCCCAGCACGGCAAGAACCCGCACCCTGAAGACTTCAGGCAGTCTCTTGCTGAAAAGGGCCACCGTCGCGATCCACAGTGCCAATATCAATTCCCACAGCAGCAACGAGCCTTCATGGGCGCTCCAGACCGCTGAATAGCGGTATTCCATCGGTAGCAGGCTATTGCTGTTACGGGCGACGTACTCCACCGAAAAATCCTGGATAACGAATGCGTAGGTCAGGATTCCAAAAGAAATGATCAGAAGCCCACACTGTAACAACGAAGCGCTGGTTGCGATCGCCATAAAACGGCGGTTTCCGGTATAAGTGCCAATCATCGGCACCAGGCCCAAAACGAGCGCTGTCAGAAGTGCTGAAAGTAAGGCAACCTGCCCCAATTCAACGATCATTGCGCTGTCTCCACCCTTCGGTTCCTGATTCACAGGTCACGATATCCAGTACACCCATCCGTCTGCGTTTATGTGTAAGTATCATAATGCAATATCCATGCTTGATCTGCGGGTTCTCAATTGCCCGGGAAGACTGCGTTTGTTAAGTATGGGTGACAACGCTGCCCAGAGCAAAACCATGGGCAGGAACCCAAATTAACGTGCCTACGTGGCATTCAAGAATGCCTCCTGTGTGAGCAGATTCTGCACAAATCGAACATTTATCTATTTTAGAATGATAATCATTTGGAGTACAGGCAGCCTTAAAGCTGTATTGCCAGTAGTTACAGACGATTGAGAGGCGTGATAGTTCATTTTCCCGTGCAGCGAGATGACGATCCCCGAACGGCGAAAACCGACCTGCTGACCAGTGCACCTGATTATTTCTTCAGTTACTTAAAGTTTCATGGCAACGGGCCGTTGTTCTTTTATAATTCACCCCTTCGCCATAATCAAAAAACCCGGGAGTACAAGACTTGAAACGTTTGATGCTGATATTGCTGTTGATCAACGGCAGCGTTTTTGCCCAGTCAGAACTCGCTTACCAGGCACCATCGAAAATGATGGCGGACCTGGTGGATGCGCCGCGCAGACCCGGCGTGGCTGTTTCGGACGACAAGCATTGGGTGGCGCTGCTGCAACGCCCCGGTGCACCCGGTATCGTTGAACTGGCGCAACCCGAGGAAAAACTGGCCGGCTTGCGAATCAATCCCTTGGTTTTTGCGCCCAGCCGATCCAGTGGCTACACCGGCATAGAACTCAGGTCGCTGCTGAATGAAGAAATGATAGTGATTTCAGATTTGCCCGAGGGCAAGGTGATGAATGTCGAGTTCTCTCCGGATTCGAAAAACCTGGCATTTATTCTCGAAACCAATGATGGCCTCACCTTGTGGAACTATGATCTGAAAACAGCAAAAACATCGCAGGTGTCCAAGCGCTTGATAAACGCTTCGCTGGGTGGTCGCAAATTTCAGTGGAAAGACGATTCAAGCGGCTTTTATACCCGCCTGACAGTCAAAACGGCCGACCAGAAACCCGTCCAGGCGCTCACCGATATCAAGCCGGTTATACAGACCACAACGGGTGAAAAGGCTGCTGTCAGGACCTATTCAAACCTGTTAAAAACACCCCACGATGAGCACCTGTTCGAGTTTTTGGCAACTTCGCAGATCGCCGAGATCAGCCTCGACGGCAAAGTCAGGCCACTGGGCAACGCGGGCATGCACAGAACCTACACGGCCTCACCGGATGGCAAATACCTGCTGGTGTCGCAGATCAAAAAGCCTTTCTCGTACCTGGTGCCGCATTACCGCTTCCCGTTATTGACGGAAATCTGGACAGCGAAGGGAGAACTGGTAACGCAAGTGGCCGACCTGCCCTCCGGTGAAACCATCCCCAAGGGTTTTGACTCGGTCATTGAAGGCCGCAGGGACATAAGCTGGCGCAATGATAAAGCTGCCACCCTGGTGTGGGCAGAGGCCCTGGATGGTGGCGACATGAATACAGAGGCAGAGCACCACGATTCGGTTTATACATGGGACGCCCCCTTTAAAGCTTCTCCACAGCTATTGCTGAATATCGAACGCCGTTTCTCAGGTATTGAGTGGGGCAATGACAGCTTCGCCATCGTCAGCGACTGGCGTTTCAGTGACCGGCAGTTACGCTCGTGGAAGTTTTCACCGGCGTCACCCTCATCCGAAAAAGTGCTGTTCCAGCAACGCTCTTATAACGACCGTTATAACGACCCCGGCAGTTTTGTTACCGAGAAGAATAAATTTGGTGTTGATGTCATCAAGGTGTTCGGTGACAACAACAAGGTTCTGCTGACGGGCCGTGGCGCATCACCTGAAGGCAATATTCCATTCATGGACGAGTTTGACTTCAGCACAAAAGCTAAAAAGCGCCTGTGGCAATCAGAAGCCCCCTATTACGAACAGATCATGCTGCCGATCAATGAAGATGCCACGAGGGTGTTGACCCTGCGTGAATCGGTGACCGAGCAGCCCAACTTTTTTATTCGTGACATCAACAGCAACAGCCTGACCCAATTCACCGATTTCCCCCATCCATCTCCGGCTTTTATCGGTATCAAAAAAGAGCTGATCAGGTACCAGCGCAGTGATGGGGTCGACCTGACGGGCACGCTGTACCTGCCGCCGGGATATGACGAATCCCAGGGCCCCATACCGGTGTTGATGTGGGCCTACCCGCTGGAGTACAAAGACAAGGCCGTGGCCAGCCAGGTAACCGACTCCCCGTATGAATTTGTGCGGGTCAGTTACTGGGGCCCGATGCCGCACCTGGCACAGGGCTTCGCGATCTTTGATGACCCGAAGATGCCGATCATCGGCACGGGCGATGAACTTCCCAATGACAGTTTCCGGCAGCAACTGGTCGAAAGCGCCATCGCCGCGGTAAATGTTCTGGTCAGCCGGGGCATTGCCGATCCGGACAAAATTGCCATTGCCGGGCATTCTTACGGCGCCTTTATGGTTGCCAACCTGCTGGCGCACAGCAACCTGTTTAAAGCCGGCATCGCCCGCAGCGGCGCCTATAACCGCAGCCTGACGCCATTCGGGTTCCAGGGAGAAGAGCGAAGCTTCTGGGAGGGCCAGGATGTTTACGCCGCGATGTCGCCCTTCTTCCACGCCGAGAAAATTGACGAGCCGATGTTGATGATTCACGGCAAGGAAGACCCCAACTCGGGCACGTTCCCGATGCAATCAGAGCGTATGTTCGCCGCCATAAAGGGCCTTGGCGGCAATACCCGCCTGGTGATGCTGCCACACGAGCAGCATGGCTACCGGGCGCGTGAATCCTTGCTGCACATGCTGTGGGAGCAGCAGCAGTGGCTGCAACAGTACGTTATTGAGGCGCCACTCGGGCAGTAGGCGCCTGACGGTGTGATGGTGGGGTCAGAGTCAAGTGCCAGAGTGGTTTACTCTGACCCCGTACTCTGCCTGCATTTGCAGGAAATCCATAGATTTTGATTTTGCTTTTATGCTGAAGAAGGTAAAGTGCCAACTCCCTTTTAAACTTCGGGTGGATAGGTATGTATATTCCAACAATGACGTCGTTCTGGGTTGATTTCCCGGTGAATGCTGAACAGTATTCCAAGTTGGATATCAAATGGCGGAGAAGGCAGAATTTTTACGAAATCCGCAACCCGCGCCCCGACCTCAGGATAAGAAATTTTTGCACATTTGGCGGAGACGATTTCCAGGTGATCAGCGTGGAGGTAAGGGGGAATGTAGATGATTATTACAAGACCCTTGAAGTCATGCAAAAATGGATCGTGGAAACGCTGGGCGAGTATTAATACCCACGTACGCAAGATGATGTGGGCAAAAATGATGGTGCCAGAGTAATTTGCTCTGGTAATTTACTATGGCACTTTACTCTGACCCCAGACTTCACAAAAATTGCCAATTTAGCCCTGCCTTAACTAAACCTTGTTCATGTCGTTTATTGATGACAACGGTTCAAATGGAACCAGGTATCGACTGATACACTATCCCCTTTAGTCTGAAAGATAAGAAAAACACGATGCAAACGAGCGGAGCTGAGGACAGTGTAAACGCCGCGAAGCCGATTTTCTTTGGCCTGGATGGCTGCAAAGCGGGTTGGTTTTATATTGGTATCGATGAAGCGGGTGAATGTCAGTTTGGCGTGCTGAAAAATTTCAAAGATCTTCATCCGTTTTTGGCACATGCCAAACTCGTACTGGTCGATATACCGATCGGTTTGCCCTGGCAGGGTCAGAAGACCCGTCTTTGTGACATGGCCGCACGCAAGGCGATTTCTCCGCGGGGGTCTTCAGTTTTCCCCGCACCGGCAAGGTCAGCGCTGTACAAAACCACATACCAGCAAGGCAGTGAAGAAAACAGGCGGCAACTGGGAAAGGGGCTTTCAAAGCAAACCTGGAATATCATGCCCAAGATCAAACAGGTTGACGAGTTCATCCGTGACATGAAGCCGGGTAAAAAGATACGTGAAATGCATCCTGAAGTAGCCTTTTGGGCATTGAACGGTAAAAAGGTTTTAAGCCATAAGAAAAAGCAACAGGCCGGGCTGGATGAGAGGTTGGATATCCTGGCCCGGCATTATGCCCGTGCCAGGGAATGCTTCCTTTCAGCACGGGCGAAATACCTGGTTAAAGACGTCGCAAGCGATGACATCCTCGATGCCATGGTGGGCGCGGTAACAGCCATGCAATTTCCGAGGTTGGCGTCACTGCCGGAAACCCCGCTTAAGGACGAGGAAAATATACCCATGGAGATTGTTTTTTGCGATGATGCCTGAGTGGTTCTTTCAGGCCTGACAAGATCCCGCAACACTTAAAAGCGCGCCAAACTGCGAGAGCCAAATGGAATTCTGCCTATGATGTTTCGAAGCCAAATTCACATACTGCTGATCATGTCTTTTTTCGCAGTCGGCAACCCCGTGCAAGCGGCCCCCTCCAATGTGGATGAACTGACGCGGTTAACCAGCCAATACGTGGATGAGCGCCGGCCGGGCGCATCGAAAAGCGACAGGAGCGATTATTCTGCTGCCGCATTTATCCGCGAAATTGATGAGCAGAAAAAGACCCTCGAACAACTGCTGGCGATAGACCCGGATGGCCTCAGCCTTGAGCAGGATATCGACCGGCGTTTACTGATTGGCATTGCCCGGTCCGATATCAACACCGCCACCAGGCAGCGCAGCTGGGAAAACGATGCCGCCATGTACCTGCCGAGCAGTCGTCTTGGGGAGTTATTTGAAGCCGGGTTCAGCGGCACCGAAGAACAAAGGCTGGAGCGTTTATCAGCGATATTGTCTGCCTTGCCAACGCGACTGCATCAGGCACAGAAAAACCTCAGACGACCTCCAAAACGGTTCACCGAAGCGGCTGTTTTTCAAACCCAGAACAGCATCAAGACACTCGAAGATGGCCGGCCCGGCCTGGGAGACTTGAGTGAAGACGACACCGGGGTGTTCGACGAGGCAATCGCGGCTTTGCGAGCCTACCTGGTTTTCCTTGAAGGTGACTTACTGCAGCGCTCCGATGGTGACTGGGCGCTGGGCCGTGAGGCCTATGATTTCATCCTGCAGAAACGCTGGTATATGGATGCAAATGCCGGGCAGATTCTGCAACGCGGCCTGAAAGCATTTGAAGATACCGAGGCACTGGCGCAGGCAGTGGCAGAAAAAATGCAGCCGGGCAAGCACTGGACCGAGGTATTTGAAACCCTGAAGGACGATCACCCACCTGCCAATGGCATCAAACAGGCCTACCAGCAACAAATGGATGCGGCACGCAGTTTTGTGCTTGAGCATTCGGTGCTGACCCTGCCGGAAGGTGAAAGGGTCATCACCATCGATACACCGCCTGCGATGCGACGCTCCTCGCCCTTCGGCACATTTCAGACCGCCAGCCCATTTGAAGGAGGGTTGGAGGGTCGTTTGATACTGACACCCATTGAGGACTGGATGACACCGGAACAGCAGGCCCAGCGCTTGCGTTCTCACAGCAGCGCATGGATTCCCGTCATTGCCGTCCATGAGGCTTATCCCGGTCATCATGCGCAGGCGTTGAAGGTCAATGAAAATCCCAACCTGCTTCGCCGTGTCATCCATGAATCGATATTTTCGGAAGGTTGGGGCCTGTTTACCGAAGAGCTCATGTTTGAGCTGGGCTTTTTAAAAGGTGACGATGTACGGTTAACCCAGCTGCGCAACCGGCTTTGGCGTGCAGCCCGCGTTATCCTCGATGTGAGCCTGCATACGGGGCGCATGGAGTTTGATGAGGCAGTGGACTTCCTGGTCGAGAAGGTCAGGTTCGAGCGCTACGCGGCCGAGCTGGAAGTGGGCATGTACATCCGCAACCCGACCTATGTGCTCGGTTACCTGATCGGCATGCAGGAAATTGCCGCCATTCGCGCTGACTACATTGCTGCGAACGGCCAGCCCGAGCCACCCAGTGTGTTTTACGACCGTTTGTTAAGCATTGGTTCAATCCCGCCCGCCCTGCTGCGCGAGGAGTTGCTGGGTTCTTCTGATTCCGAGGCAGTTAAGGCCAAACATCTGGCAGAATAAATTTGTGCTTTGAAGCAATTCTTCAATGTCTGCCGGATTCAGTTATTCGGATAACCGGCGTTCAGCTTTCAATACTTCAATGAAATGTCATATCTTTGACCCCTTACAGTAGACAAGTGGCGATCCAGGAAGAATACTTAAGACAGACTATCCCTGAAATGAGTGCATACCGAGGTGAGTCGGGATTTAAAGGTCAGTGATGATTTTGTGCGCGACAGGTAAGGAGAAGGCCCATGATCGATACGCCAAGACCGGTCAACCCGGAAGCAATTAACTGCGAGGTATGTTTAAAGGAAATTCCAATCTCAGAGGCCCATGTCCCGGAGGCTGAGGACTACGTTATGGGCTTCTGTGGTTTGGAGTGTTATAAAGAATGGATGAAGAAGGCGGAAAGCGAAGAGGATCAGTCCAAGTAAGAAAGACCGCCAAGACGCCAATCCCCCGAGAAAAAGATGCCTGGATAAAACAAAGCCCCGTGTGGTGGCGGGGCTTTGCTTTCACCAGGTTTGCAGGTTTACATCCGGTTCACTTATCGACGTTGACTTTTATAGTTCCAGCTATAGTGCGGAATCCAATCGGGTTCAGCATAGCCGGCTCAAGGCGTTGTCCATCAAAATCTGACATCCAATCGCCAGTTGGATTTGCGAATTTTCCTGTGCCTCCGCCTAGCCAGCCATCTACATGACCATAATAATGTCCATTGTTAATATTCATACACATCCAGCCATCTTGAGAAAACCCGACCAACTGGTCGCCATTCTTGAAGGTGGTGACGGCGGCTGCGAAAAGTAGCCCAACCTCGAAATCATAACCAGCTTCACAATCAACATCCAGGGGGTAAAACTCGGCGGACACCTCAACTCTGGATGCGCCGTGACTACCCTTGGCCTCGGCCATGGATAAGTTGACGGGTAAGCCGTCATCTAAATTATCTACCGTTGTGTCAAAGCCTGTTCCTGCATATCTGATAGACAGTTTTTCAGCCCATGCTGTATTGGCCGTTGTAAAAAACAACACAAGGACGATTGCCGTTATTAGTAATTTGAAACCACCGATGATGTTCATAAACAAACCCTCCTTAAACTTTAGCGCCTGAACTCATTTCAACCTGGAACAGGCCAAGGCCCAATCGACATTCAAACTGTCAACTGGCGTTTCATTACTATCGAATTGGAAGGTTATTACATTGTTGTTTGCAGACTTTTTAGAAATAGCCTGGCAAAGGGATAGCTTTATAAAGCTAGCAAACGCTAGCTTAAAATAAGCTTAAATTAAGAGTCTTTTTGTAACTTCAATACTTTCGGCAGCATCCATATAGCCGCTCTGCATCAGGGCCAGGAAAAATTATGATGATGGGTGTCCTGAATTGGCATACGATAAGCCCAGACAATTTCGCAACACAGCTTACAATCACCCTGTAACTCTCTTTCCACATAGGAGAAGCCATGAAAGTCCATCATCGCCCCGGCCCACTGACCCTGGTTTTTACAATTCTCTGCCTGTTTATCACTTGTTCGCCGCTGGCGGCATATGACGTCATCCTGCGGGGCGGCACTATTTATGATGGCAGCGGTGACCTGCCCTTTACCGGCGATGTTGCCTTTAACGGTGACAAGATTGCTGCTATTGGTGATATTGGTGAGGCCACGGCGCCACTGGAAATAAACGTAGAGGGTCTCGCCGTGGCTCCGGGCTTTGTCAACATGATGTGCTGGGCCAATGAATCCCTGATCGAAGACGGTCACTCGCAAAGTGATATTCGCCAGGGCGTGACGCTAGAGATCATGGGTGAAGGCAATTCGATGGGACCACTCAACGACAGGATGAAAGCGGAAATGCTGCGGTTGCAGGGGGATATTCGCTACGATATCAGCTGGACAACACTTGCTGAATACCTGGAGTTTCTCGAAAAACGCGGTGTCTCGCCCAACGTCGCTTCGTTTATCGGCGCCGCCACTCCGCGGAAATATGTGATCGGGCAAGACGACCGCGAACCAACGCCCGAAGAACTTGAGCAGATGCGCGCATTGGTGCGCCAGGCAATGGAAGAAGGTGCGCTGGGTGTTTCTTCTTCGCTGATCTACCCGCCCGGAAGCTTTGCCAAAACCGATGAACTGATCGAGCTTTCCAAGGTTGCCGCTGCCTATGACGGTATGTATATCTCGCATATGCGCGATGAGGGCGCCAACATGCTGGAAGCCGTTGATGAGCTTTTGACCATCGCCCGTGAAGCCAATATCAGGGCCGAGATCTACCACCTCAAATCGTCCGGCCAGGCCAACTGGCCGCTGTTTGACCAGGCGGTCGCCATGGTTGAGGATGCGCGCGCCAACGGTTTGCAGATCACCGCCGATGTATACACCTACCCGGCTGGTTCTACCGGGCTCAACGCATCCATTCCCCCATGGGTGCAGGAAGGTGGTTTCGAGGCTTCGGTGGAGCGCATGAAAGATCCCGCTTTACGTGCAAGGATCGCTGAAGAAATGCTCGAGAATTCGAAAGAGTGGGAAAACCTTTACATAGGCGCCGGCACACCCGAAAACATTTTGCTGGTGGATTTCAAATCAGAAAAATTGAAGCCACTGACCGGCAAAACCCTGGCCGAGGTCGCCGCCATGCGTGGCACAGACCCCCGCATGACGGCCATGGACCTGATTATCGAGGATAACTCCCGTGTTGGGACGGTGTATTTCACCCAATCCGAGGAAATCGTCAAAAAAGCGGTTGCGCTGCCCTGGGTCAGCTTCAACTCGGACGAGGCATCCATGGCGCCCGAAGGCGTGTTTCTGAAAAGCAGTGCGCACCCGCGTGCCTATGGAAGTTTTGCACGGGTGCTGGCCAAGTATGTCCGCGATGAGAAAGTGATCACGCTGCCCGAAGCGATTCGCAAACTGGCCGCGCTGCCAAGCCAGACTTTGAAAATCGATCGAAGGGGCGAGTTGAAAACCGGTTTTTATGCCGATGTGGTGGTTTTCGACCCGGACAAAATCCAGGACCACGCCACTTTCATCAACCCGCACCAATATGCTACCGGCATGTTACACGTGTTCGTCAACGGCACACAGGTTTTAAAGGATGGCGAACACACCGGCGCCAAGCCGGGGCGCGTGGTCAGGGGACCGGGTTGGAATAAAAAAGCCCCGCTGCATTAATGCTGCGGGGCTTTTTTAATGCTTCTTAATCAGCTGGATTATGCTTGTTTGCGTGTTCTGCGAAAACCCGCAAACAGCATGAGCGCCGCCAGAATGATCAACGCTAATTGCCCAAGCGTCGGCACAGGCGCCGTTGTTCCGCTTTTCGCACTGTTACGTAAGGAATTATCAATAGCTATAGTCCCCAATTCATTGGTTGCAAACCAACTGTAGCGGTTACCACCCACGGTTGAATTGATGATGTCGCTTGGGTCGTTCAGCGTCCAGGTTTTGATGGCGTTACCGGCAGCGTCAGCAATGGTCAAATTAACACTCAGGGCGCCGTTCCCATCATCCATAAACTCATGGGTGAATGTAAACCAGCCTGACGTCATTGTGATGACAGTTGGCTCACGGGCCGGGTTGTTTGGCCAACCGGGCACATTGTTGCTTGCACTGCAAATATAGCGATTACCAGAGCCAAGGCCGTTATCTGTTTGATCATCGTTGAACCAACCGCAATTGAAAATAAAATCGCGTCTGTGGCTACCGGCTGCATCATTGATGGCAGAGGTGAAATCAAGGAGGGCACCGTTGCTAAACTCACCATCGACTTCGAGATAGATATCCAGTGATGTTGTATAACCACCTTCTGGAAAGGTCAGGGTCGTCGATTCCGAAACACATGTATCACCGTCACCATAGCCACCAAGCCTTGTAAATGCGCCAGGAGCTGCCTCGGAATGCCAACCTCCGGTAGCAGAAGGCGCCAGAAGCGTTCCAGCACCGCTGGCAACGCGAGTCGCGTCAACCCAGCAAAAAGTGTCGTCTTCAAATCCATTGGAATAGTCACCGGCAATTGCAACATTTGCCAAACTACCTGCGACCATAAAAATCCCTGCTAAAAAGCGCGCCTTCATTGTTTTTATTACTCCCTTCTTGGTTGGTTTTTGGGCTCGATTGGACCCGATTAAGGACGCCAAAATGCGTCATTTGAAAGAAACCACGTATTGTCTTTATGTGAGGTTTCATTGAAGGCAGGTATTGTATATTAAAACACTAACCAGATGGTTTTTTTGTTAACATTCTTCTTAAATAAATTCCATTATAAACAATAATATAAATCATTATCATTAACTGCAATATACGATACTGAAGCCCATTGAATTTGAGCTTTTCCGAGGCTTTTTTACATGGGCTGAAACGTAAATTTCTGGCAGGTTCGGTAAATGACTTTACCAAAATACATCCGGTGAGTTTCAATAGACGCATTGGAGCACCCTGCGACTGCCACACGCCAGGCCGAGGACCATATTGTTCGACTGGCATGCCACCCTGGCGGATACCAGGGACGCCACGTATCACGCGGTGGATGATGTCCTGCCAAAACGGGTCGAGCTGGAACTGCTGCGGCTACGCAACCGTAAACGTAAGCCCCGCGTTTTCTGGCAGGCGCTTCAACAAGGCTTCACCCATGGCCGAGGCCGGCGTCCAGAAGCCGCCTTCAACAGGCAGGTCATCCAATGCCAGGCACACACCGCATTCACCCAGTATTTTTGAAGTTGAACCATAGCCCGGATCACGATCACCGCGCACCTTTACGGTGATGGTCTTGCCGGCATCGGTTTTGCCCAGCATGATGAAATAATAAAAGCCGTTGTCGCGCTGCTCGCGGTTGGGCCCCTCACCCGGCTTGGGCAAAAACAGTTTTTGCATGGCTGCGCGCAATACATCAACCGACCCCCCCAGCATGACGGCGCCAAGTCCCAGAGTGATTGACATGGCTTTGAGGTAACCGCTCATGCCTGCGCCGGTCCACATGGCCTCCTGGTAGCTGAAGCCGGGGCCGTAAGCTGCATT
>JBFFWN010000098.1:0-11742 GCA_041570235.1 Lysobacterales bacterium | reverse complement strand
TAGAATCCATTGAACCGAGGCGGGGATGTGGGTAGTCCCTGCTGAGACCGTCACAAACAGGAAGTTTGTGGACGAGGCTCCAGGGACGGATTCACGCCGTGTCTCAGCAGGGACTACCCATAGCGCCGCCAACGCTGCCACTTATCTCAACGAAGTCGTTCCATGTCACTATCTCTGAAGCGAAGTTAGCCGCCAGAAGATTCTGAACGGCGTTGATGGTTGTTAGCGTAACGCTCAGCGGGCTCGGTGATGAAGAAGACCTCACATTTCCGTGATAATCAAGGTCATGGTTACCTTGCAAATATCGGGCCTTGTGGAGATAAGCTCAACACCAAAAGAAAACCCCGGCAAATGCCGGGGTTTTCCTTCATCAATGACAGCAGAAAAACTAGCGGTTCATTCTGCCTTCGATCAGGTTTTCAACCACCTCCGGTTCTGCCAGGGTAGAGGTATCACCCAGGTTGGAGTAGTCGTTTTCGGCGATCTTGCGCAGGATACGGCGCATGATTTTACCGGAGCGGGTCTTCGGTAAGCCCGGGGCCCATTGAATCAGGTCGGGTGTCGCGATCGGTCCGATTTCCTTGCGGACCCAGTTCCGCAGTTCTGCGCGCAGTTCTTCGGAAGGCTCGGCGCCGGCAATCAGGGTGACATAAACATAGATGCCCTGGCCCTTGATGTCGTGCGGGAAGCCAACCACGGCTGACTCGGAAACAAGAGGGTGAGATACCAGGGCGCTTTCAACTTCCGCGGTACCCATGCGATGGCCGGATATGTTTAATACATCATCAACACGACCGGTTATCCAGTAGTAGCCATCCTCATCGCGGCGGCAACCGTCACCGGTGAAGTAGCGACCTTCGAACGTGGAGAAATAGGTGTCGATAAAACGCTGGTGATCGCCATACACGGTGCGCATCTGGCCAGGCCAGCTATCGGTGATGACCAACTGGCCCGAAGCGGCGCCTTCGAGCGCATGGCCCTCGGAATCAACGATGTCGAGCGTGATGCCTGGCAGCGGGAAGGTGGCCGAACCCGGTTTCAGGTCGGTGGCGCCGGGTAACGGACTGATCATGATGCCGCCGGTTTCCGTTTGCCACCAGGTATCGACGATCGGGCAACGGTCTTCACCAACAACGTGGTAATACCATTCCCATGCTTCAGGGTTGATCGGTTCACCGACCGAGCCCAGCAGGCGCAGGGATTTTCTCGATGTGCGTTTAACCGGATCATCTCCATCGCGCATCAATGCACGGATTGCGGTTGGCGCCGTGTAGCAAATATTGACATTATGCTTGTCACAGACCTGCCAGAAACGGCTGGTATCCGGATAATTCGGTACACCTTCAAACATCATCGTAATGGCGCCATTGGCCAGCGGACCGTAAACAATATAACTGTGACCGGTCACCCAGCCCACATCCGCCGTACACCAGTAAATATCACCTTCCTGGTAGTCAAAAACGATTTCATGCGTGAACGAGGCATATACCATGTAGCCACCGGTGGTGTGTAACACGCCCTTTGGCTTGCCGGTTGATCCGGATGTGTACAGGATGAACAATGGGTCTTCAGCACCCATTTCTTCACAGGGACAATCGTCGGATACTTCGGCTTCCATTTCGTGAAGCCAGTAATCACGGCCGTCTTTCATGGAAACGTCATTGCCGGTATTTTGAACGACCAAAACAGATTTAAGAACATCCGGCACACCATCTTTTTCACAGGCGGCATTAACATTCTTTTTAAGCGGGACAGACTTGCCACCGCGCAGACCTTCATCTGCGGTGATCAGGATGTTGGATTGACAGTCAACAATACGCCCTGCCAGCGCATCCGGTGAGAAGCCACCAAAAACGACGGAGTGCACGGCGCCGATGCGTGCGCAGGCGAGCATGGCTACTGCGGCATCCGGAATCATCGGCATATAAAGCGTGATGCGGTCTCCGCGCTTGGCACCAATTTTTTTGAGTACATTGGCCATTTTGCATACGCGTTGATGTAATTCCCGGTAAGTGATGTGCAGGTCACGTGCAGGGTCGTCACCTTCCCAGATGATCGCAGTCTGGTCACCGCGTGTTTCGAGATGACGGTCGACGCAGTTGTAGCACGCATTAAGAGTTCCGTCTTCAAACCAGCGGATATGGACGTCTTTGCGATCCCATGAGACATCTCTTACTTTACTGAATGGCTTTATCCAGTTGATTCGACGCGCCTGTTCCGACCAGAATCCGGCATTGTCTTCCACCGATTGCTTATACATCTCCTCGTAGCGTTGCTTGCTTACGTTAGTACGTGCCTTAGCTGCAGGGATAACGGGGTAAATTTTGCTCATAATCTTTCTCTTCTTAGCTAATTTTCTTCAAAAGGGGGTTTATTTCCAGGTCATTCCCGGGCGCCAACCCCACCGCCATAACAAACCGGCACCGAATAACAGGCCCCCAAGGTGCGCAAAGTGCGCGACTTGAGGCATTGCATCTGTTACACCGAAGATTAACTCGGCGGCGCCATAAATCAGCACAAACCACTTGGCCTTGATCGGCACAGGAAAAAATAAAAGGATCAACTTGTTGTTTGGCCACATCACACCATAGGCCAACAGTAAACCGAAAACGGCGCCCGAGGCTCCGATTGTCGGATTCGGGTTATTGGCGAGGTATTGGACCACCAGCTGGATCAAACCAGCGCCCAGCACACAGATAAAATAATACTGGACAAATTTGAGGCTACCCCAGATTTTTTCCACCGACAAGCCAAACATCCAAAGGGCGAACATATTGAAAAACAGGTGATTAAACCCGCCATGCAGGAACGAATAACTGATCAGTTGCCAGGGCTCGAAATAACCCCCATGTATGGGCCACAGTGCCAATGGCGCCAGGTAATTCATTATTTGAGGGAATAGGCCCGGCAAAAAAAATAAAGCCACACAGGCACCAATGATGCCGATGGAAACCGGTGGCCGAGTTACCCCATACAGTTTTGGCTGCTGATCCAAATATACTCCCCAGAGAGACGTAATGCTGGTTTACAATACTACAATGACTGAAAAAAAATCGCTTGACTCAAATCATTTACATGACGAACAAAGCATGACAACGATTACCGTATATGCATCTTCCAGTGCAGCATTGAAGCCAGTTTACTACGAAGCGGCCAGAAGAACCGGTGAGATACTGGCGGATGCGGGCTTGTCCGTTGTGTATGGCGCCGGCGGCAGTGGCCTGATGGGCTCCCTCGCGGATGGTGCATTGAGCAAAAATGGCAAGGTGTATGGCATTGTTCCGCAATTTCTGCAGGACCTCGAATTGACGCACCGTGGTTTGACAAATCTGCACATCGTCCCTGATATGCACACGCGTAAAAGACTGATGCTGGAAGACGCACATGCGGTGGTTACCCTGCCAGGGGGATGCGGAACCTATGAGGAACTGTTTGAAGCCTTTACCCTGAAGCGTCTCGGGCAGTGGATGGGGCCGATCGTGCTGGTTAACACCAACGGCTTTTACGACCGTTTGATTCAGTTTCTTGAGCACAGCGTTGAAGAACGATTTATGGGAAGCAGCCACCTGAAGATGTGGTCGGTCGTCGATGATCCGGAACAGCTGATTGAGGCCCTGGACACAGCCCCTGCATGGAGCAGCGACGCTTTGTATTTTGCCAACGTGACGGCGGAGAACGCATGAGCGGGCAACTGCCACCGGCGCGTAAACTGCCGGCATCAAGGGCGCTGGGTTGGCTTGCGGGTTGCTGGGTGCTGATAAAGCAACAGGCTTTGCGGCTGATGTTGATCAGCCTGTTTTTCCAGTTCTTTCTCGGTTTTGCCCAGGTTCAGGCTCTCGGATTGCTGGTGGTGCTGTGCTTGCCCATGCTCAGCGCTGGTATGTTGCATGCTTTTTTCGTCACTGAACAAGGTCATAAACCGATGTTGGCGGTTTTGTTTGTTACTTTCACAGACTGGACCCGTGTCAGCCGCCTGTTGCTGCTCGGCGCTATAGTGATGGCGCTGGGCTTACTGGTGATGACGATGATTCTTGCCGGCCAGGTGGTTAATATCGACCCCGAAATCATCACCCGGATTGAGCAGGGGGATATGGATGCCTTGCAAATGATTGATCCGCAGATCATGGAAAACGCCGTTTTTGCGATGGCGATCGGCGCAGCCATCAGCGCCAGCCTTACCTATTTTTCTGTGCCATTGATCTGGTTTGCCAACCAGGGTATCGGGGTTGCTTTGGTGGTTGGGTTTAAAGCTCTTTTCAGAAACTGGAAGCCCTTGCTGGCCATTGGCTTTGTGCTCTTTTTGCTGGCTGTGCCAGTTATTCTGATGTTTGGCTATTTTTACCTGTCCGCACTCAATGGCGGATCGGCTTCAAACCTGTTGTCACTGCTGATCCTGATCCTTGGTCCATTTTATCAACTGTTACTGTTTGGCACCCAGTACCTGGCGTTTAAGGATATCTTTGGCATGCGCGAGGAAACGGGTGCATCAGAACCCAAATCAGCCGATCAACTGGTAGCCTGATCCGAAATGGTATCGGTGTCCTCTTCCTTCTTTTTAATCAGTATCCGCGAAAATATGATGCCGATCTCAAACAGCAGCCACATGGGCAGGGCCAACAGTGTTTGTGAGATTACATCGGGCGGTGTCAGAAGCATTCCCAGCGCAAAAGCACCGACGATGATATAAGGTCGCCAGCTGGCCAGTTTTTCCGCTGTGGTAATGCCGGTTGCAACCAGGATGATGGTGGCGATGGGCACTTCAAACGTGATGCCGAATGCCAGGAACAGCGTCATAACGAAATCAAGATATTTGCTGATATCGGTCATGACCGACACGCCTTCCGGCGCCACGCGGGTCAAAAATCCGAAGACAAGTGGAAACACGACGAAGTAAGCAAAAGCACAGCCGGCATAAAACAAAAACACCGAGGACAACAACAGTGGTTTTGCCAGCCGCTTTTCATGTTTGAACAATGCCGGAGCCACAAAGGCCCATAGCTGGTACAGCACAACCGGAATAGACACCATGATGGATACCAGCAGAGTCAGCTTGAATGGTGTCAGAAAAGGCGAGGCGACATCAATGGCGATCATTGTGCTGCCTTCCGGCATCTGCGCCATCATCGGAGACGCCAGCATCTCGTAAAGTTTACGCGAAAAGGGCAGCAGGGCAATGAGGACGACCAACACGGACAGGCAGGCTTTTAGCAAACGACTGCGCAGTTCAACCAGGTGCTCCAGAAAGCTTAGTTCGCGATCCTCTTCAGGTACTGCATTCATTACTCATGCTTTCCATCGGTCTCGACCCGGGAATCCAAGGCTTTTTTGCTTTTCTCTGCTTCAAGCTGATTTTCCACCAGTTCGGATTCCCGTTTTTCTGGCGAATATCCTGGAACATCCGTCAGGTTTTTACCGATCTGTTTGAATTCCTCGGTGGCCTTTTTGATGGGCTCGGAAATATCGGCCTCGGAGAGTTCAGCTTCTATGGTATGTCGCAAGCTTGCCCAGCTTGCTCGGGCTTTGCGCACGAAGCCCCCAAGGGTTCGCGCGACACCGGGTAAGCGCTCGGGTCCGAGCACCAGTAATCCGATCAGACCGAGAAGGAAAATCTCGGCAAAACCAACATCAAACATTCGAATCGGTCGGACTTGCAGCCTTCTTTTTTTCCTCTTTATCAGATGATTTTACAGAGGCGTTTTCTGCCTTGGCCAATTTTTCCGGTTCTTTTTCTTCTTCCGGTTCGTCCTCAATGCCCTTGCGGAATCCCTTAACGGCACTACCGAGGTCGGAGCCGATATTTCTTAGACGTTTTGTGCCAAAAACCAACATGACGATCAACAGCAGAATCAATAACTGTGTGACGCTTATTCCACCAATCATAATTTAACTCCGGAGTATTCAGAATGTGATCAGTTTAGCCTAAACCGGCAGGTTTGGCTCGAAAAACAGTTGGGAGATGTAGTCAGACACTGCGCCTGCGCAGGATGGAGATCCCGGCAAGCATCAGTAATAGTATTGCCAGCATACGGCCGGTCACACTAAGGGTTGGAACACTTTCTGTAAGCGGATCGGTTTTCCCGGCTATCTGGCACAGGCTTGGAGGGCCAATCGCGAGGCTTTCAAAACCAACTTCACCGGAGTCACCAACCTTTGAGGTATCACTGACAACGGTAGCTTCACCGGTTTGGGTGTTGATGCTGAGAATCTGGCTGGGCTGATCTTCTATCGAGTTGTTGATGATTCGACGATCCGTTATGGCCCAAAGGTTACCGGTGTAGTCAAATGCCAGTCCGCCCTGGTTGTATTCGCCAATCGTGTTGCCCAGCGAGCCGATCAGGGTGGCTACACCGGTGTCAGTGTCGATGCTGTAAAGGTTCGGGGAGTCGGTTTTACCGTCCTGGAACTGTCCATTACCCAGGCCATATAGCCTGGTTGGATTTCCTATGGCGGCAATCGCGCTGATATTCGCGCCAAGCGAACCCTCGCTGCCGACCGCTTGGATAGAGCCATTCATCTCGACCTGGTACAGTGTCCTGGTGGCAATCGAGGTCACATAAAGTGAGTTGTCACAGCTGAATGTCATGCCGAAATCATTGCCGCCACCGGTTGGAAATCCGGGCAGGTAAATTTCCCTGGCAAGACTGATGGCGCCGGAACTGGTGTTGATAGGGAATAAGGTCAGTGAATTGTCATCGACCCCCCAAAGCGTGCCGTCAGCAGAAAACGCCAAGCCCTCGGTGTCACGACGGATATCATCTATGATGCCAGATGCCAGGGCGCCTCTTCGTTGTCCTGTTCCGGTTGCAAGGTCGATCAGGTATAAACTGTCCTGGTTGTCAGGGCTGCCACTGTCTGAGTTCACACTGAATGCCATAGGCTCGCCATTTGCACTGAGGGCAAATGATGAAACAGCTATTATCAAGGCATTGCGAAACAATTTATACATCAGGCAGCATCCAGCCTTGTTGCATTAGCAACTGGAAGGCCATGCTATCAAAAAAAACCGCAATTACAAAGTCTTATGTGTACTTATTTAAAGGCATAAATGAGATAAAAATGACGTGTTGCTATTTTGCCACATGCTGACAGGGCAAAAAGCATTAGCTGGCACTGGTGTCGATATGCGGCTAATACAAGCCAAGTCGGGGTTTAATAACCGATGCGATACGGGCAATTGCCGTAAAGTGATTGCTCTGTTCCGCGATTTTCTTCCAAGTGTCGTATTTTGACAACAAAATAAATATTTTCAGGTCTTCCGGCTTCCCGGCCAAAAGCAGACAGGTGCCTGGTGACAATGATGATTGCTTAAACGCGGCATCGAGGTCACAATTCATTCATGGACATTTTCAGAGTATTCCAGGTAGAAGCAGCACACCGGCTGCCCAATGTGCCTGAAGGACACAAATGTGCGCGCTTGCACGGTCATTCATTCCGCATCGAGGTGCATGTTTCCGGCATGGTCGGGCAGGAGAGTGGTTGGGTGATGGATTTTGCCGAGCTTCGCCGCATATTCCAACCGGTTTTTGATCAACTTGATCATCACTATCTGAACGAGATTGATGGATTGGAAAACCCCACCAGTGAGAACCTCGCACGCTGGATCTGGCAACAGTTGCTTCCGGGTCTTGATGGCCTGAAAAAAGTTATCGTACAGGAAACCTGCACGGCGGGTTGTATCTATCGGGGTGAATGAGCCGGCTGTTGGACAGTGCTGTCCAACCGTGTAATCAATCAGCCCCCGCAGCAGCCATTCTTGTTGTCACAAAACGGCTTTTTGCTGGATTTTCCGCAACGGCACAGTGAACCGCTCATGGTGATGCACTCCTGGCCCCGTTTGTTGTAAATTTTCAGGTAACCCCGGAATTTCAACGGGCCGTTTTTCACACATGTGACGGTCACGGTTTGTGGCCGGCTGACCGGCATCCAGTCAGACAGCTGCGAAACATTGCCGCTATCAAAAAACTCGATTTCAAGGTGTTGGTCATCACAAATTGGTTTGCTCTTTGAAGCACCGCAGCGGCACAGGCTCAAGTTGTTTGAGTGAGTCAAACTGCCGTCTTCATGAATAAGTGTGATATTGCCGGTCAATTTAAGTGGGCCGCCGGCAGTAACCAACAACTCATTGGCTATATTCAGGCGTTTGGGAACACGTTGGCTACCACGTTGTTCAAGAAACCAGCGATCAAGCGCCTTCTCATCAGTGCTTTCAGTCTTTCCTTCAGGTGCGACTGGAGCATCCTGATGGGGAATGGCATCTGGTTCGTTTAAAAACGCATCGGGGTCGGACCAACTAAGTGGCTTGGCGTAGGCTTTACTCGCATCATCCATTACAATTTCTCCAGGGAAAATCCTTTTCCCATTGGGTATTCAAATAATAGAATACGCTTTCTGTCTATAAATACAAGGTCTTAATGAAAAATTTAATTAAATCTCTTCTGCTGATTTTTGCCCTGAATGTTTACGCAGCTCCGGAATCCGCCCCGGACAGGCAGCGTGGTGAAGGCCCTTTTGAACGATTGATATTGCGCGGTGTTATCGTTGTCAACGGTGAGGGTGCACCACCCAATGGCCCGATGGATGTGCTGATTGAAGGTAACCGTATCGTTGAAATCCGCGACCTCGGGTTGTATCAACCTGTTCCTGATTCAAAACGTATCCCTGCACAACCGGGGGACCGGGTGCTGGAACTGGAAGGGCATTACCTGCTTCCGGGATTTGTCGACGTGCATGCCCATTTTGGTGGCGATGCACAGGGTGTGCCGGCCGAATATGTTGCCAAGTTATGGCTTGGTCACGGGATCACAACGATACGAGAGCCGGGCAGTTTTAACGGTATCGACTGGGTTCTGGCTCACCAGGCGCGAAGTGAAAAGAACCTGATCGCTGCGCCGCGTATCGTGCCATACGTTGGTTTTGGCCAGGGAAGTGAGGGACCACTTATCACCGAGGAAGATACCCGCAAATGGGTCAGAAATACTGCCAAAAAGGGCGCCGCCGGCATCAAGTTTTTTGGCGGACCGGCCAACATCATGCGGGCTGCACTCGACGAGGCTTCAAAGCAGGACCTTGGTTCGGCCATGCACCACGCACAATTAAACGTGGTGGAGTGGAATGCACTGGATTCCGCCCGTGCCGGATTGACCTCCATGGAGCATTGGTACGGCTTGCCTGAAGCCATGTTTGTTAACCGTGTTATCCAGGATTACCCGGTTGACTACAACTACACCAATGAGCAGCACCGTTTTGGCCAGGCAGGCCGTTTGTGGGAGCAGGCAGCAAAACCGGGTTCAGCCAAGTGGAACAGGGTGCGTGACGAGTTGATCGATCTGGATTTTACCATCAACCCGACATTGACCATTTACGAGGCCAGTCGTGACCTGATGCGGGAAATGAACGCGGATTGGCAGGCAGAGTACACGCCGCCGTCACTTTGGCAGTTTTTCCAGCCCTCCCTGGTATCGCATGGATCTTACTGGCACGACTGGACCACCGCCGATGAGATTGCATGGAAAAACAACTTCAGAATCTGGATGCAGTTTCTCAATGACTACAAAAACCACGGAGGCCGGGTGACCCTGGGTTCCGATGCAGGTTATATCTGGAAGCTCTACGGCTTTGCCTATATCCGCGAGATGGAATTGCTACAGGAGGCCGGTTTTCACCCGCTTGAGGTCATTCGTTCCGCCACCTATCTTGGCGCGCAGGTGTTGAAGATGGATGACAGGATCGGCTCGATACGTGTGGGTAAGCTGGCAGACCTCGTTATCACCGAGGAAAACCCGCTGGCAAACTTCAAGGTTCTGTATGGTACCGGGCACTTCAAACTGGGCGATGACAACAAACCTACCCGCGTGGGGGGTGTGAAGTACACCATCAAGGATGGCATTGTTTATGATGCGAAGGAGTTACTGGCCGATGTAAGGGAGATCGTGCGTAAGGCCAAAGCTGACGCAGAGTGACCCGGGGATGACGTCCTCTTAAGCACCGTCATCCCGGGGTGATGGTGCTTAAGTGTTTTCCATCAAGCTCT
The DNA here is from genome assembly GCA_041570235.1 of Lysobacterales bacterium. Taxonomy (GTDB): domain Bacteria; phylum Pseudomonadota; class Gammaproteobacteria; order Xanthomonadales; family SZUA-36; genus SZUA-36. The sequence continues at coordinate 1,712 of JBFFWN010000098.1, read as the reverse complement.
TTAAATCAGCCAGCACTTCATCGGTATGCGTATCCGGATCAACATCGTCGTAGTGTTTGGCGATCTTGCCTTCCGGGCTGATCAGAAAAGATTGGCGGCTGGCGAGTTTTATCAATTTGTAATCTTTTAACACGCCGTAATCCCTGGCTGTCTGGCCCTGTTCATCCGCCAGAATGGTAAACGGCAGTTTGTACTTGTCTGAAAATTCCTTGTGCGATTCGACATCGTCCACGCTGATACCGACCACCGTTGCACCGATGGCCCTGAACGCGTAAATATTGTCACGAAAGTTACAGGCCTCCTTGGTACAGCCGGGTGTATCGTCCCTGGGGTAAAAATAGACGGCCAGCCATGAGCCTTTGAAATCCTCCAGGCTATGCCATTCGCCATTCTGATCCTGTAGCTTGAAAGACGGCGCATCAGAGCCCACCGGCGGTACATCGTCCGCAAATAGCGGCGTGCTCAATAGAACTGTTATCAACAGCAAGGCAAAACGGTTCATGAAAATCGCTCCTAATTCGAAAAAACTATTCTGGGCCGGTTGAACAAAGTGGCGGCAACCGCTGCAAAGGCGATTCCTATTAACAGTGTACTACCCATCGACAGGCTCAACCAGAGCGGGTTGATCGCTTCACCCCGGACAAATTCACCGATCAGCATATTCTGGGAAAACATCGGGATGGCCATCATCCAGGTTTCAGGTTTCATCGGGTTTACCATGAAGATAAGACTCGGGATCATCGGAATCATGAATACCAGGCCCATGTACGACTGGGCTTCACGAAGGCTTTTTGCCAGTGCGGCCAGGGTGCTCAACATCGCTGCGGCCAATATCACGACCGGAGAAACGGTCAGCAATATGCTGCCAATGGCGCTGGTGCTGAGGTTCAGGTCAACACCGAGTGCGCCTGCCGGTAAAAGTGGAAAGGCGAAGCGAAACGCCAAGAGCGTCAATAACAAGGACGCAAAAGCGTAGGTGGCAGTGGCGAGCATTTTGCCCAGCATGACCTGCCAGCGGGGTACAGGGTTGATCAGCAAGGGTTCCAGCGACTTGCGCTCCTTTTCGCCGGCGGTTGTGTCAATCGCCAGGTGCATACCACCGGTGAAAGCGGTGATCATCAAAACATAGGGCAGCATGATCATGACCAGCATGCCGCGGCTTTGTGGCGTTGAAAGATCAACGTCCTTTACCATGATCGCCGTGCCCAGGTTGGGAGAGACACCGCGCAGTTGCAACCGTAGTTGCCCGATCTGAGCGCCATAGGCGTTCAGAAGTCCCCTGACCCTCTGCATTGGAATACTGGACTCACGTCTCGACGGGTCGGCGATCACCTCAACCACCGCGGGCTCGCCGTCGGTCCATTGTTGTGCAAACTGCTCAGGAATACGGATAATCACCTGCACATCCTGGCTGCGGACAGCGGCCTCGGGATCGTCAGGCGCCGGTTGGATCACCACACCCTGTTGTTCAAGGAAATTAACCAGGTTCGGCGCGTTCTCGGCGCCCACCACCGGTACCTCGAGAACCTTCTCGGCTCTTTCCTGTTGTTTACTGCCGGTAAAATACGCCAGCCCGATAAAAAGGATGGGAAATAATATCGGACCCAGTAACACCGAGTTGAAAAGTGAGCGCCGGTCACGCAGGTTTTCGCGGACCTCTTTATTGTAGACTGTGCCAAGACCACTCATGCCAGTAACCCCTCTTCACTGCC
>JBFFWN010000097.1:0-11774 GCA_041570235.1 Lysobacterales bacterium | reverse complement strand
GTCCCAGGTGAACTCGCAGATGTGCTGCGGAATCGGGTAGTCCTGATCGAGAAAGTCAAACGGCCCGACCAGGGTGTTCAAAAAACTATAGGCCACGCGCCAGGCATGCCCGCACTCGCCAAAGATAATACGTTTTACGCCTAGGTCTTCGGCGGCCTTGCGGATGCGTTCCGCCACCTGTTGCATCTGCTCGTAGGAGCCGATGAACATGGCAAAGTTGGCGGCCTCGGAGGCATAGGAACTCAAGGTCCAGCTGACGCCGGCCTGGTGAAAGACCTTGGCGTAGCCAATCAGACCATCGACATGTGGTTCGGCGAAGAAATCGGCGCTGGGTGTGACCAGCAGGATATCCGCGCCCTTGACATTCACCGGCAGCTTGACCACGACACCGGTATCTTCCTCGATGTCCTCTTCCAGGCCCTCCAGCGTATCGATCAGGGCCGGTTCCGGCAGGCCGAGGTTGTTGCCGATTTTATGAACCTTGCCGAGGATTTCGTTGCAGTATTTCTGGCCGACACCGATGTGGTCCATGATCTCGCGGGCCGCCATCGAAATCTCGGCTGTATCGATGCCATAGGGGCAATACACCGAGCAACGACGGCACTGTGAGCACTGGTGGTAATAGCTGTACCAGTCATCCAGTACCTCTTTTGTCAGGTCTTCTGCGCCGACCAGCTTTGGAAAGTATTTGCCGGCAAGGGTGAAATAACGCCGGTAGATTTTACGCAGCAGGTCCTGGCGGGCAACCGGCATATTGTTGGGGTCTGCGGTGCCTAAAAAGTAGTGGCACTTGTCGGTGCACGCGCCGCACTTGACGCAGCCATCCATGTAAACCCTCAGCGCCCTTGATTTGCTCAGCAGTTCGCCAAATTTTTCTATGGCCTTGTTTTGCCAGTCATCGACCAGTTCACCCGGAAACCCCAATGCCTGCTGGTGTTCCGGTGAGGCATGATAGGGCGAGGAGTCCTTCATGGCGCCGGGTTTGAGCGCTGGAATCTCAAACAGGGTATTGATGGGGATGATGTCCTGTTCTGCCATCGCTATTTACCACCCGTGCCTGATCGTTTTGCTTCCATCGCCGCTGCCCACGGGGCCAGGTGTCTTTTTTCCCGCGAATTGTCAACCTGGTTCCTGCTTGGGCTGAAGAACACACCCGGTGCGTGCAACAGCTTGGATACCGGAAAAATGACCATCAGTATCAGGACCAGTGACAGGTGAATGATCAATACCGGATCTGCCGGCAATGGCTGCCAGTTAAAATAGATCAGGCCCAGGGCAAAGGCCTTCAACGAGACGATATCGGTGTGAACCACGTACTTCATCACCAATCCGCTTGCTGCGATACCTATCAGCAGCACCAGCATCAGGTGATCCGATGGCCCACTGATATAACGGATGCGTTCAACCATCAAACGCCTCGCCCACAGGGCCAGAAGGCCGGCCAGCATGGCGAAACCGGCATACTTTCCAAACGGTTGTATCCAGTTCACCCAAAACCAGACCGGTTCGGTGAAGTAACGCAGGTGTCTTAGCACGACCAGTAACATGGCCATGTGAAATACCCAGCCAAACAGCCAGGTCCACTTGTTGGATTTGAACAGGCTTTCAAAGAATGCCACTTCCCTGAACATACGCAAAACGACGCCGGATTGCGTCACCGGTGCGGGGGTGGTGGGTATTTTCAGGGGTGCGGGAGTGCGGGAATACAGGCTGATTTTATATGCCAGGCCGACGACAAATATCGCCGTCGCTATGTAAAACAATACAGCAAAAATTCCGCTCAATAACAAGCCCTTTTACCTCTATGGCAACGTTGTTAATGCGGCCCGGCCTCAGCCGGCCCGGCCGCTGTATGTTTCAGACGCAGCCTGTCGGCTTTGGCAACCCTGCAATTTTGCAGGCCTGCTTGGCCGGACCATAGGGGAACAATTCGTACAGATACTTGCTGTTACCCTTGTCCGCGCCAAGTTTGCGCTTGATCGCCTTGGTCAGAACCCGCACGGCTGGTGCGATCTGGTATTCCTCATAATACTCACGCAGAAAGTTCACAACTTCCCAGGCGTCATCGGTCATTTCGATGTTTTCGTCTTTGGCAATCAGCTCTGCCAATTCTTTACTCCATGCACTCAGGTCTGTGAGGTATCCCTCTTCATCGGACTCGTACACCTTGCCGTTCAGTTCATATGCCATGATCTTTTTATTCCTCGAAAATTAACAAACAGTCTATAACCAGGATTGAGCGACCTCGTGCTCAACCACCAAATCAACAAAACCCTCATAATCAACCACGTTGATGCCATCGACCAGGGTTTTGTCAGCCAGCCCGCGAGCCGAAACATCGGGACCCAGAACATAAAATGTCAAATCGTCCATACGCCCGGAAATAGCATCAGCGTGTGTTGCTTTATCAAGCGCCGCGTAAACGCCGTCTTCGATCAGAAGTACCGAGCTGCCGGTTTTTGCCAGGCGCAGGCAGCTATCCAGTGAATTTCTGTCGGTGGGAGATTTGTTTACCAGGTGCAACATTGTTTTCATGAGCTTATCACCACGTCCTGTTGTGCCATGATCTCGCGCAGGTCTTCTGCCGCCAGCACCTCGACCGGAATGATCAGGTCATCCTCGGTAAGACCACGGGCCTCGAGAGATTCCTGTTCGACGTAGATTTTTTCGACATCGTAATCATCCAGTGCGCGGTAGGTATTGGAAAAATTCTTCATGCCGATGGCAGCGGTATCCTGGCTTTTCTTCAACTGGTACACACCATCATCGACAAACACCACGCTGACATCCTGATCAAATGCAGCGGCGATCAATACGACTTCGAGATTTTCCAGTGCATAGATTGTGCCGTAAGGTGCTTTGCGGTTGACGTACATGAAGCGTTTGACGACTTCAGGACCTTCCTCTTCTTCCCATGGTTCCACTTATGCCTCTCCCTCAATCACCAAAAACAACAAGACGGTCGTTTTCTATGCCGGACTCGACCAGTTGGCCCAGCCCGGAAATCCGAAAACCCTCTTTGAGGATGTCTTCTTTGATCCCGCGACGCAAGGCGGCAGCGATACAGACCACCAGGTCGATGTCATGCTCCCTGGCCAGCTCAGACCACAGGACCACCAGGTTGCGGTCATCGCTTTGAGGCTCAGACAACTTGTTGGCGTTGAAAACACCATCGTTATAAAAGAACACGCGGGGTACTTCGTGTCCCTTGTCAATCGCGGCCCTGGCGAAGCGGTATGCACTGTCCGAGGCCTGGTGTGTGAATGGGCCTTCGTTAACCAGGATTCCTATTTTCATAGTGCCAGCCTTGTTTGGTTGAATCAGAAATGCAGGTGCGTGGAAGCGTTCAGGCTCTTCCTGGCGCCTCGCCAATCATCGATCTGGTGCTTGGTAAAGGCCAGGTCGGTCATTTCAAAAAACCGTGGCCAACCGATGCGCTCTATCCATTCGCCCATGCGTTCCCAGGCCTTGGCGTCCTCCTTGTAGGCGTACAAGATGCGCTTGACGATATCTGCCACCTCCGGCCAGCGCGGCGGGTTATTGGGCAGATTGGCCGCCACCAGTTTGTGGAAGGTGGGTTTGGAACGCGCATTTGAGTGTTTGCCACCCACCCAGATGGCCAGCTTGGTCGAATCCGGGCCATTGATTTGCATGGGCGGGCAGGGCGGATAACAGGCGCCGCAACAGATGCATTTTTTCTCGTCGACTTCCAGTGACGGCTTGCCGTTGACCATGGCCGGCCGGATCGCGGCAACCGGGCAACGGGCAACCACGGCGGGCCTTTCACATACATTGGCCACCAGGTCGTGGTTGATCTTGGGCGGTTTGACGTACTGCACATTGATGGCGATGTCACCCTGGCCGCCACAGTTGATCTGGCAGCAGGAGGTGGTCAGGCGCACCCGGTTGGGCATTTCTTCATGGGTGAATTCGTGGTGCAATTCATCCATCAGCGATTTGACCACACCCGAAGCGTCTGTGCCGGGGATGTCGCAATGCAACCAGCCCTGGGTATGCGAAATCATCGATACCGAGTTGCCGGTGCCGCCGACGGGAAAGCCCGCCGCGTTCAGTTCTTCGATCAACGGCATGGTTTTTTCCGCTGACGTCACCATGAATTCGGCGTTGCTGCGCGTGGTAAACCGCATGAAGCCATCGGCAAATTTATCCGCCAGGTCACACAGCTTGCGTATGGTGCCAACATCCATCTGGCGTTGCGTGCCCGCACGTACCGTCCAGATTTCATCACCGCTATGGGAAACGTGGTGCAACACACCGGGGCGCGGGCGTTCGTGCCAGGCCCAGTTGCCATAATTGGCTTTCAGCGTCGGGTGCATATAGGGAAACGGATCGGGAACCCCGTGTTCGTCCGGTCTGCGTGGCGTGGTAGCTTGGTTCATGATTGGTTCCTCTTACGCGCTGCTTTTTTCAGCGGCAGCCTTTTCTGCTGCCTTGGCCTTTTTGTGTTCAAACCACTTGGCGGCCTCAATATCCCAGTCATCGGTGCGTACATAGGAGCTTGTGCGCGGGTGGTTGACCATATTCGGGTCTACCGGGATATCCATGGCGTCCAGGAAGTTGGCCAGGCCGATACGGTCGATGGTTTCACCGATTCGCTCGTGCTCAAGGGCGTTCTCTGCGAAGAAGTCGATCACGTCCTCGGTGAATTCGACGAATTTTTCGTAGTCCTCGTCGGTCTCCAGCTTCAGGAAGGGGTGTATGACAGTACCCATAAGGTCGCCGATCTTCAATGAGCGCTTACCGCCAATCAAAATGGTCACACCGCGCTCCTTGCCCGGTGACAGGGCCTTGGGCATCACGTTGATGCAGTGCATGCAACGCACACAGCTCTTGTTGTCGATATCCAGCGTATCATCGTCATTGAGGCTGAGCGCACGGGTGGGGCACATTGCGATCACGGTATCGATCATCTGCTTGCGACCGACCTTGTTAACGTGTTCCGTGACCTTTTCCTGGTCAACCTGCATATCATCACGCCAGGTGCCGATCACCGCCATGTCGGCGCGATGGATGGCGTTGACGCAGTCGTTGGGACAACCGGAAAATTTGAATTTGAATTTATAGGGCAATGCGGGGCGGTGCATCTCGTCCAGCAGGTTGTTGATGACGGTGCGGTGTGCGCGTACTTCGTCATAACATGACTGCTCGCAACGCGCATGACCAACACAACTCATCGAGGTGCGCAGGGCAGGTCCGGCGCCACCCAGGTCCAGTCCGATCTTGTTCAGTTCGTCAAAGGCCGGTTGTACTTTTTCGGTTTTACAGCCCTGGAACATGATGTCGCCCGACTGGCCGTGCAGGGCGATCAGGCCGGAACCGTGCTCTTCCCAGATATCACACATGTCGCGCAACAACTTGGTGGAGTAATGCATGCCGGCCGGTGGCTGAACACGCAGTGTATGGAACTCCGAAGATTCCGGGTAATCCTTTGCCACTTCCGAGAAGCGCGGGATAATACCGCCGCCATAGCCGAATACACTGACAGTGCCGCCTTTCCAATACCCCCGGCGGGTTTCGTAGGAGTGCTCGAGCTGACCCATCAGGTCTTTCATCATATTGGCGCTGGGTTTATCGCCATCTTTGGCGAGACGTTCAAGGCCTTCAACAAAGCTTGGCCAGGGGCCTTCTTTGAGCTGGTCCAGCAAGGGGGTGTCGTGTAGTTTCTTTGTCATTTTGGCTCCGTCAAATCTGCCTGATCAGATGCGAATCCTGCAAGTTTCACAGACATCGAAATCATTTGCAGGTGCACAAATATACAGCCGGGGAAGCGTTGTATTCTTTGGTGCTGGCTGCATGCTCTTCACGGAATTCAGCCGGGAGACTTCCAGGGTTTGGCTATATTACGATTTCATGATATAAGAATTTAAATATTAATTCCAGCGGGTTAATCATGGTCAATTCCCCGGGTTCCAAAGCAGGCTTCCTGGCAGATGAAAAAAACTACCAGGATTGGAGACGGTCCAGGTTGGACTCGCGCCCGGCATCTGCGCAGGATATCCTGGTGGAAATTGATGGCCTGCTCGAACCCACGCAACGGCAGGTCAATGCGCTTGAGAGTGTTCTAAAAGCCTGCAATATGGCCATTTACCGCTGTCATGACAGCTTCGCTGACCGGTCGGCGGTAAAGGTGTTTTCCAGCCATTTTGGGTTGACCAGGCTCGATCATCACCTGTGCACCCACGCCGATGGCGTGTCGGAATTATCGGTCGCACACAAGGGTCGTAAAACCATTTATGTCCCGTATTCCAACCGCAGCCTGAGCTGGCACACCGATGGTTATTACAATGAGGAATCGCAACAGGTCAATGCCGTTGTGTTGCATTGTGTGCAAGCGGCAGGTTCGGGTGGTGAAAATGCTTTGCTGGATCCTGAGATCATTTACATCCTGCTGCGTGATGCGGATCCGCGCTATATCCGCGCGCTAGAGCATCCGCACTGTATGACCATTCCCGCAAACCGGATGGCGGAAGGGGACATCCGGCCAAGCGTCAGCGGCCCGGTTTTTTCATATGACGTGGACGGTAATATTCATATGCGTTACAGCGCCCGCAGAAAGAATATACAGTGGCGTGAGGATACGCTCACGCAAGAGGCGCTGGACCTGCTCTCGGAAATCCTCGGCGATCCGCAGGGCCCCGCCATCCGTTATTGCCTGCAGGCCGGTGAAGGGTTGATTTCGAACAATGTCCTGCACAACCGTACGGCTTTCACCGATGGCCCATCGGGCAACAGGCTGTTGTATCGCGCTCGCTTTTTTGACCGCATTAAGACAAGCTAGGCAGCTTCCTTAGTTATTGCACCGGGAATTAACTTGATGAAAGCAATCGAAGTAAAATTGAGCGATCTCATCATTCATCACCCCGAGGTCAATTCGTTTCCCGAATTGCTGGAGGTGGTGCGCGCCATGACCTCAGAACACATGTTGTATCTGAATTTTGATGTCAAACCCGATTACCGTGACACGCCGCGCAACTGGCAGTGGAAGCTGGAATCGGCTTTCGGTGACGGGGGTAAATAATGGATTCCGTTGTCACCAGGCTTGATAAATTCAGCGCGCCCTACGGCAAAGAGGTGACGCTTGAGAACGTCACCTATGAAAATGATATGCGGGTTTTGCGTATCCATATCCGCGAGGGAAACCGGTTTACGGTAATGGACGTGGATGCAAAAACGGCGTCGAACTGGGCGTCTGCAATGCAGGCCTGGGCTGATCAATTTTCAGAATAAAGCTGCAAGGGATGACGGATGGAACATCTACCCATATTTTTGAATATCAGTGGCAGGCGGACGCTCATCGTGGGTGGCGGCGTAATTGCGGCCAGAAAAGCTGACCTGCTGTTACGCGCCGGCTCTGAACTGACCATAGTCACACCCGTATTGGGGCAGGAATTGGTAAAAATGGCCGATGAACAGCCATTTATCCACCAGTCACGGGCCTTGACCGCCGGCGACCTGGAAGGCTGTGTGGTGGCCTTTGGTTGTTCCGATGATGATGCGGTCAATGCGCATTTGTGCCAGCTGGCCGCAGCAGCAGGTGTCATGGTGAATGTGCCTGATCATGCCGAATCCTGTGATTTCACCATGCCTGCCGTGGTCGACCGCAGCCCCCTGCTGATCGCCATTTCCAGTGGCGGCGCTTCGCCATTGCTGGTCAGGCAACTCAAGGCGCGTTTCGAAACCACCATTCCGGCGGCCTATGGCCGTCTTGCCGAATTTGCAGGAAGTTACCGCGACAGGATCAAGAAGCTGATACCCGATTTGACCCGGCGCCGGCGGTTCTGGGAAGCCCTGGTTTCAGGTCCCGTGGCCGAGCACCTGTTCTCCAACCAGCTGGAACAGGCCAGCGAGTTGATGGAAAGCCAGTTACTTGATGCGGCAAAAAAAGGTGACACGCCCCCTGAAGGTGAGGTTTACCTGGTGGGCACCGGCCCAGGTGATCCTGACCTGCTGACCTTTCGCGCCCTGCGCCTGATGCAACAGGCCGATGTGGTGCTGTATGACCGCCTGATCGGTGACGGAATTTTGAACCTCGTGCGTCGCGATGCAGAGCGTATCTACGTGGGCAAACTGAAAAACAACCACACCGTGTCACAGGAAGAGATCGGCCAAATGCTGATCAGGCTGGCCAAGCAGGGTAAACGCGTGCTGCGTCTGAAAGGCGGTGACCCGTTTATTTTCGGACGTGGCGGTGAAGAGATCGAAGCACTGTCGGACAACGGTATCGCTTTCCAGGTGATCCCGGGCGTCACCGCCGCCAGCGGTTGCGCAACCTACGCCGGTATACCGCTGACGCACAGGGATCATGCCCAGTCCTGTGTGTTTGTCACCGGTCACCAGAAAGACGGCCAGCTGGATCTGAAGTGGGAAAGCCTGATCCAACCCGGCCAGACGGTGGTTTTGTATATGGGTCTGAGTTCACTTGGGGCGATTACCAGCGGTTTTATCAAGCATGGCGCCGACCCTGCAATGCCTGTAGCCGTTATCGAAAACGGCACCCGTGCCGGGCAACGCGTGATCACCGGCACATTGAGCACCATACTGGATAGGGCCACCGGGGCCGAGGTTAAAAGCCCGGCCCTGATCATTGTCGGAAGCGTGGTAAAACTTCGTGACAAGCTTTCCTGGTTTGCCAACAAGGCATAGGATGGTGACCTGGATTCAAATTCGGAGTATCAAGCCATGAGTGACGCACTGAGCTACCTGATCAAGGCCCGGCCCGAAGCGATGACGGCCTATTTCAATTTTCTGAAAGACACGGGTAAACACCTTGACCCCAAAACCCGCTCACTGATTTCAGTGATCACCAAGATCGACAGCCAGACGGAGCGTGGCCTGCGACAATATCTGCCACGCGCGATTCGTGATGGTGCGAGCCCCGAGGAGATACTGGATGCCATCCTGATGGCCTTTCCAACCCTCGGCCTTGCCAAGATCGTATGGGCAGTGGATATCCTGCTGGACATGGATATCCCGGAGTTTCGTATCGGCGCAATGGGGGCTGAACCTGCCTGGCACGACCTGGCCAACTGGGATGACATCAGGGATGGCGACATCACCTACCTGGATAACCGTGATGGGCGCAATGTGTTTGTTTACCGCTCAGGTGACAGCTGCAATGTTTATGACAGCCGTTGCCCTCACCAGGTAACCGATATCCCTCACCTGGCGCTGTGTGAAAACCAGCTGACCTGTCCAAAACATCAATGGGTATTCGATGTTACAACCGGGGAATGCGTGTCAAAAGGCACACGGCCATTGCGGCAATTCGACAACCGCGTCAGGGAAGGGCGGCTTGAAGCGATCTGGTAGTATGTTGATTCAATAAAAAAACCCCGGGTTTATCCGGGGTTTTTCAATAGCCGGCAAAAACTGCCGCTGTTTACACGCTAGGGAGTGGTTGTTTCTGCCTCGGCTCGAGAGCCGCCCGGCAACTTGCTGCGTATCCTTGTCTTGATCCTGCCAAACAGGCCGCCGAGATCCAGGCCGATGCCATACAGCGAGGGCACCATCAGCAGGGTTACGAAGAACGCGAAGAATACACCAAAGGCCAGTGACACAACGATGGGTTTCAGGAAGGCCGCCTGGATGGAGCGTTCCAGCATCATCGGTGTCAGGCCGACAATGGTGGTCAGGGACGTCAGCAGGATCGGCCTGAAGCGCGCGACGCCCGCCTCAATAATGGCATCTTTGGCCGACAGGCCCTTGTCTTTCAGCCGGTTGCAATAATCCATCAACACCAGGTTGTCATTCACCACAACGCCGGCGGCGGCGGCGATGCCGAAATAGCTGAAGATGGCCATGGTCAGGCCCATGATCGAATGTCCAAAGATCGCACCGACAAAGGCGTAAGGCATGGCTATCAGGATCAATACGGGCTGCCAGTAACTCCTGAAGGCCACCGCCAGCATCGTGTACATGGCAAAAAATGCGATCAGGTAAAGCCCCATGACTTCCTTGATGAAGCGCTGTTCACCTTCGGCCTGTCCGACTGCACCACGGACAATGCCGGGGTAACGTTTTTCCCACTCGGGGAAAAAGTTCTCTTCCAGGTCCTTCATGATGTCGTCACGCACCTGTTCTTTCAGGTCGGCGCTGACACGTGCCGCGCGGTTGCCGTTCCATCGCTGGATACGGTTGATGCCAGGAGCATATTCGAGGTCGGCAACGGCCAGCAACGGTAACTCGCGGCCGTCATTGGTGCGCACGCGGAAGTTTTTCAGGCTTTCGATATTGCGCCTGGATTCCAGCGGATAACGAACCTTGACCCGCACGTCCTGACCATCGCGTGGCAGACGCTGAACCTCTTCACCAAAATAGGCCTGGCGGACCTGGCGGTTGACGTCGGCCAGTGTCAGGCCGAGCTTGGCCGTGCCGGGTTTCATGGTCAGGCGGATTTCTTCCGATGCGCCCTCGAGATTATTGCGGACATCATAGATGCTTGAATAGGTCCTGAGCTGGTCTTCAACGTCTGCGGTTGCGGCGCGCAGCGTGTCGAGATCAGGGTGCCTGATGGACAGTTCAAAATCCGGGTCGCTGCGGTTCTGGGTGTAATTCACCGAAACCTCGCGCGCATCGGGCACGTCGCCCATCAGTTCGCGTAAACGTACAGCGGCTTCCTTGGCCGTCATATCGCGGACTTCCGGCGGCGCCAGTTTAACGATCGCCAGCACGCTGTCGCGACGTGAGCGTGTGTACCAGTTCTCGATCAGTTGGCCTTCGCCTTCTGTTCGCTGATTGACTTCCTCGACCAGGGCCAGTTCGGCGGCCTGCAACTGGGCCAGAACCTCCAGTGCCCGGCTGTAAGGTGAGCCTTCCGGCATGACCACGTTGATATCGATCTGGTCGGACTCGATGTCCGGCATAAAACTCTTCTTGACCCAGCCGGTTCCAAAAAGACCAAAGCCGATCACCAGCAGGCCGATAAATATGCTGGTCGTCAGGTAGCGCCGGTTCAATGCCCAGGTGGCAATGCCGCGGTAGTGGTTTTCAGCGAAATGCAGGATGCTGTTGGCGATGCGTTTCTGGAACCTGCCAAAAGCGTGCATGTCACGGCGCGGTTTCATACTGGAAAGGTGCGACGGCAGGATCAGCAGGGATTCCACCAGCGAAAAACCGAGTGCAAGGATAACCACCCAGGTAATGTGCCGTGTGAACTCAGAGGTTGAACCGCTGACAAACAGCCAGGGCAGGAAGGCCATGATGGTTGTGATCACACCGAATACAACCGGCTTGGCGACCAGTTGGGCGCCGGCGATCGATGCGTTGACACCACCGCCTATACGGTTGGCTTCGGAGTGGATGCCCTCGCCGACGACGATGGCGTCATCCACCACGATACCGAGCACCAGCAGGAATGCAAAGGTGGACAGCATATTCAGGGACACGCCAACCGGACCGAGCAGTACGAACGCACCTGCGTAAGCGGTGGCGATACCTACCGCCACCCAGAAAGCCACGATCGGCCTTAAGGTTAACAGCAGAACAACCATGACCAGCACCAGGCCCATTGCGGCGGAACTGCCGATGGTTTTCATGCGGCTCTTGAAGTCAACCGCCTGGTCGGTCCACAGTGTCAATGTGACACCTTCGGGCAATGAATCTTTTCTTTTCTCGATCCAGTCGCGAACCGACTGTGAGGCGGTCACGATATCCATGATTTCTGTCGACATCACCTGGATCAGGACCGCGGGTTCACCGTTGAGGGTGGCCAGGATCGGGTTGTCTTCAAAACCGTCGATGACAGCGGCAACGTC
>JBFFWN010000096.1:0-12014 GCA_041570235.1 Lysobacterales bacterium | reverse complement strand
GTTTCCGCACGTTTCAGATCGGACTTTTTAAGACGACCGCTTTCGATCAGGTGAACACAAACTTCGTCTTCAACGGAGTTTTGCGTCTTCTGGTTTTGCTTCTCTTCAGTTACTTGCACGTATTATCCCTGCAGGATTGATGTTCCTTTAAATTATAGCCGCATCCACGAACCGGAAAACCAACTCATGTTGATTGTCGAGTCCATACCGGCCCAATGACAAAGACCACGAAACCACACCGACAGTTCCCGGGTTTAGCCGTCGGCGTTCTTTTGCCAGCCAGTGAACTGTTCAATCAATTCCCAACTTGACAACACCCAGAGGATAACCGGTATCAGCGGCGGGAATATCAGAACACCCAATTGGTAGCACAATGCAATCAGTTCATCGGGTATGCCGGCATCAATAACGACCTGGTGCGCATCGGCCCCGAAGTTGAAAGCCAGCATCTTGAAAGTCTGCCAGACCACACCCCACACCTGCACCAGCATCACCGCTACGTAACCCCCCAGTACGACCACCAGTTTTCTCAACAGGGAAACACCGGAGGCCATCACCAGGCCAAACAACAAAGGTAACCCGAAGCCATAAACCAGGGGATTGACGATAAAACCCAATGCCTCGCGACTGCCGTCAGGAAACTGGAAAGGAATCCTGGTCTGGACCTGGAACAGGTAATGCCTGTCCGGGTTGGGGATGATGTCCATAAAACTATCGCCCATATAATAGGACAATATCTCACTGGCCAGCAGACGTACCGGGATACCGTGAAATGCGCTCAGGTAATACCAGAGCATAAACCCGAATAGCATCCACAAGGATGCCAGTATCAGTAATTCACTGAGTCGCAAATCCTGGTTGTTTGCCTTGTCTGCCATTAACCCACCCAGTGCCTGGCGTTATTGAACATCCGCTGCCATGGCGAAACTTCCGGCCAATCAGGCGGCGCCCAGGAAAAATTCACCGTACGCAAAGTCCGTTCGGGGTGCGGCATCATGATGGTAACACGGCCATCGGAGTTGCAAAGGCCGGTAATACCATCAGGCGACCCGTTTGGATTCTGCGGGTAATCAACCGCCGGTTTTCCGAGGGCCTCAACATATTGAAGTGCCACCTGCCCTGTCAGGGGTGATTGTTCGCCATAGTGTGCACGGCCTTCTCCATGAGCGGTAGCCACGGGTAACAGGCTGCCGGCCATGCCCTCGAAGAACAGCGAAGCCGATTCAGTGACCCTGACCAGGCTCAGCCGGGCTTCAAACTGACCCGAACGATTGGCAACAAATTCCGGCCAGTTTTCAGCACCCGGGATAATGGTCTTCAATGAAGCCAGCATTTGGCAACCATTGCAGACCCCGAGTGCGAACCGCTCGGGGTTTTCAAAGAAGGCGGCAAACTGGTCACGCAATTGCGGCTGAAACAACACCGATGCAGCCCAACCACGCCCGGCGCCCAAAACGTCACCATAGGAGAAACCGCCACAGGCCACCAGGCCGTGAAAATCAGTCAAACGAACCCGTTCGTCCAAAAGATCGGACATGTGCACATCAACCGCCCGGAACCCGGCCGCATCAAAGGCCGCTGCCATTTCAACCTGGCCGTTGACCCCCTGCTCACGCAAAATGGCAACCGAGGGCCGCTTACCGATTGAAAGCATCGGTGCTGCCGGGTTGTGCAAGGGGTCATAAGCCAGGGAAGGACTGAGGAAGGGCTGCTGCCAATCCCGGCTCCTTTCAAACTCTTCGGCGGCACAGTCCGGATGATCACGCAAGCGCTGGATTTCAAAACTGGTCTCGTTCCAGGCCTCGTGGAGGTTGCGCAGATCGCATTCGAGCCAGGTTTTTTCACCGCTGCAGATGCTCAGCTTATGGCCCTTGACCACGGTACCGATATCCGACAGCAGATCGCCAATACCATGCTGCTCAAAGCAGCCGGCAACGTCCTCCAGGTGGTCATCAGATACCTGCAGGACCGCGCCTGCTTCTTCGGCAAACAGGAATGCCCGCAAGTCATCCTTGCCAGAAAGCCCCGCATCATCCAGCGACAGGGCCAGGCCACAACGTCCGGAAAACGCCATTTCACAAAGGGTGGTAATCAGGCCTCCATCGGAACGGTCGTGGTAGGCCAGTATCTTCTTTCCAGCGATCAATTCCTGCAGAGCCGCGAAAAAGCCAGCAAGCTGCTGTGGATGTTCCAGATCTGGCACTTCGGAACTGAAACGGCCATGGACCTGTTCAAGACATGACCCGCCGAGGCGGTTTGCGCCGTTGCCAAGGTCGATCAACAGAAGATGACTGCCCTCGACCGAGCTATCCAACAGCGGGGTAACAGCCAAACGCGCATCGGTAACCGGTGCAAAGGCCGATATGACCAGGGATACCGGGGACAGCATATTCCTTACCTGTTGATCATCCACCCAGTTTGTCTTCAGCGACAGGGAGTCCTTACCCACCGGTATCGCAATACCCAGGGCCGGGCACAATTCCATACCAACAGCCTTTACCGCTGCAAACAGCGCCGCGTCCTGGCCTTTTTCACCTGCAGCAGCCATCCAGTTGGCTGAAAGGCGCACGTGCGAAAGCTTTTCAATCGGCGCGCAGGCAATGTTGGTTAAGGCCTCGGTGACCGCCATGCGCGCTGCCGCCGGGCTGTTTACGATCGCCAGCGGAGTGCGTTCACCGATGGCCATGGCTTCACCCTCGTTGGCATGGAAACCATGCAGGGTTACGGCCGCGTCCGCCACCGGCACCTGCCATGGCCCAACCATCTGGTCGCGCGCCACCAGGCCTCCCACGGAGCGGTCCCCGATGGTGATCAAAAATGATTTGCTGCCGACCGCCGGCATCCTCAGAACGTCAAGAATGTCATCTTCAAGGCCGGTATCGGGTAGCTCGGGCGATGCGGGCTCAACCGTATCCGTCACCGCGTCGCGGTGCATTTTCGGTGTCTTGCCAAGCAATATTTCCAGCGGCATGTCTACCGGTGGTTTGTCTAATAATGCGTCGTTCAAGCGTAAATGACGCTCATTGGTGACAGTTCCCAGTACCGCGTACGGACAACGCTCACGCCTGCAAAAAGATTCAAACTCCTCGAGCCGTTCGTGTTCGATACCAAGCACATATCGTTCCTGCGATTCGTTGCACCATATCTCCATCGGTGACATGGCGCCGTCCGCGCTTGGAATCTTGCGCAACTCGAGGACACCGCCGCGCTCACTGTCATTGAGCAACTCGGGCAGCGCATTGGACAAACCACCTGCACCGACATCATGGATGGAAACGATCGGGTTGCGATCGCCCATGGCGCAGCATCGGTCAATCACTTCCTGGCAACGCCGCTGCATTTCTGGATTGCCGCGTTGCACCGAGGCAAAGTCCAGTTCTTCGCAACCCTGGCCACTGCCAACCGAAGACGCAGCACCGCCGCCCAGACCGATCAACATGGCAGGACCGCCCAGAACGATCACGGCACTGCCCTCGGATAGACGGTTTTTATCGATATGACCGATACGGATATTTCCCATGCCGCCAGCCAGCATAATGGGCTTGTGATAACCCCACAGACGGTTACCGACAGTCTGCTCAAAGGTGCGGAAGTAACCTGCCAGCGCCGGGCGACCGAATTCATTGTTGAAGGATGCCGCTCCAATCGGGCCCTCGATCATGATATCCAGTGCGCTGGCGATGCGGTCGGGTTTACCGGAGCTTTCCTCCCAGGAACGTGGCCTGGCCGGAATATGCAGATTGGATACCGAAAAACCGGTCAGCCCGGCCTTGGGCCGGGCGCCACGCCCGGTGGCGGCCTCATCGCGTATCTCACCACCCGAACCGGTTGCGGCGCCGGGAAAAGGGGAAATTGCCGTTGGGTGGTTGTGGGTCTCAACCTTGATCTGTATGCCGAGTTCTTCATCAAGGTATGCATATTCAGCACTGCCCGGCAGCGGAAAAAAGCGCTCACTGCGCCGGCCCTTGATGACCGCCGAATTGTCATGATAAGCAGACAACACGCCTTCCGGGCTTTTGGCGTGGGTGTTTCTGATCATCGCGAACAGCGACATGTCCTGTGTTTCGCCATCCAGTGTCCAATCGGCGTTGAATATCTTGTGACGACAATGCTCAGAATTGGCCTGGGCAAACATCATCAGTTCTGCGTCGCTGGGGTTACGTCCAAGTTTGCCGTAAGCATCAATCAGGTAATCAATCTCGGCTGCCGATAACGCCAGGCCCAGTTCGCGGTTGGCGTTTTCAAGTGACTGCTTCGCGTCGATGGTTAAGTCGGCGTACTTAAGTGGCCTGGGTGACTGATGATCAAACAGGGCAGCGGCCTGATCGATACCGCTTAACACCGCCTGGGTCATGCGGTCATGTATCAGTGGTTTAACCTGAGACAACTGATCGGGTTTTAACAACACCTCGGGCAGGTGAAACAGGGTGCCGCGTTCGATTCGACTGACCTGTTCGAGACCACAGCGGTGCGCGATATCCGTGGCTTTTGTCGACCAGGGTGATTGCGTGCCCAGCCTTGGCACGACAAACAACATTCCTGACTCGTTATCTTTTGCACCTGTCTGAGATTTGGGCCAGGCCACTTCGAGGTCAACGAGTTCCGCCTGCAGCAATGCCTCCAGGCTGTGCGACTGGTCTTTCGACAGCGCCGTTGGAGCTTCCACAAAATAAATGAATTGCGCCGTAAATGATAACGACTGGCCTGTGCGCAGTGCTAACTCATCAAGCAGCTTTTGTTTTTGAAATTCAGAAAATGCCGGGCCACCAAGCAGGCAGATAAACTGGGTCAAAGTGTCACTCCCATTTTTAGCAGACGACATTATAACGGCTGGACGAATCCGAATGAGACAATTTCATCCTCAAGATGCACATTTCGCTGCCCAAAAGATATTAGTACGGGGATTTACCGCAAACCGGGATGTTATCCGTGATTTGCAGGGCACAAAAAAGGGGTGGACCGGATGATCCACCCCGCATGTTTCTGACAGACTAGTCTGCTGCAACCACCAGGGAGTCAAGACGCTGCCGTAACTGAGCGGGTGGCATATATCCGGGAATCATCGTGCCATCGGCAGTCACTATGGAAGGCGTACCTGTTACTCCAAGTTCCTGACCCAGGCTGTACTGTTCGGCAACCGGATTCGGGCAGGACTGTGGTTCGGGGTCACCGCCACTTTTGGCCAGGGTCAGCGCCTCCTGCTGATTATCTGAACACCATACCGACACGAACTTGTTGTACGAGTCGGAGCCTACCCCCGCCCGTGGGAAAGCCATGTAATGAATCGCGATACCTTCCTCGTTGTATTCCGCCATCTGGTTGTGGAGTTTGCGGCAGTATCCGCAGTCGATGTCGGTGAACACCAGCAGGTCGTATTTGGGCTCTTCCGGTGCAAAGGTGATCTGCTGCTTGACATCAAGACCGTCCAACAAAGTCATGCGAATGCTCGATTTGGCGCGGTCGGTCAGGTTTTCACGACTGTCAATATCCATAATCTGACCTTGCAGCAGGTATTTTCCATCGCTGGTGACATAAACGATGTCACTATTGACCTGCACCTGCAGCACACCTTCGATAGGTGTCTCCGATACTGCAATGGTTTTTGCATTGGGCACGAGGGTTCGAAACTTTTCCTCGACCACCTTGAAGTCCACTTCTCCGGTTTCAGCGGCAAAGCTGTTTGCCATTAGCAAACATCCTGCCAAGGCTGCAAAATACAGCGGTATACGTTTCATTTATGTCTCCAAAATATTTTTGATATCTGTGCTGATGCTGCATTGGACATGCATGTGATGAAAAGTTCAACCTTTATTCATGCAAAATAGTTAACCACGCGGGTGATGGGTTTCGTGTAAGCGTTTTAAGCCCTCACGCGCAATATGGGTGTAAATTTGTGTAGTCGAAAGGTCACTATGACCCAACAAAAGCTGCACCACGCGCAAGTCTGCGCCGTGGTTGAGCAAATGGGTGGCGAAAGAATGACGTAGCATGTGTGGCGAAAGTTTTTGCGATATGCCACACAGGCTGGCGTAGCGTTTGATCATGTACCAGAAAGCCTGCCTGGTCATGCCGGCTTTACGTGTGGTGACAAACACGCTGTCGCACTGCGCACCGTTTAGCAACGCCGGCCTGCTCGTCGACAGGTAGAGCGACAGGCTTTCAAGGGCTTCATCGCCGAGCGGAACCAGGCGTTCTTTCCGACCCTTACCCATAACCCTGACAATGCACTGGTTCAGGTTCAAATTCGAGATTTCCAGGCCCACCAGTTCGCTGACACGCAAGCCTGTCGCGTACATCAATTCGAGCATGGCTCTATCACGAACGCCAAGGCTGGTATCCAAATCCGGCGCTGCCAGCAAGGATTCAACCTGCGCCTCGGTCAGCGCCTTGGGCAGGCCACGGCCGGTTTTGGGGCTTTCTATCAGGGCAACGGGATCAGCGCTGATCGCGCCTTCGCGCACCAGCCAACGGTAAAACTGCCGGTAGGTGGACAGGTATCGTGAAACCGAACGGGGGCTTTTTCCCTGTTGGACCTCGTTGGCGAGGACGGCCAGTAAATCCTGCCTTCCGGCGGCTTTTAGCCCGGATCCCTTCTGGGCAAGGCGGTGTTGCAAGTGCAGCAGATCATGCCGATAACTTTGCAGACTGTTATCGCTGAGACCACGTTCGGCCCACAGATTATCCAGGAAGCGTTCGATAATCGGGTCCTGTTCCACCGTCTTGTTAGAACCTGAATGCGGGCAACATCAGGATCTCCTGGCCTGTTCCTCGCGCATATGATTCAACCATTGCTCGGCTGATTTCTTCACTTTCGGGTATTTTGCTGCACGGTTCCAGGCTGCGCTGGCCTTGTTGTAATTACCGAGATTAAATTCACTCATCCCCAAAATTACGTATGCGTCACCGGTTTTGTTGTCATTGAAGCCACCCTTTTCAATGGCGGAGTTAACCGCTTTCAATGCATCCTCCCAGCGCTCAAGGTCGACAAGGATATAGGCCCGGCGCAAATCAATTTCACCATCCTCGGATGCCTGGCCAGCCTTTTCATAGGCTATCAGCGCATTTTCCAATTCCTGCGACGAATACCATGAGTCTGCAACGATGGTCCAGTTTTTCTTGCTGGCCTGTACAATGCCGTCCTCTATTCCCTTTTGCAGCACCTGTGCCGCTTTGAGGGGCACCTCGGCATTGGAGTACAGGTTGGACAGGTACATCACGTCTGTTTCCTTGTCCAGCATATTACGACGGTAGGCCAACGCCATCACCGAAAGCGCTTCGTCACTCATTTTAAGCTTGTAATAAATCTGAGAAAGCTGCACCCAGTAGGTCTTCTTGTCCGGCCACTTCTGTATCAGGACCTCCAGTGTTTGAGCCGCTTTTGGAAACTGTTCCAACTCAAAATGAGCTGCCAGTTTCATCTGGTACCAGCTCTCTTTTGGGTTCTCCGCCATCGAAATCGCGGTTTCAATTGCAACAACAACGTTCTTCCAGTCTTTCTTCTGAGCGTACAACGACGCCTGTAATACATAGGCGACATCGGTGACTTTTTCCTTGGGCACCTTGCACATCCACAAAGCCAGCTTATCCAGGGCCTCGTCGTAGCGGTCCTTCATGTAATACAACTGTGCGATCTGGTACATCAGGCCAAAATGCGCCAGGTCCGGAAGTGCGTCCAGTTCGACGGCCTTTTCAAAACCCGTCAATGCCTGGTCATAATTGCCGCGGGCCCACTCCACCTGGGCCGTGGCCTGGTTAAGTACTGCCTTCTGATAATCATTGACCATCCTCGGGATCATCTTCTGCAGTTTGTCGAAGGCCTCGTCATATTTTTCTTCGGCGACGTCTTCATAGGCCGAGTTCAATCTTTTCCAGGTGGCTTCATCCAGCGTGCCCTGCATCTTGTTGCGTTTAACTCCGCATTCAGATGCCTGTGCCTGAACCTGCAAAGGCAGGGCGGCCACACACATGGCAAGCATGACAAATAAAGATATTCTTCTACTCAGTGTAAGCATGCTTTAACTGCCCGAGTTATCAAGGCTGAAGTCAATCACCTGGGTTGCCGGCCGGTCCACAGCGACACCATCGATGACGCGTGGCTTGAATTTCCACTTCAGGATTGCGCGAATCGCCTCACGGTTAAAAACACGCGGTGGGCTGGCATCGACAACCCGCGGGTTTTTCACCGTGCCGATTGCAGTAATGGTGAATTCGACTTTAACCCAGCCTTCCTGGCCTTTCATGGCGGCTTCCCGGGGATACATCGGCCGGATCACAACGATCGGTATAATGTCGCCCTCTTCGGTTTTATCGACCTGCGCAAAGTTACCGATATACATGCCTTCACCGCCTGAAACCGGCACGTCCAGATTGGGGATATCCAGTCGTGGCATGTTCTGGACGGTCTGGTCCATCTTTGAGACCTGCATTTTTGGCGGAGGTGGCGGATCTTTTGGTGGCGGCGGCTTCTTCGGAATACGACGGTTCTTGGTCATAACATCGTCCGGTATATCAACCGGACCGAAATGGATGCCTGCGATGGCTTCCAGCTCCTCGTTATTGTTGCCACCGGATGAGATCAATTTGAACATGAACAGGAAAAGACCGAAGGTGACACCAACGGCCAGCAGTGCTGAAAACAGGCTTCTAAATCTATTCATAAATAACCATTCAAACCTGTATCAACCGCCGGGGTTCTCGGCGGAGATAGCGATACCCTGGACGCCTGCCATCTTTACCTGGTCCATGACCTGCGTGACCGTTCCGATCCTTGAGCCCTTGTCAGCTACGATCACAACGCTGCCCTTGGGATTTTCCGCCTTGGCGGATTCAACCATTGAGCGAACCTCCCTCAATTCGATCAGGCGTTTGCTCATCCAGATATCATCATTCGACTTGATACCGATCAATATGGTTCCATTTCGAAGCGCTACAGCCTGCTCGGCGATCGGCTTGACAATGGAAGCACCGGTTTCTTTTGTAAAAGACGTGGTAACAATAAAAAAGATCAACATGATGAAAACAATATCAAGCATCGGCGTGATATTGATCTCTGCGTCTTCAGTATGTGCATGTCTTTTGGCCATGCATTAATCCCTCTTGTATAAACGGGCGCCTGCCCGAAATCTGAAAACTCTCTGCAACATCAGTGCGATTGCAGCAGATCGCCCAGCGATTCTGTCTCGGTGACTGCCTTGTGCTCCAGCCAAGTACCGAAGTACACACCTGAGAGCGCTGCAACCATACCCGCCATGGTCGGAACCGTGGCCATTGATACACCGGCCGCCATCGCCCTTGCATTACCGGAACCCGAGTAGGTCATGACATCAAAAACACTGACCATACCGGTCACGGTACCCATCAAACCCAGCAATGGACAGATGGCGATCAGCGCCTTGATCAGGCCGATATTGTGTTGCAGCGCAATTGATGTCCTGGAAATGAGTTCTTCGCGAATACGTTTTGCATACCACGACTTGGTATCGGCACGTGCTTCCCAGGTGGCGACAATGGCCAGTTTCTCTTTCGGGTGTATACGGTAAAAATACCACAGGCGCTCAATGATGAATGTCCACATCAGGAACAATACAAGCATGATCGCATACAGCACATCCCCACCGAGGTCGAGAAAACTTCTGATAGAAGCGAGTGCGTCGTAAAACCAGATCACACTTTGGACTCCGCCAACCTCGCTATGATGCCTGCCGCCTGTTCTTCCAGAACCTGGATCAGGGACTTACTCTTGCCCTGCAGAAAAGAGTGTAACAGGGTTAAAGGAATGGCAACCACCAAGCCAAGCACCGTTGTCACCAGCGCGGTTGAAATACCACCGGCCATCATTCGAGGATCGCCGGTACCGAACAGTGTAATCATCTGGAAGGTGGCAATCATACCGACCACGGTTCCAAGCAGGCCCAGCAATGGCGCCACCACGTACAGCACCTTGATAAAACTCAGACCCGATTCCAGTGGCGCGGATTCGCGCAGGATCGCCTCATCCAGCTTCAGCTCAAGGGTTTCGATATCGATGTCCGGGTTGTCCGAATAAACGGCCATTACACGGCCCAGCGGGTTACCCTTGTTGGCGGTTTCGTTTTTCAACTGACGGCTGATCCGGCCACCGGTGGTATAGAGCACAAAGGCTTTCCAGAGGCACATCAACAGGCCGAAAAGCCCGACGCCGATGATCACGTAACCAACAGGACCGCCGTCTTCCTTGATTCTTTCGACCGGCGTTTTACTCTGCACAACCGCACGCAATATCTGGCCACGTGTGAAATCGACCGCCATCGCGGTGGGTTCACCGGCTGCAGTGGATTGCAAATCGTTGGCCATTGACTGGAAACGGCCCGCTGGCTGGCGTGCCAGCTCTATCAGGTTTTCCGTGCTTTTGCTTGAATCCCAATCCAGGAAACTGCCATCGGCGACCGCATTGAATACGCCCACACGAACCACTTCCATTTCCTCTTTTGCGCCGTTTGCGCGTTCCACCGTTGCATTGAATTTAACCACTTTGCCGGACTCGGCGATTTCGGTCACCATCCTGGCCCATACGGTACGTAACTCCTGCACTTTAGGCAATGCTTTACGCTGCGCCAGTTCAGACAGAAATTGCCCACGACCGGGGCGCTGTGCCGACACCATGGAGTCATTCAGCGCGGCCTGAATATCACCCGAAGACTGGCGTACGATACCAAACAATTCGCCCAGGTTGCCCATACGTTCCTGCAATACCGTGGTCAGCTCGGCCAGTTCGCGTTCAAGGCGATCATATTCTGTTTTCAGGTCGTCACTGCGTTTTTCCTCGCGCTTGTGATCGGCCTTGGCCTCGGCCAGCAGGTTGCTTTGATTATCACGTTCGCGCAGGAACCGGGCCTCCCTTTCCTTGTTGATCTGACCCTCGTCAGTTGCTGCCTGGCGGACAATTTCGGCCAGCTCATCCAGTGTCTGGGCAGTCGCCGCAGCTGAAAACACCAACAGGGCGGTCGCCATCGCTAAGGCTAACTTTTTCATTTGGCCACCTCCGGCCCCGGAACGGGCAGCACCACGAGATTGGGCGCCTTTTCATTCCTGGCAATGGCGAGGCCTTCTTTAACCTCCAGTCGATAGCGGTCAGGCAAGTCCTCGTATGTCCTGGTGGAAGGGTTGAACCAGCCTGTTGTCAGTTGGTCGCTGCTTTGATAAACCAGCAAGGTTCGCCCCACGCGCAGGAAGTCAACCGTCTGCCCGGTGGTCGGTAATGCTTCGGAATAGGCCTCGGTGGTTCTGCCGTATTCCATTTCACCCTGGTAGGCTTCCATGACGCGGCGATATTTTTCCGATGCGGTGACGTCAGCCTGGTCCATCATGTCGCGCAAACGCTGGACACGAGCACGTCGCTCTTCCAGCCTGAATGGCATATCGCTTTCGACGATTTTCTCAAAGGCATCAATCATCTCGAGCATCAATGGCACGATACCGCGATTGGTATCTTCGAGGCCATCCAGTTGCTCATTGATGGAAACGACCTCGGCACGCTGGTCCATGACGACCCTTTCAAGGTTGTCATTGTAGATTTTCAGGCTCTCGGTCTCACGAACGACAGTGCGGTACTCGGCCAGCAGGTCGGAGGTTTGTTGAGCCAACTGGGAGACACGTTTCTGAGAGGTCGTGGCGGCCTTGTTGATGCCGTTCTCAACCTTTACTGTGTCATCAAGTTTCTCGGCATGGGCGCCCGGTAACATCAGCATTGCTGCCACCGCGCCCAAAACCAAGCCTGAAGTACGTCGAATAAATTTATCTGGCATTACCTGTTTCCAATTGGTTTGTTCGAAGATCAATTTGAGTTCAATAACCAAATCTCAGTGAATAATTTGCAACCCTTCCCGAGTTTCGGGCGCATCAGGATAACCGAGGGTAGTGGCTTGCGCCACAAGACTAAAGGTTTTTTACAAAAAAAACCCCGGAGAATCCTTTGGCCCGCTGCCAGTAGCGTCAACTTTTTGGCGCTCCTGATCAAAAAAATGATAACTTACCCG
>JBFFWN010000095.1:0-12053 GCA_041570235.1 Lysobacterales bacterium | reverse complement strand
TGCAGGAACGGTAGACACCATCCATGTCGCTGATCGCTGCAATCGCATCCAGTTCGCCCCGGATGGCCTCCACGCCGCGGGTGGTGGCGGCATTTTCATCCATGTAGGCATTATAGAAATCACGTATTTTTTGCTTTGGACTGCCCGCTTCAACGTTCTCGGCGGCGCTGACTTCGTCCACCAGTGCGCGGACGTCTTCCTGTGACTGCTCAGCAAGTGCATCAAATGTTCCCCAACGGGCCTTGTCTGCCGGAATCTCGGTGCTGTTCACCCAGCTGCCACTAACGTAATCAAAGAAATCATCCTGTGGTCTGACCGACTCATCAAAGCCGCTGGTATCAATACCGCTGGTCATTTCAACAACCGCTTGTGAAGTTTCAGGCAGGGCAGGGGCCGATTGGACAGGCTGAGTTCCTGCCTGATGTGAAACAGCGGCTTGATCTGCCTCCTGCTGGCAACCATATAAACCGATAAGCACGGCCAGTGTCAGGGTTAATTTATAGTTCATGACAATAATTCCTCTTAAGGAAGTGGGAAAAATGACGCTACTATATACCTTCGTGAGACCTCTCGCAGGTGTCGATAGTTGGGCTGAATAAAGGTTATTTAACAATGGGCAGATGGCGACCAGCCGAAAAACCGGGAAGTCCTTACATCACCGCAAGTGGTGCGGCGCGTCTGCGCGAGGAGGCGCGGGATTTGTGGCGAAAACAGAGACCCGAAGTGGTCAAGGCGCTTTCAGCCGCAGCTGCCGAAGGGGACCGATCGGAGAACGCCGAATATATTTACCGCAAAAAGCAACTGGCGGGCATTGACCGCCGCCTTCGATACCTGGGTAAGCGCATTGATATCATGAAGATAGTCGACCGTCCTCCGGCTGACACATCAGTGATTCGTTTTGGTGCATACATAACACTTTTCAGTTCGGTCGACGGGCAGGTTGATTACCGCATCGTCGGTGTCGATGAAACCGATGCCGGCAGGGGGTATATATCCATTGATTCGCCAATTGCCAAGGCTTTGTTGGGTAAACGTGTCGGCGCAGGCATGGAGGTTCAGCTACCCGAATGCGTGGCAGAAATAGAGGTCCTGGCGATTCGTTACAGCGAAGATTAGCAGGTCGGGTCTTAATGCATGGTTGTCTAGCGGCGCTGGCAGATACCGTTCGACTGTTTGGTAAAAATAAATAGAAAAGCACTTGAAGAGTGAAAAAACCATCCCCATTATTTTGGATGTGACAGCCTTCGGGGGTCACAGGCTGCTTCCGGCCATTAGGCGGAAGTTTTAAATTAGACCGAATTGCTTCAAAAGGAGAATACGGAAATGACTACATTTGATTTTTCACCACTTTACAGAAACTCAGTTGGTTTTGACCGCCTGGCTTCAATGATGAGCTCAGCTTCCCGTCAGGATCAGAGTAACTCTTACCCCCCATACAACATCCGCACGACCGGTGAGGACAACTACCAGATCACCATGGCCGTTGCCGGTTTTTCCGACGCTGACATCACCATCACGACTGAAAACAATCACCTGGTCGTGACCGGAAATCGCAGCGAGGAAAGCGATCAGGGTGACTACCTGTATCGCGGAATTGCAACCCGTTCATTTGAACGTCGCTTTAACCTTGCCGATCATGTCAAGGTTGTTGGCGCCAGCATGGAAAACGGTTTATTGCATATTGATCTCGAGCGCGAGATTCCGGAGGCAATGAAGCCGCGTACCATTGAGATTGGCAAGCCCTCTACGCGCCTTTTGGATACGGAAAAACATATAAAAAAGACGTCCAGGAGCGATAAAACCAATAAGGCCGCCTGAGCTGTCACATCAGGTGCCGAACTGAACCGAAGGGGATGTGGTTTCGCATCCCCTTTTTTTTGGATTAAGTTGGTCGCAGAGCGTTGCAAGCACGCGGTTCTGTGGTTAGGCTAAATCCTTTTTATGGCAGACCCCTTAAACTATGAAATCCATCGCCTTCTGGTTCTACCAGGTTTATGTTTTTCTGATTTTGATGCCTGTGGGTCTGTTGATCACGTTCATGGCGGGCTGGGGAACCTTTGCGGCAGCGATCATATGGAATCCACGTATTGCCAGTCGGTATGTCGCTGCCAACTGGGCACGAATAATTTGCTGGATAACGCCCGTAAAAGTGATTGTCGAAGGAGCCGCAAACGCCAACCCTGAAAAAACCTATGTGGTGGTATGCAACCACCAGAGCCAATATGACATTTTTCTGGTTTACGGTTATCTGAACCTGGACCTCAAATGGGTATTGAAGGCCGAATTGCGCAAGGCGCCGGGTGTCGGCATTGGTTGTGAAAAGGCCGGTCATATTTTTGTCGATCGCAGTAACCCGGAACAGGCGCGAAAATCTGTCAGTGACGCATTGGACAGGGTAGGCGACGGTGTGGGCGTGTTGTTCTTTGCTGAGGGTACACGCAGCCCGGATGGAAAACTGCGACCGTTCAAGAAAGGCGCATTCCGGGTGGCAGCCACACAAGGATTACCGATTCTTCCGATCACCATTGTGGGCACGCGGGATATTCAGAAACCAAAATCATTGTTCATCTTTCCAGGTAAGGTCAAAATGATAATCCATCCCCCAATTGATGCGGCCAGTGGCGCAGAAAAGTCTGATGTCATGGACCTGATGAGAAAAACCCGTGAAGTAATTGCCTCCGCTCTGCCAGAAGAATTGAGATAAGGCGGCAATGCAACTCGATAAGCCTGACCCTCATCAGACCTCCTCGCCACGGGCGCAGAGAAACTTTACACTGGCTTTGAAAATCGCACTGGTGATGGTTGGCATTCTCTGGACCATACTGATACTGGATAGCGTTTTTGGCCTTGGCCTGGCCGGTTTCGGCTTGCGCCCAAGGCGCTTGGATGGCTTGATCGGGGTGTTCACTGCGCCGTTATTACATGCCGGCTTTGAACACCTTTTTTCGAATTCACTGCCACTGCTGGTAAGCCTGACCACGGTGCTTTACCTGTATCCGAATTCGGCCTTGCGGGTGATCCCGTTCATCTGGCTCGGCTCCGGATTACTGGGCTGGGTGATCGGTCGTCCCAGTATTCACTTTGGCGCAAGCGGCTTTGTATACGGTTTGCTGGCCTATGTGTTTATCAGTGGAATGTTGCGTCTGGATATGCGCTCGGTCGCCGTTTCCGTAATGGTGTGGTTTCTTTATGGTTCAATGATCTGGGGGGTGTTGCCCATACGGCCTAATATGTCCTGGGAGTTACATTTGACCGGCGCCATTCTGGGTGTGGCCCTGGCCATCTACTATCGAAAATGGGACACCGTGCCCCTGAAGCGTTACCCCTGGGAAGACGATGACAGCGTGCCAGAGTGGTTCCCACAACGTGAGACCAAAACAGAACACGCCGCAAAGCCGGTTCAGCCCGACGATGCCTCCCTGGTGGATAGCAACCGCCTGACAGAGAGCGAAAAGGGATCATCCGAATCAAAGCGCTCTTGACCTGCCGCTAATGCACTCGTAGGCTTACCAGCTGATCATTCGGGTTGGAAATATTTTGAAAAAAGCCGGTATATTTTTGCTGCTGTTTTTATGCGTTTTTGTGGTAACAGGGTACCTGTTACCCAACAGGGTGCATGTCGAGAGGTCCATCACCATCGACAGGCCGGTTTCGATGATGTACGAATTGCTAAACGGTTACAGCTATTACAAGGAATGGTCGCCATGGGTGGCAAGAGACCCCAATGCGGAGTTCATTACATCGGGTCCGGAGTCCGGTATTGGCGCGCGTTTGTCATGGATCGGTGAACCCCAGTTGGTGGGCAGTGGTTGGCAGGAAATCGTCGCAACCATGCCTTATGAGAGAATTGATATCAAGCTGGATTTCGATGCGCAGGGGGTTGCCGATACCGGGTTTATATTGACTCCACTGGGGGAAAGCAGCGAGGTAACATGGTTTTTTGATTCCGATCTGACCAAGGGCGTAAATTGGGTCGATTCCTTTCTCGCTCGCTATTTTGGGCTTCTGTTTGACCGCTGGGTGGGTGGTGATTATGAAACCGGGTTGGCAAACCTGAAAGAGTTTGCAGAATCATTGTCTGCTGCTGACTTCCAGTCGCCGGAGATCGAAATAACACAACTCGGTGCTCAGGACATCCTGTTCATCACGGCGGGTAGCAGCCAGGACACGCAGGACATCGCAACTGCCATGACGGCGGCCTATGCTGAGATCAGCACATTCATGATCAGTGCGGGAATTTCCATGGCCGGTCAGCCAATGGCCATTACCCGCTCCTGGCAGGATGGTGGATATGAGTTTGATGCCGCGATTCCGGTAGACATCATTCCCGCCGCCTTAACGGGTGATATTCGGTCCGGTCAATCACCATCGGGAACCGCTGTCCGGGCTGTTCATCACGGCAGTTATACCGAGATGATGCCCACCTATGAAAAAATGGCCGCCTATATTTCAGCCCATGGGCTTAAACAGGGCATCGTGTCATGGGAGCATTATATTACCGACCCGGCCAATACCGCCGAGCAGGACATGATCACCCATGTGTATATCATGCTTGAGGGTTCTTCAGATTCCGGCTGATTTTGTTGCACTGCCTACCATCTGGATTCTGCTTCAAAACCCGCTTGCCAATGGTCATCAGCCCGGGCGGCCTGCAAATGCTGCTGAAAGGTTTCCCGCGATATTTCAACCGCACCCATGCTGACAAGATGCGGGTTTTTGACCTGGCAATCGAGTATTTCAAAACCCCATCGATGCAGTTGCCGGCACAGCGCAACGAGGGCGATCTTGCTGGCATCGCGCTCACGGCTGAACATGGATTCGCCAAAAAACACTTTTCCCAGGGCCAGACCATAGATACCACCTGCCAACTTGCCATCTGACCAGACTTCAACAGCATGTGCATGGCCCAGGTGGTGAAGGCGGATATATGCGTTTTTCATGTCCTGCGTGATCCACGTTCCATGCTGATCAGGCCGGCGCCCTGCGCAGGCCTCAATGACGTCTGAAAAATGTGTATCAACGGTCAGTGAGTATGAGCCCTTGTTATATTGTCTGCGTAGGCGCCGTGATATATGCACCTCGTCGGGGTAGATGACGCAACGCGGCGCCGGTGACCACCAAAGAATGGGTTCATCATCGGAATACCATGGGAAAATACCATGCCTGTAGGCATCGAGCAGCCGGGTGGGGGTTAAATCACCGCCTGCAGCCAAAAGGCCCTGGGGGTATTCCAGGGCCTGATCAACAGGTGGAAAGCCTGACTTCGGATCAATTCCAAGTGTCGGGATCATGATCCGGCCTCATATCAGGCAGGAATGTCTTTTTGTTCTTCCAGCCAACGCTCGGCGTCAAGGGCGGCCATACAGCCAAAACCGGCAGAAGTCACAGCCTGGCGGTAGACATGGTCAGTGACATCGCCGGCGGCAAATACGCCGGGAACGCTGGTCATGGTTGCGTATCCCTCTGTGCCGCTTCGAATGCTGAGGTAACCGTCTTTCATCTTCAATTTGTCCTTGAAGATCTCGGTATTGGGATTGTGCCCAATGGCAATGAAGATACCGTCAGCATCAATATCGGTCAGTTCGCCGGTTTTGGTATGTTTAACCCTCAGGCCGGTCACCCCGGTATCACCACCGAGGACCTCCTCGACATTGTGATCCCACATAAAACTGACGTTGCCACTGCGTGCTTTTTCAAACAGGCGGTCCTGGAGCATTTTTTCCGCCCGGAGCTCGTCACGGCGGTGTACCACCACGACTTCAGAAGCCAGGTTTGACAGGTAAAGTGCTTCTTCAACGGCTGTATTACCACCACCGACCACCGCGACCTTGCGGTCCCGGTAGAAAAAACCATCACAGGTCGCGCAGGCCGAGACACCCTGGCCCATATAGGCCTGTTCGGAAGGCAGACCCAGGTACTTGGCACTGGCGCCGGTTGCAACGATCATCGCATCGCAACTGTACTTTCCGGCATCGCCCTCAAGCTGAAAGGGGTATTGCTCGAGATCTACCGTATGGATGTGATCAAAGATGATCTCGGTTTCAAAACGCTCGGCATGAGCCAGCATACGCTGCATCAACTCGGGGCCCTGAACGCCTTCCGCGTCGCCCGGCCAGTTATCCACATCGGTTGTGATGGTCAGTTGTCCGCCTTGCTGAATGCCGGTGATAACCGTTGGTTTCAGGTTGGCTCGTGCGGCATAGATTGCGGCAGTGTAACCGGCCGGGCCGGAACCAACGATTAACAGACGACGGTGTTTGATTTCACTCATGTATAATTGCTCCATATATACATCAGGTGCCCCCAAAAGAAAGTGCAGGCACATAAGTTGGATGTTCTTATCTCTATCCAGTTTGTGGCTGGACGGACAGATTCAAGTGCACCATGTTAACTGATCGGCACCATATTCCATATGCCTGTTCCAATGTTTATTCCAACCATTTGAATTGAATGTGGCATTATGGCTTGAATTGTATGGGGCAATCATTAATATAGCCTTGTATTATTGCTTTATTTAACTTCAAATATAATAACTTAAGTAACAAACCTTATAAGGTAGATAACATTGGCGCAAGCAAAAAAGAAGCCCGCAAAAGCAGATACTGCTCCATCGCAACTGACACAACGTTTAAGAGAGGTTGCATTCCTGTTTTCGATACTGGTGGCGGTCTACCTGGTGGCCTGCCTGTTTACTTATTCGCCTACTGATCCCGGGCCTTTCAGCACCACCAATTCAGACCATGTTCAGAATGCCGGCCGCATACTCGGTGCGTGGCTTGCAGATGCCTTCCTCGGTTTGAGCGGTTATGTCGCGTATTTGCTGCCACTCATTGTTGTTTACGGAGGCTGGCGCGTGTGGAGCAAGAAAATAACGGATGAGATTCCGGGCTTGCTGGAAGCGGTGGCCATGGTTACCGGCCTGATCCTGTTTTTGCTCTCATCCACGGGTTTGAGCGATATGCACCTGATGCCGCCCGCCGGCTCGATGCCTGCCAACGGTGGTGGAGTGATTGGCGCCGTGGTTGCCTCACCCTTACTGCAATGGACCGGTATGCTGGGGAGCACGCTGTTCCTGTTTTCGTTGATGCTGGTGGGTATTACGCTATTTACCGGGCTGAGCTGGTTTTATGTCATGGACGTGACCGGTCGTATTACGCTTGAGCTGTTCGACTGGCTGGCAGCAGGGGTTGGAGGCATGCGCGACTGGTTTGCCGGAAGGCGCGCCAAGGCGAAAAGGGAAGTGGTGCGTAAAACCGATTCAGTACGGCAGAAGGGCAAAAAAGAACCACGCATCGAGCCACAGATCAACATGCCCGCCGAGCAACCCAGCAAGCGTGTGGCCAAGGAAAAACAAAGACCTTTATTCAACCACTTGCCCGCAGATTCATTGCCTCCGCTTGACCTGTTGGATGAGCCCCATGACCAGCTGCCCGGCTACAGTGAGGACGCCCTGAAGGCGCTTTCAAAACAGGTTGAACTGAAGCTTGCGGACTTTGGAGTGCAGGTGGATGTTGTTGCGGTTCACCCGGGACCGGTCATTACCCGTTTCGAGCTGGAACCGGCGCCGGGCGTGAAATCGGCGCAAATCATGAACCTGGCAAAAGACCTGGCCCGTGGATTGAGCATCGTTTCCGTGCGCGTTGTTGAGGTGATACCGGGTAAATCGACCATCGGCCTGGAAATACCCAATATCAACAAGCAGATGGTGTTTCTGTCAGAGATTCTCCGCTCCGAGGTATATGATAAATCCACCTCGCCGTTGACACTGGCGCTGGGCAAGACCATTTCCGGTCGCCCGAAAGTGGCCAACCTTGCCAAAATGCCGCACCTGTTGGTTGCCGGCACCACCGGCTCCGGCAAGTCGGTGGCTTTGAACGCCATGATACTGAGTCTGCTGTATAAAACCGGTCCTGAAGAGGTCAGGCTGGTCATGATAGATCCCAAGATGCTGGAGCTTTCGATCTACGCAGATATCCCGCACCTGCTGGCGCCGGTGGTCACCGATATGAAGGAGGCTGCCAACGCCCTGCGCTGGTGCGTGGCGGAGATGGAACGGCGCTACAAGCTGATGTCGGCGATGGGTGTACGTAACCTGACAGGCTTCAACAAAAAGATTCGCGACGCCAAGGAAGCCGGCACACCGCTGAAGGACCCGCTTTTCAAACCCGACGAGTTCTACCCCGACCAGGAAGCGCCGGAACTTGAGCACCTGCCGTATATCGTTGTGATCGTCGATGAACTGGCCGACATGATGATGATCCTTGGCAAGAAGATCGATGAGTTGATCGCCCGACTGGCGCAAAAAGCGCGTGCTTCGGGTATTCACCTGATCCTGGCGACGCAGCGGCCGTCCGTTGACGTGATCACAGGTCTGATCAAGGCAAATATACCCACCCGCATCGCTTTCCAGGTCTCATCGCGTGTCGACTCACGCACCATCCTCGACCAGATGGGTGCCGAGCAACTGCTGGGTCATGGCGATATGCTGTACATGCCACCGGGTACATCTATTCCTGAACGCGTGCATGGTGCGTTTGTGGATGATCATGAGGTTCATGGTGTGGTGGATTACCTGAAATCCCTGGGTGAGCCCAACTATGTCGATGAAATTTTGGAGGAAACCCAGATGACCACCGATGGCATGACCATCAATGCCAGTGGAATCCCCAAGGAGCCTGACAGCGACCAGGATGAACTTTATGACCAGGCTGTTGCCTTTGTAACAACCTCCAGGAAGGCTTCGATATCCAGTGTTCAACGTCAGTTGCGTGTCGGTTACAACCGCGCTGCGCGGATCATCGAGGAGATGGAGGCAACCGGTGTGGTATCGCCGCCTGAACACAATGGCCAGCGCGAGGTATTGGCGCCAGCGCCCCCAAGGGATTAATGATGAAACGATTGATGAAGTTCTTACCGATATGGCTCTGCCTTTTGCTGCTTTCAGCTGCATCAGCAGATGGCGCGCTATCCGCACGAGCCGAACTGGAACGCTTTGCTTCTGAATTGAAGAACTTCCAGGCAGACTTTACCCAGACCGTCATCTCCCAGGATGGCCGCATTCAGGACCGGACAGAGGGCCAGGTCTGGCTGCAGACGCCGGATAAGCTACGCTGGGTATATGGAGGTGAATTTCCGGAATTGATCGTCGCTGATGGCCACAACATATGGATATATGACGAATCCCTTGAGCAGGTGACAGTCAAACCGCAATCCGAAGATTCTGCAGACTCGCCCCTGATGCTACTGACGGATGTCAGTCACCTGGACGAGCAGTTCAAGGTAACGGAAGCGGGTGATGTTGATGACGTGCTCTTACTTGAACTGAGAAGCCTGGATCCGGAGGCCGAGTTCGAACGCCTATTGCTGGGTTTGGATGGCAATGGAATTCGCATGATGACGATGGAAGACGCCTTTGGTCAGCGCACCGAAATCCAGTTTACCAACACGTCAAAAAATACCGCCGTTGACGAGCAGTTATTTAGCTTTGAACCACCTGAAGGCACAGACCTGGTGGGCAGGGCGGTGATTCCTGAATAAGCTTGCCCATTAATCAATCCACTCTAACGCCAGCGCTTATTGCCCGGGGCCAATTCAAACATCGGCGCATTTGTTAGCGGAAAATGTGTGCGCCAGGCGTTACAATGCCGCTTTCCTTTTAAGACAGAAAAAAACATGCTTGATCCACTGATTTTAAGACACAATCTTGAGCAGACCGTCAGCGCGCTACAATTACGCGGTTACAGTCTTGATGCTGCAAAATACGAGGCATTGGAAGCCCGCCGCAAAACCCTGCAAATTGACGTTGAGACCCTGCAAAGCCAACGAAATGCCTCGGCCAAGTCCATTGGCCAGGCCAAGGCCCGCGGTGAGGATATCCAACCGTTGCTGGCAGCGGTGGCAAAGCTGGGTGACGACCTGAAGGCCGCAGAGACGCAATTCAGGGAGGTGCGTGATCAGCAGGCAGCCTGGGCGCTGGATATGCCAAACCTGGCAGCTGATGATGTGCCTGTTGGTGAAGACGAGTCGCACAATGTTGAACTGCGCAAATGGGGCGTGGTACCCAGTTTTGAGTTTGAACCACGTGATCATGTCGAGCTGGGCGAGTTGCACCGGATGATGGACGCCGAGGCCGCCGCAAAACTGGCAGGCGCACGTTTCACCTTGCTGAAATCCTCGTTTGCCAGGCTGCATCGCGCATTGGCGCAATTTATGCTGGATGTGCATACCGAGGAGCATGCTTATACCGAGGTTTACGTGCCCTACCTGGTCAAGGGTGAGACCATGCAGGGAACCGGCCAGTTACCCAAGTTCTCCGATGATGCGTTTGCCACCACCGATGATCCGCCTCGCTACCTCGTGCCGACCGCGGAAGTGCCGGTGACCAACCTGGCGGCTGACCAGATTTTTGCGGCAGAGGACCTTCCGCTGAAGTTTGTTGCGCAAACGCCGTGTTTCCGTCGCGAGGCCGGTTCTGCCGGTCAGGATACCCGCGGTATGATTCGTCAGCATCAGTTTGAAAAGGTTGAGCTGGTTCATATCGTGCGGGCCGATGATTCGCCGGCAGCCCACGAGGAACTGATCAGTAACGCGGAAAAGATTTTGCAGAAGCTGAACCTGGCGTACCGCACCATTGTGCTTTGCACCGGCGACATGGGGTTTTCTGCCAGCAAGACCTACGATATCGAGGTCTGGCTGCCGGGGCAGGGCGCCTATCGCGAAATTTCATCCTGCAGCAATTGCACCGATTTCCAGGCGCGCCGGATGAAATCCCGTGTGCGGGATCCGGAAACCGGTAAGCCGGAACTGGTCCATACCCTCAACGGCTCAGGTTTGGCGGTGGGCAGAACGCTGATTGCGGTTCTGGAGAACTATCAGCAGCAGGACGGCTCCGTGCTGATCCCGGAGGCCCTGCAGCCTTACATGGGTGGAATGAAAAGTATCACGCCCTGAATTGTTGGCGCAGTCCCCATTTAAGCAGGCAAATCAAGCAGGCAAAAAAAGACCCGCATTTTGCGGGTCTTTTGCTAAGTGGGGGAGAGTGGTTCAGTCTTCGCCAAACCCGACGCCCAGCAGGTGCAGCAAGCTGGTGAACAGGTTGAACACACTGACAAACAACGTAACCGTTGCCATGATGTAGTTGGTCTCACCACCCTGAACAATCTGCTGTGTCTGGAACAGGATCAGACCTGCCATCAACAGCACAAACATGCTGGATACGGCCAGACCCAATGCCGGCATCCCCAGGAAGATATTGGCCAGGCCGGCAAAAAAGGCCACCAATATACCAATCATCAGGAATTTTCCCATAAACGAGAAGTCCCGCTTACTGGTTAAAGCCAAACCGGACATGGCCAGGAAAATTATGCCCGTGCCACCAAGAGCCATCATGATGATTTCGGAACCGTTGCCGAAACGATACAGATACATATTGAGTATCGGCCCCAGTGTTGCGCCCATAAACCCTGTCAGCGCAAACACGGAAAGAACACCCCATCCGCTGTTTCGAAGCTTGGTGGTCAGGAAAAGCAACCCGAAATAACCAACCAGGGTGATCATAATACCCGGATGTGGCCAATTGTTGGCCATTGAAACACCTGCCATTACCGCTGAGAACAGCAAGGTCATGGACAACAGCGCGTAGGTATTGCGTAAAACCTTGTTCATCTCGACAGCCGATAGAGGCTGTGCAATCTGGGATCTGTACTGTACTTGATTCATACGTTGGTCAAAGCTCCATTTAGTTAAATTTGGATGTATCTAAGATAGGGGTTCTTTCTGAAAGTTCAATGATAATAATTCTCAAAAACACATTCCCAGGGCGGTACTGTACCCAATTTAAAATAATTTGTCATATGCATTAGGACAGGGGTGGAATACCGGCAGGTTTTTCTGTATTCTGCGCACCTCAATCTGCGTCACTTTATCATGGAGAGGTGGCAGAGCGGTTGAATGCACTGGTCTTGAAAACCAGCAAGGGTTAATAGCCCTTCGAGGGTTCGAATCCCTCCCTCTCCGCCATAAACAAAAAAGGCTCCGCCAAAGGTGGGGCCTTT